>CAMDSO010000056.1 GCA_945906935.1 Bordetella parapertussis
AGCACGGCGCTGATGCCGAACACCGATAACAACCCGAACACCGAGGCCACAAAGCCAAATACGGTCGGCGCGGTGACCCGCACCACGTTGTTGGTGGTCTGGCGCAGGCCGAAGGTTTCGCCGGAACGCCCGGCCGCAGAACGGCTGAACAGCAACATCGTCGTGATTGGCTGGCCGCAACCCATGCCACAGCCAAACATAAAAGCGACCAGCATCAGGCTCAGCTCGCTGCTAAAAAAAGGCACTAGCGCAAAACCGGCGGCGGCCACATAAAAGGAGTAACCGAGCAGGGCTTCTTCGCCAAGCCGCGCAATCAACCGCGGCATGATAATGCGCACCACGAAATACGCAGCGGCAAAACTGGCCAGTACCGCGCCGATCGCCGAAGCTGACAGACCGATACCATGACCGTAAATCGGCAAATAAAACTGAAAAAGATCCTGTCCCATCTGCACGAGGCTGCTGGTGAACAGGATGCGCAGCATGCCGGGGTCGCGCAACATCTGGCGCACACTGCCGCGCGCGACCGCCGCACGCTGACCGCCCGGCAGGCGACCGCCCCACAGCAACAGCAGGGTGAATGCAATGAACGCCAGCCCCATGCTGGACAGGCAGGCGTTGACATGACCCAAGTGATCGATCGCCAGCCCGCCGATCAGAGGGCCGATGAACAATGTGGCGGCACCGAACATGCTCGAGTTACTGAAATTACGGATACGGTTTTGCGGAGTGCTCAGCACGCCCACGAGGTTTTGCAGCAATACGTTGTAAAAAGTAAATGACATCCCCATGGTCAAGGCGGCGAAGTAGAGCGCCGGCAGGGCGGGGAAAAAATACGGAATCAGCATACCGCAGGTGCCGCAAGCGGTGCCAAACAGCAGCAACCAGCGCGATCCCAAGCGGTCGGACAACACGCCGACAGGCCATGACAACACCAAAGGAAACACATAAAAAGCCCCGACCAGCATGCCCACCGCCGACGGGCTTGCGTCAAGATTGAGCGCCGACAAGGAAACTACCACGCGGGACGAGCTGATACTGCTGAAACAAAACAGCATCAGTGCAAACGTCAGATAAAGAGGCGGCATCGCTAACGGCCAATCGCAGGATTGCGTTTTTTGTCTAACACCACATCATGACCCCGTTGAACAGTCCGCACACACGAAATGTGACCTCGGCGTTTATTCAACCGAGATCCGAGGTTTTGGCAGTATTGTAGGGTGCCACAGCGACCAGACCAAATACGATACGGTGCACTCGAAGGAATGGAGGCAAAAAACAGAGGTTGATATAAAGCGTTGACTTCATACGACCCAAGGCAGACGCACGACGCGTATGATGCCGACACCCATCGAGACAGGCCGACCGCATGAAATTGATCTTCAGTATCGTCAGCGCATTGCGGGTCGCGGTTTTAATGGCACCCGCTTTTTCCCGGTGCGAAAACGCCACAGCACAACAGCGCTGCCGGCCACGCTCACCCACATCACAGCGGAGCGCGAAGCAAAGCGGTAGCGGGCCTTCGCCGCGATGGACACGGCAACATTAAGCGCAGCACCCGCGCGAAAGACGATTTCCGGAAATACCAGCCCTGCCCGGTGACCGGCAAGACCGCGGGCAGCTGCCCCGGCTACATCATTGATCATGTAAAACCGCTCAAGCGCGGCGGCGCGGTTAGTCCGGGCAACATGCAATGGCAGACAAAAAAAGCAGCAAAACTCAAGGATAAGACCGAATAGCCCGACGCCGCCACGGTATTGAGGACCAATTGCGGGACGTAGCAATCGCCATCGGGTGCCCGTGAAACCACCACAGCTAATTCAGGCGGTTTACCTGCAAGCCCGGCGGCGACGGAGCGGCAACGCCTCAAGAATTGACGCCAGGGCGAGGATCGACAGGGGCTTATTCTTCACCTATCTAAAGCGGTAGAATTCTGTGCTTAATTTTATATTTCTTAAAAACACCCATATTCGGGCCTACACTGGAGAGGTTGTAGCGTACCGCTATTACAGTTGCGGGACGGATGTTAAGTTTTGTTGATGACCGCCGTAATTCAGAAGCTGTGACTGAAAATACAAACGCTGGCAGGGCTGCAGCGGACGCAAAACAGGGAAAATTAAATTGAAACTTTTTAATTTCTTGCGCAAAAAAGCCGAATCAACTCACCCGCTTGGCAGCGATGACGGCGTGCAGGAAGTCATTGACAGTCTGCCAGCCGCAAATCCGGGCTTACGACTCGAAGAAATCGGCGACTGGATCGCGGTCTCCGAAAAGACCGGACTCGACCTGGCGACACGCGCGCACGCCTATGCCAGCCTCGATGAGGCTGGACGAGAGGCTGTATCCGACCTGTTTTTTAACCTGTTATCCGCCCCCCCGGACAGCCCTGCAGTCGAGCAGTGCTGGGCGCCGCTTACCCGTTACACACGCAATGCCATGCGCAGCTATTGTGATCTGCTGCGCGACAATGAAGGTCAGGTTGAGAGCAGTCTAAGTCTTGATGTGATCAGCCGGTCCATTTTTCGTGGCCTGCATGCGGCGATGAGCCTGAAGAAACTGCTGCACATGAAAATCCAGATCGTCCCACCGGAATTGGTGGCGGAGGTCTACTGGTTATTCCTGATGGCCGAGAAGAACCAGATCACCAGAAATCCACTGAAGATGTATCCAGGAAAAGCAGAACCGACCACCATCCAGCAGGAGTTTGTCGCTGGCATGGCCTTTGAAATCGGGCCGTGGCAGAACCTCAAACTAACGCAAATGGAGTTACTCGATCTGCTAGTGCGGAAATTTGCCGCTAATTTCTCATTCCGCGGCATTGCAGAGCGGAACGCCAGCTATGCCGTGGATCTGGCGAGCCGCTTTGGCCCAATCCGCCTGCACGCCGACAAACCGCAAACGGCCTCCATGCGCTATATCGGCACAGGTATTGTGCTCGGGCATGTAGCACAGCTGTTTAAACAGTTGCAGAGCAATGGTGCGATACCCGATTGGTTTTCCTTGCCGGGCGCACACCCTACGCGTGAATATGTAGCCATGCTTAAAAAGCTGCAATTGTGCTGGTCCGACGATTCAGCGGACCGGCGACAGCCGCGCGAACGCCACGAAATGCAAATTGACGCCCTGCACGGATTCCGTGAAATCCGCAGGATGGTGGCCAGCATTGAATACATACAATCGGGCAGAACGACCGCCTATCGCGTCGAAAGGCCGGACGCTGAACAAGAACCCGCCGCACCACTCGGCTCACAACAGCGGCTCAAACAAATGGAACTGGCGGGCGATCGCCAGCTAATGCAGCAATGGACCTTGATTGACCGCAGCAAGACCGGGATTGGCGCCGTCGCTAACCGGCATTACGAGTGGCTGAAAGTCGGCGCCTTGATCGGTTTTCGCAAAACCAGTTCGATGCAATGGTCGATCGGCGTGACGCGCCGCCTCAGCCGCAACGCGCGCGGCCAGATTATTGTAGGAATGCAGTTGTTCGAAGGAGAGCTCGCGGTAACTCGGGCGGGTGCTCTGGACAAACTGGTTTCCCTTCTCTTTGAAGACCCGACCATGGTATCCGAAGGACCGATCTTCAGCTGGCATGATGCGGTCGTGATGCGTGGAACCACGACCATTCTTATGCAGAACGGGCGCTATGCCGAAGGGGCAAGATATTTACTCAATATTGGCGCTGAGAAAAAATACGTGCGTCTGACAACCCTGCTAGAGGAAGGCAACGACTATTGTCTATCGCATTACGAGGAATACGAACCAGAGTGAAAATCACTGGTGCGCTGCAATCGCATTATCAACAAACCTGACAATCTACGAACGCTGACGTGCCCGGTTGATCCCGGGACAACATCCTGCAGCACGTCAACCTTTGGCTGCGACCCGCAGGGCCAGCAGCTTGTTTTTAGCCAGATTGCGTAACTCGGTACGACGACGTTCATAACAGGCTGCGCAAATCCAGCGTGTGGCGCCGATCTTGCGACCCTCTGTGGCAACCCAATGGCTGCCGGTGCTGCAAAAACGCTTTTTGACTTCGGTGGTCATGGTGTTCCTGCTGTGGGGAGCCAGACGATACCGCGTGTGGTGACCGATTTTACTCGAAATAGTGCTCACAGTGAGTGCTAACCTGCGAATAACTGCCGCGAGTGGTCAATCAGACGACAATCCCACCTGCAATCCACTCACACAATTAGCTCAGGGATCCGGTATTTTCCTTGTGGTTTAAAGTATCAGCGAGTCCATCGCCAGGGCCAACCAAGCGCAACATCAAGACACGAAAGATGCCAAGCCCACCAGCCGCTGCGCTTAATCCGTACTCAAATTCAGCGCGCGCACCACTTTCCCCAAACGCTCAACCTCGTGGCGGATATGCGCCGCCAGTTCATCGGGCGCACTACCCACCGGCACATAAGCCATTTCGTTGAGGCGTTTGCCCGCCGCCGGATTGCGCAGAACCGCCAGCGACGCCGCGTGCAGGCTGGCGACAATATCGCGCGGCGTCCGCGCCGGCGCTAGCAAAGCAAACCAATTACCGGCTTCATAGCCCTTCAATCCGGCCTCCGAAACCGTCGGCACCTCGGGCAGCAGTGGTAAACGCTGGAGCGTGGTCACACCCAAAGGCCGCAGCCGACGGCTCTGCAAATACGGCAAGGCGACGCCCAGCGGCGCGAAATACACCGACACTTCACCGGCAATCACCGCGATCAATGCCGGCCCGCCCCCTTTGTATGGAACATGCAGCATCTTGACGCCCGCCTGACTGTTGAATAATTCGGCGGCCAGAAAGGTAAAGGTGCCTGTACCACCGGAGGCATACGCAAGCGCGTCAGGCCGCCCCTTCGCCAGACGGCTCAACGCCGCCACGTTCGCCACCGGCAGGGACGGGTGCACCGACAACACCGCCGGATCGGTGACCAGCTGCGTGACCGGAGCAAAATCGCGAATAATGTCGTAACCGAGCGAGCGATAGAGCGTCGCATTAACCGCGTGACTAATGGTCATCTGCAACAGCGTATAACCGTCGGCGGGCGACTTGGAAACAAACTCGGGACCAATGTTGGAACCCGCACCGGTGCGGTTCTCGACCACAAACTGACGACCGAACTGTTGCGTCAGCCCATCGGCCATAAAACGTCCCAGCACATCGGTGGAACTCCCCGGCGAACCGGTGACCACATAGCGCACCGGCTTCAAAGGGTAAGACTGCGCCAGGCAAACGCCGGCGCCCGCCGCGATCATCAGCACAATGACATATCGAAGCACGCCACCCACGGCAGTCATGCGTTCACAAGCCGATGTCTTCAGTCCTATTTGGGTGCAAGCCACAGATCACACCGCGCTCAGCCCGCAGCGTGATCCTGACGCCAGGCCCAGGTGATCGACCACTCGTGGCCCTCGCCTTCGACGCACACTGCCGTGCCGTTACCGGGTTTGAAGTCGAAGACCTTGCGTTTCTCGTCGCCGCAAACCAGTTTAGCGACCGCACGCAACAGATAATCAATGTGACCGCACATCATAAGGTCGCCCTTGGTGGCGGCGATCTCGGCCAGAAAGGGGGCGACTGCGTCGCCCGTGTTGATCGGATAAGCTGCCAGCGCGATTCGGTCAGCCAGTCCCATCTTTGCCGCAATCGACAGGGCGCTGTCGGTGACCCATTGCGCTTCGCTATGCAGAATGCGTACGGGCGACAAACCCAGCGCCTTGAATCGCGCACCAAGGCGGGCGGCTTGCGCCTCGCCCCGCGCGCTGATGTGGCGCTGCGGGTCCTGCTCGGCGGTCAATGCGTTGACGTGATGAACGAGTATGACTTTCATGAATTTCTCCGTATTTTTCTATGACTCCGGCGCGCCATCAAATCATCAAATGGCGTGGCTTACGAGGTGCAATAACCAGCATGCATAAATGCAGCCTCGATAAGCGAACAATAAACCGGCGCAATGCGCTTTGCTGAATGCACCGTGTGAACCTCTAACACCCGACCGCTACAAAGTGACTTCGACGTTGTCGATCAGGCGTGTTTTGCCGAGACGCGCCGCGGCGAGCACCACCAGCTTGTCATCACCGCCCTGCGGCTCCTTGAGATCGCTCTGCCGGCGCACGGCGATGTAATCCGGCTTCCACCCGTGATGGGCAAGTTCGGCCATGACATCGAGTTCGATCGCCTGGTATCCGCACGAACCGCCGGCAATGGCGTCGCGCGCCTTGCTCAGGAGTTGATACAGACGCGGCGCCTCCTTGCGCTCGTCCGGCGCAAGATAAGCATTGCGCGAAGACAGCGCGAGCCCGTCGGTGGCACGCACGGTCTCGGCCAAAATGATTTCAATTGGCAACGACAATTGGCGCGCCATATTGGTCAATACCAGGCACTGCTGGTAATCCTTCTTGCCAAAGATCGCCGAATGCGGAGATACCATATTGAAGAGCTTGAGTACCGCCGTGGCAACGCCGCGAAAGTGGCCCGGGCGCACCGCCCCGTCGAGAACATGTTGCAGGTCGGAGGGTTCAACCACAAAGGTCTGCGGCTCGGGATAGATTTCGCGCTCATCGGGGGCGAAAACCACGTCAACCCCAGCGTCGCGTAACTTGGCGCAATCGGCTTCGAAAGTCCGCGGGTAGCGGTCGAAGTCTTCTTTGGGACCGAACTGCAGACGGTTGACGAAAATACTCACCACCGTGCACGCAGCACGCGGTTTGGCGATGTTGATCAGTTCGATGTGGCCGCGGTGCAGATTACCCATGGTCGGCACGAACACATTGTTGGGTTCGCGCTGCAGGCGTTCGCGCAAGGCGGCGACAGATTGAATGATGTCCATGTGTGAAACGTGTTCAGGGGCGACTCCTCAGAATCCGGAATTCGCGCCCCGTTTAGTCGCCCGGCTGTTTTTAACGAGTCCGCTTTTTACCATAAGAAGCAGCGTGGCGCTTTGATGCGATCTGCGTCCGGCAAAGCGATCGTTATTTTTAGAATGAATGTTCCGGCCCCGGATAACTCGCCGCCTTGACTTCCTTGACATAGGCGGCCACCGCGCCCTCAATGCTATCGGCATTACGCATAAAATTTTTCACAAACTTCGCCTTCCTGCCGGGGAACACATCGAGCATGTCGTAGAGCACCAGGACCTGGCCCGAGCAATGCACGCCGGCACCAATACCGATGGTAGGCACACGCAACTGTGCGGTCGCTTCTTTGGCCAGCGGCGCCGGAATCAGCTCCAGCACCACCATGCCAGCGCCCGCCTCTTGAATGATTTTCGCCTCATGAATCAGACGCTCGGCCGCCGATTCCGTCTTGCCCTGCACGCGATAACCGCCCAGCGCATGCACCGACTGCGGCGTCAGCCCGAGGTGACCGCAAACCGGAATGCCGCGCGAGGTCAGAAAGTGGATGGTCTCGGCCATGCACTCGCCGCCCTCGAGCTTGACCATCTGCGCGCCGGCCGCCATCAACTCGGCGGCATTGGCAAACGCCTGCGCCGGACTGGTCTGATAGGTTCCCCACGGCATATCGCCGACAATAAAAGCGCGCTTCGATCCGCGTGCAACACAGGCGGTGTGATAGACGGCGTCGCGTTGCGTCACCGGCAATGTGGTGTCATGCCCCTGCACCACCATGCCAAGCGAATCGCCAATCAATATGGTGTCGACACCGGCCGCATCAACCACCGCGGCGAAACTCGCATCGTAGGCCGTCAACATCGCGATACGTTCGCCGTCCTGCTTCATTTTCTGCAATGCCGTCAGCGAGATTCTCATCTTTATTCACCCATGCTGAAAAATTCGCGCGTGCCGCGCATCGCAATAATACGCTCAATCAGCAGATCAAAATCGGCCGGCGTATCGACGAAATTAAGGTGTTCCGAATTGACGATCAACACCGGTGCATCTTCATACTGGTAGAAAAAACGCGCATAGGTTTCGGCCAGCCGCAGCAGATACTCTTCAGAGATCTGCTGCTCGTAGACAACACCGCGGCGACGCACGCGCTCGACCAGCACTCCCGTGGACGCCTGCAAATAGATCACCAGATCGGGCGTGGCCGACGGTGGTTTGATCGAGGCGTAAATCTGCTGATAGAGATTGAGTTCGTCATCATTCAACGTCAGCCGCGCAAACAATGGGTCTTTATCGAGTATGAAATCAGCGACCGTGGCGCGCTGAAAAAGATCCGACTGCTGCAGATCGCGGACCTGGTTGACGCGCTGAAACAGAAAAAACAGCTGCACCTGCAGCGCGTAACGCGCGTGGTCCTGGTAGAAGCGCGGCAAGAACGGATTGGCCGCCGGATCTTCGAGCAGGGTGGCCGCACCTGTCACCTCGGCAAGCTTGCGCGCAAGCGTGGTCTTGCCGGCGCCAATCGGCCCCTCGACCACGATGTAGCGGTATTTTTCCGGCAACGGCTTCATCAGGCCGGCACTTCACTGGTCAGCACATCCTCCCGGCAAATGCCGCTGCGATCGCAGGCGCTCAGCAGTTGCGCGGCACTGCCTCGCCCGGGGATCACACAGTCCGGCGCAACCTCAACCAGCGGCGCCAGTACAAAAGCACGCTCGTGCATGCGCGGGTGAGGAACACTCAGACCGGGTACGGCGATCAATTGATCGCCGTAGAGCAAGACATCGAGATCAAGCGTACGTGGCGCATTGATGAAGCAGCGGGCGCGTCCGCGTGCCAGTTCCAGCGCGAGCAGCGCGTCGAGCAAGGCGCGCGGCGCCAGTGTAGTTTCGATGGCGGCGACGGCGTTGATGAAATCAGGTTGATCGGCATAACCAACCGGCGCAGTGCGGTACAAGGACGAGCGTTTAACGAGGCGCGAAGCGGGTAATGCGGCAAGCGCGGCAAAAGCGCCGGCGACCTGCGATACCGGATCTGCAAGATTGCTGCCCAGCGCGATATACGCCATGACAACATTCATGATTCGGCACTCTCTCCCGCACTGGCTTCACCGGGCTTGTGACGCCGCCGGCGGCGGCGCCGTTTAGCCGGGCCCGGCGCGCTGTCTTTCGACAACATCTCCGCACGCGCCGCCTCGTCGGTGCCGGAGAATTTCTTCCACCAGTCGGCGATTTCGCCGTCCAGCTCACCGCTCTCACAGCGCAGCAGCAGAAAATCATAAGCGGCGCGGAACTTGATGTGCTCAAGCAACTGGAAGGGGCGGCGCCCGGTACGGTTTTCAAAGCGCGCCTGCAAAGCCCAGATCTCTTTCATGTCACCGCCATAACGGCGAGGAATGGCGAGTTGTTCCGACTGCACCTGCAAGACCTGATCCATCGCCTCAAACAAGGCCGGCATCAGATGCATGCCTCGCGCCTGCGCCTGTTTCCAGGCTGCGAGCACTTCGTGCCACAACAACGCGGCAAATAGAAAACCAGGCGAGACGGTCTTGCCGGCTTTGATGCGCACATCGGTGTTGGCCAGCGCCAGCATGACGAAGCGCTCGCCCAGCGGCTGTTCGAGAATCACATCCAGCAGCGGCAGGGTGTCGTGATGCAGCCCCTCCTTGCGCAAACGCCGCACGCCGTCGACCGCGTTACCGGAGAGCAGGAGCTTCATGATTTCGTCGAACACGCGCGCCTTGGGCACGTTTTGCAGCAGGCCGCCCAAGCTACGTATCGGTTTGCGTGCGCGCGGCTCAATTTCCAAACCACAGGCGGCGGCAAAACGAATCGCGCGTACCATGCGGATCGGGTCCTCCCTGTAGCGCTGCAACGGATCGCCGATCATGCGCAGGCGACGCGCCTTGATATCGGCCACACCGTCGTGATAATCGAGCACTTCCTGACGCACCGGATCATAGAACATCGCATTGATGGTGAAGTCACGGCGCCGCGCATCCTCTTCGACCGTGCCAAACACGTTGTCGCGCAGGATGCGGCCGTGTTCATCGGTCGATTGCACGCTGTCATCGGCGTCAACAGCGTTGCCGCGAAAGGTCGATACCTCGATGGTCTCGGCACCTATCATCACGTGCACCAGCTTGAAACGCCGGCCGATGATGCGCGAGCGGCGAAAAATACCGCGCACCTGTTCCGGCCGCGCACCGGTGGCCACATCAAAATCCTTGGGTTCGCGCCCCAGCAACAGATCGCGCACCGCACCACCGACCAGGTAGGCGGCAAAGCCGTGCTGCTGCAACGTTTCACATACTTTCTGCGCCGCCGGACTGATAAGGTCGGTGGAGATGCAGTGATTCTTGAAGGCAATTATCTTCGGCTGTGCCGTCTTGCCGAACAGCTTGCCGAAAAATTTTCTGATCATTGATTGAAAAATCCAGAGGTAAAACAAATTGACCGGCGCACAAATGTGCAACCGCTCGAGTTTTTGTTCGGCACCAATTATATAACGGGCACCACGTGGGCACCGGTGCCGTCGCCGCACAGCGTCAGGCGGCAGCCATAGAGTGTCTCCAGGCGTGATGGATGGAGCATTTCAGCAGCACTTCCCTGCGCGTGCGCGCCGTCGCCCTGCAACATCAAGACGCGGTCGCAATGCGCCGCATAGGCGGGGTCGTGCAACACCACCACCGCCGCACGACCAGCGCGGGTGGCGGCACGGATCAAAGCCATGGTCTGCTGCTGATGACGCAGATCGAGATGCTGCTGCGGCTCGTCGAGCAACAACAGCCGCGTATCCTGCGCCCACAACTGGGCGAGACGCGCACGCTGGCGCTCGCCGCCCGAGAGGGTGGCAAAGGGCTGAGTAGCCAGTGCCGTGAGATCAAAATCAGCCAGTGCCCGCGCCACTGCATCGTCCCCCGCCGCATCGCCGCCCAACACCCCTTGCGTATGCGGAAAGCGACCAAGGCTCACGTAATCGGCGAGCGTGCCCCAATATTCCTGCGGCTCGCTTTGCAACAACAGACCGAGACCGCGCGCCAGCTCGCGCCGCGGATAACGATCGATGGCACGCGCTTCGAATTCAACCCGTCCGGCCGCCGGCGGCCGCACACCGGCCAGCACCTGCAACAACGTGCTCTTGCCGCTGCCATTGCAACCAAGCACCGCCCACAACTCGCCGGCGGCGACCTCGAGATCCAGCGCTTGGCACAGACTACGCGCGCCGACAGAAATTCCTATTGCGGTGGCGCGCAGCATCAGGCGCGCCGCGACAATAAAAACAACATGGCCGGTACGCCGATCAACGCTGTCAGCACACCAACCGGCAGCTGCTGCGGCGCCCACAAGGTGCGCGCCAGAATATCGGCAAGAGTGACAAAAACGCCACCGCACAAAATCGCCGCCGGTAATAACAGGCGGTGTTCATGCACCCCGAGCAAACGCAGCGCATGCGGGACCATCATACCGACAAAGCCTATGCTGCCGCCGAGCAGCACCGCCGCCACGGTGGCGGCGGCGGCGCCGAAATAGAGCGCCGCCTGCACCGGTTTGAGCGCCACACCGAGCACACGCGCCTTCAGATTGCCCAGCGTCATCGCATCGAGATTACCCGCCAGCCCAATAAACGCACCGCCCAATACCGCCAGCAGCAGCCAGGCAAAACCGCTGCCCCCGGCATCCGACAAATCACCCATCAACCAGAACAGCATGCCCTTTAATTGCGCCTGCGGCGCCACTGCGAGAATCAAACTGAGCAGCGCAGCACAGCCGGAGGACAGCACCACACCGGTCAGCAACAAACGGTGCGGATTCCAGTCACCCGCACGAAACGACAACGCAAACACCACCGCCATGGCGGCAAGCGCACCAGCGAGTGCGGCCAGGTTGGTCGCCACTAGCGTCGCGCCGAGGAGCATGGCGCCGAGCGCGCCGAGCGCGGCGCCGCCGGAAATCCCCAACACATAAGGATCAGCCAGCGGGTTGCGCAACAACACCTGCAACAACACACCGGACATCGCCAACAGGCCGCCACAGACGAAGGCAGCCAGCGCACGCGGCAGGCGCAACTGCCAGACAATGTCATGCGCCACACCCGGTGTCTGCAAGAGCAGCGCATCGACAACCTGCGCAATAGTCAGCGACACACTGCCGACCAACAGCGCACCAAGCAGGCTGGCTGCAGCGACGATCAGCAGCAGAATGAGCAGACGCACATGAGACATGGCAGGACGTGCCTTGCGACCGCCGGCTGGCGGCTGGTCTGCATCAAGCCCTTGGATAGCCACGCCCGCTGCCGCGCTAATTCAGCGAAATCACCGGCCAGCCGTGCGCCAATGCGTGTGCCCGCAGCGTCGCGTCGGGGTCGACGGCGACCGCATCACTGACCCGCGCCAGCAGTGGCAGATCGTTGAGCGAATCACTATAAAAAAAACTGCGCCCAAACGAATCGAGTCGTTGACCGCGCGCCGCCAGCCAGGCTTCAACGCGGACGATCTTGCCGTCACGAAAACACGGTAGACCGGCCACTCCGCCAGTGAATTCGCCGCCGTCCTGCGCCGGCTCGGTGGCCACCAGATGTTCGATACCGAACTCGCGCGCGATGGGGGCGGTGACAAAACTGTTGGTGGCGGTCACCACCGCACACAGATCGGCAGCATGACGCGCGACAAGCGCGCGCGCAGTCTCACGCATCATCGGCATGATCTTCGCCTGCATGTAGCTGCGATGCCATGCGTCGAGCTGGCGACGCGGATGGCGTGCCAGCGGCTTTAACTGAAAATCGAGAAACTCGTAAATATCGAGCGTGCCTTTTTTGTACTGCTCGTAGAATTCTTGATTACGCGCTTCGTAGATTTCCCGATCAAGCACACCCTGTTCGATCAGAAACTGCGCCCACTCAAAGTCGCTGTCGCCGGCGAGCAGCGTGTTATCCAGATCAAATAATGCAAGGTTCAATGCAACCTCCGTCTCAGGCGTTTAACAGTTCGCGCAACAGTGGCACCGTGATGGCGCGGCGATTCGCCAGCGAATACGCATCCAGCGCGTCGAGCAAAGCGAGCAGCGAGGGCAGGTCGCGCTCGGCGTGGGACAACAGGTAATCGGCCACTTCCTGCGATAGCCGAAACCCGCGCGCATCGGCGTGACCGCGCAGCGCCGCAGCTTTTTCCGCATCATCAAGGCCGTGCACCTGATAGATCAGGCCGGCGGCGAGCCGCGTTTTGAGATCGTCACGCAGCGTGAGACGCGCCGGCGCGGCGTCACCACTCACCAGCAAGGCGCCGTGGCCAGCACGCAAACGGTTATGCAGACTAAAGAGATCAATCTGTGCCGCGGCGTCGAGTTGATGCACGTCGTCAACCACCACCAGTGCGTCATCGGCGGCGGCGGCCGCGACATCGAAGTAAAAAACCGCGCGCCCGAGGCGTTGCGCCGCTGTCATCACCGACGCCAACAGATGACTGCGGCCACAGCCGCTGTCGCCCCACAAATAAACAAAATGATCGCGGCCATTCCCCGCCGCCAGCGCGTGCAGGGCCAGCAGCAATTCGCCGTTGCGGCCGACGACAAAACTGTCGAGTGTCGGCGCCGGCACCGGCGCGATATCCAATATCAGCTGCTCCATCAGTAACGGCGACCCTGCGAATACAACCCCGGCGTCTGGCGCGCCAAACCGCCGGCAGCTGCGCCCCGCATCAGCCGCGTATTCACAGCGTGCCGCAGCGGGTGCAGGATGGCGCACCACATCACATTCAATAGGTTCATGGTCGTGTTTAGCTGGGCCTGGAGTAGGATTTGCACGTTTCAGAGCGGGCGCAGTGGCAGGCGCGCAAAGGATTATTTCGGGTAAAATTCATCGGGCCACAGCGATATGGCGCTGCGTTTGGCGCGTGAGAATGTATACGGGACGTATATTAAACCACTCCCGCCCTTCCGGCCTTGAACTTCCTCCGAAAGCACGCCTTGAGCACACCCTCCAAAGCATACACTTATCGTGAAGCCGGCGTCGATATCGACGCCGGCGACGCACTCGTCGAAAACATCAAGCCCTTTGCCAAGCGAACCATGCGGCCCGAAGTAATGGCTGGAATCGGCGGCTTTGGCGCACTCTGCGGCCTGCCCGCCAAATACAAGGAACCAATACTGGTCTCCGGCACCGATGGCGTAGGCACCAAGCTCAAGCTTGCCTTTGAACTCAACCGTCACGACACCATCGGCATCGATCTGGTCGCCATGAGCGTCAATGACATTCTGACGCAGGGCGCCGAACCGCTGTTCTTCCTCGATTACTTTGCCTGCGGCAAACTCGATGTCGCCACCGCCACCGATGTGGTCAAGGGCATCGCCGCCGGCTGCGAACAAGCCGGCTGCGCGCTGATCGGCGGCGAAACCGCCGAGATGCCCGGGATGTATCCATCGGGCGAATACGATCTGGCCGGGTTTGCGGTCGGCGTCGTGGAAAAAAGCAAAATCATCAACGGCTCGGCCATACAGGCCGGTGACGTGGTGCTTGGCCTCGCCTCCAGCGGCGCGCACTCCAACGGCTATTCGCTGGTCCGGCGCATCATCGCCGAGAAAAAAGTCGATCTGACTGCCGAACTCGATGGCCGCCCTCTGAGTGAAGTGATCCTGGCGCCGACGCGCATTTACGTCAAACCGGTTCTGCAGTTAATGCAAAATATCGAAGTCAAAGGACTCGCCCATATCACTGGCGGCGGCATCGTTGACAATGTGCCGCGTGTGCTGGCCGAGGGCCTCACCGCGCACATTGACGGCAAGAGCTGGCCGCGACCGCCGCTGTTTACCTGGCTGCAGGAACAGGGCAACGTGGCCGAAGCCGAGATGCTGCGTGTCTTCAACTGCGGTATCGGCATGGTGATTATTGTCGCCGCCGCTGAGGCAGAATCCGCTGCGGCAAAATTGCACGCCGCCGGCGAAACCGTCTGGCCGATCGGCCGCATCGCCGCCCGTGCGCCAGGTGAGGCACAAACCGTCGTTACATGAAAAAAATCGTCATCCTGATCTCGGGGCGCGGCAGCAACATGCAGGCCATCCTCGAAGCGCGACTACCGTTGAGCGTCGCCGCAGTGATCAGCAATGACGCGACGGCCTCCGGACTCATCACCGCGCAGAAACATGGCGTGGCAACCCGTGTCGTCGCTCACCGCGCCTATGCCGACCGCGCCGCCTTCGACACTGCACTCGCCGCTGCGATCGATGAATATGCGCCGGATCTCCTCGTGCTGGCGGGTTTCATGCGCATATTGACCGCCGACTTTGTCGAACACTACCGCAACCGCATCCTGAACATCCACCCCTCGTTACTGCCGGCGTTCACTGGCCTGCACACCCACCGCCGCGCACTCGAAGCCGGCGTTAAGGTGCACGGCTGCAGCGTGCATTTCGTCACGCCTGAACTCGACCACGGCCCGCTCGTCGCACAGGCGGCGGTGCCGGTATTGGATGACGACAGCGAAGACACCCTGGCCGCCCGCGTGCTCGCACAGGAACACCGCCTCTACCCTCAGGCCGTAGCCTGGTTTTGTGCGGAACGGCTGCGCATCACGGAAAACGGCGGCGTCAAGCTCGCCGAGGCCGGCCAGCCGGCCGACGCCCTCGTGGTGCCTGTATCCGCATGACCGTGCCGCCATGAAAACTCTGCTGCGCATCGTTCTATGCATGCTGCTGGCTTGCGCCGGCGCTGCCATGGCCGCCGCGCCGGCCCTCGTCAAAGCCAGCTACGACGTGCACAAAGACGGCCTGCATGTGGCCACCGTCAGCGACCTCTTTGAGCAACGCGGTATTACCTATTCGATCATCAGTGAGAGCAATCCGGCCGGATTGCTGGCCATGTTTGTGCGCACACGCATCAAAGTGACGAGCAACGGCAGCCTCACCGCCGCCGGGCTGCGTCCCGACCAGCTCGACTACGGACGGCTAGATGATCCGGGCAAGAACGTGAGCGCCCGCTTTGACTGGAAGAACCAGCAAGTCAGCATGACCTTTGACGGTCGCAACGAAACCGTGGCGCTGCCCGCGAATACCCAGGACCGCCTCTCACTGCTGTATCAATTCATGTTTTTGCCGTCCGAAAAACTGGATAACCTCGCTTTTCACATGACTAACGGCAAAAAGATTGAGTTGTACCGCTACCAGCTGGCCGGCCGCGAAACCCTCGCCACGCCATTGGGTGCGCTCAATACAATCCATCTGGTCAAACAGCGCGAAGCCAACGACAACGCGGTTGAAGTATGGCTGTCGCCCGCCCACCAAAACCTGCCGGTCAAGGTATTGATCGTGGAAAACGACGGTTCGAAATTCGAGCAGCTGATCACACGAATCGAAACAAAGTAAACGGTGGCGGCTCTCCACTCCATGCGCAAACTGGCGATCTTCGCCTTGCTATCTGTGCTGGTGCATATGATCGTCGTCGCCGACATTGCGCCCCCCATGCCCTGGCAACAGGTTGATGCGCCGCCGTTGCGCGCACGCCTGCAAGCCGCGCCGACGCTACCACCGGTGCTGCCGCGGCGGGCAATACCCACACCGCAATCCGCACTGGCACAGGAACCGGCAAAATCAGTCGGCGCCGCAAGCTACTCCGACCATCCCTTGAGTCCCGCCGCACTTGGCGAAGAGCGTGTCAGCCGCACCGAGACAGCCGCGACCACCACGAGGGCAGGTGACGCAGAGGTGGCGACGCAGGAACCGGTCGTCAGCACGGCCGCCGATACCAACAAGCCGTCTTTGGCGCGTCGTTTGCCACGCCAGGGCGAGATCACCTACCAGCTTTATTTGGGCAACAACCGGTTCAACGTCGGCAGCACGGTCCAGACCTGGTCGATCAACGAAGACCGTTACCACCTGAGCAGCCGTTCTGAAACCACCGGCCTCGCCGCCCTGTTCAGCCGCCAGTCGATGACCTACGTCAGTAGCGGTCGCCTCACCGCCGGCGGATTACACCCCGATGCGTTCAGCTCTGAACGCCAGCGTGGCGGCAGCAAAGACAGTGCGACCGCGCGCTTTGACCGCGTCGCCCGAACCATCTCTTTCGGTAATCCAACGCGCAGCCTGCCGCTCAACGAGAATGCGCAGGATCTGGTTAGCTTCATGTATCAACTCGGGCTGCTGCCACTGACGCCGGGACGCATTGAAATACCGATCACCAATGGCTGGAAATTCGAGCGCTACGAACTCGAGATTGGCATCGAAGAAACCCTGCAGACGCCGTTCGGCGAAATCCGCGCGGTGCCGGTGAGACAGGTGCGCCGCGCGCGCGAGGAATCGATTGAATTATGGCTGGCACCGGCTTATCGCTGGCTGCCGGTGCGTATCCGTTTTTTTGACCGCGAGGGCGAACCCTCGGGCGAACAACTCGTCAACGACATTAAGGTGAGCGAAGAATGAAGATCACAACCGCGCAATTCGCTTCAGCCACCGAGGCGCTCGCGCAAATCCTGCCGATGACGCAACCGGCCGACGCCGTACTATCACGCTTTTTTCGCGCCCATCCGCATTTCGGCCAGCAGGACCGCGCCTTTATCGCGGACACCGTGTTCGCACTGTTGCGCCGGCGTCAGGGCCTCGAGTTCCACACCGGCGCGGATACCGCACGCCGTCTGCTGCTGGCTTATTTCAACCGCATCGAAGGTGTCAGTCTGCGCCAGCTCGAACCGTTGTTCGGTCCCGATGCTGCATGGGCGACGGCGCTGAAGACGCCGCGCGAAGGCACGCCATCGCTCGCCGTCAATGCAGAACTGCCGGAATGGCTGGTGGAAATGCTCACCGCGCAAATGAGCAACGAGGAAATCCTCGCCCTCGGACGCGCGCTGCAGCAACCCGCACCACTCGACCTGCGCATCAACCCACTCCTGACCACGCGTGAAGAGGTGCTCGGCATTTTCGCCGCGGAAGGTATCAGCGCCACCGCGACACCATATTCCCCGCTGGGCGTGCGTCTGGCCGGCAAACCGGCTTTAAACCGGCATGCGCTATTTATCGCGGGCAAGGTCGAAGTGCAGGATGAGGGCAGCCAGCTGCTGTGTTATCTGGTGGCACCGAAACGGCGCGAGATGGTGGTCGATTTCTGTGCCGGCGCCGGCGGCAAGACGCTGCTCCTGGGGGCGCTGATGCAATCGGCAGGACGGCTCTATGCATTCGATGTCGCCGAGAACCGCCTGAACAAACTCACGCCGCGCCTGCGCCGCTCAAAGCTCTCGAATGTGCACCCGCAATTGATCGATTCGGAACACGACCCGCGCGTGCGCAGACTAGCTCGCAAGATCGATCGCGTGCTGGTCGACGCGCCGTGCAGCGGTTTTGGCACGCTGCGGCGCAACCCGGATCTGAAATGGCGACAAAGTGCGCAGGGCGTCGGTGAGCTGTCGGTGAAACAGCGCTCCATTCTCGCCGCCGCCGCCACCCTGGTAAAACCCGGCGGCCGGCTCGTCTACGCCACCTGCAGTTTTCTGCGTATGGAAAATCGCGACGTGGTGAGTAGTTTCCTCGAAGCCCATCCTTCGTTCACATTGGTGCCGGCGGCCGAAGCGCTGCGTCAGCAGCATATCGAACTCGATACCGGGGAATTTCTCGAACTCGCCCCGCAGCGCCAGGGTTGCGACGGCTTTTTCGCCGCGGTGATGCAACGTAACGCGCTCTAATACGCGCGGCAGGTCAACGCCGCGCGAGTGGTGTCCGTTGGACGGCCTATGCTGACTTCGCGCGCCATCGGTATCTCACTGCTGCTGTGCGCCAGCCTGCCGGCGTGCGCCCTACAAACGCCCGCACCGACCGCCGCATTCGCCGCCAGTGGCACAGTGCAATACGCTTTTACGCCGGGCGACGCCGCCGACGGCATGATCATTGCGGCCGTCGACGAAGCGCGCCAGCAAATTCTGGTGCAGGCCTACAGCTTCACCCACCAACGGATTGCCGCCGCACTGGTGCGTGCGCAACGACGCGGCGTCGAAGTCGCCGTGCTGCTCGATGCCGAGCAGGCACGCGGCGACTCCGCCGTAGTGCGCGAACTGACGCGCGGCAAGGTATTGTTGCGCTACGACCACCGGCACGCCGCCGCGCATAACAAAATCATGGTGATCGATGCGGGTCTGGAGCAATGCGCGGTCATCACCGGCAGCTATAACTTCAGCACTGCGGCACAGCATCGCAATGCGGAAAATGCGCTGATCCTGCGGGCCAATCCGTCGTTGTGCACGGCTTATTACGACAACTGGCGGCGTCATTACGCCCACGCCTCGATACGCCGCTAGTCTAAAAATTTTGCGTGCTAGAATAAATTTTTAAGTTGCTGACGGATTGCGTTTGTCCTCTCTCTTCGAATCTCTGCCGCTTAAGTTCTGGCTGGAACTGCACGATGTAAAGTTCGTCTGGCAGGTAACCGCCCTGCTGCTGTGCCTTGCATTGGCCGGTGCGCTGACCTGGTATACGAAACGGCAGCTGAACAGCGCCAACGACCCCGCACGCCATCAACTACTCGGCGGTCTGCTGCGCCGCCTAATTTTTCCGGCCAGCGCACTGTTGTTGCTGACGGTGGCAAAAGAAACCCTGCATTCCTTTCAGGGCATTAGTCTGCTGCATATCGCGATCGCTTTGTTGACCGCGCTGGCGATCAGCCGTGCATTCGCCTATGTGCTGCGCCTGGTATTGCCGACTGGTGGCCTCTCTGCAGTCTTTGAACGCACCATCAGCTGGCTGATCTGGTGCGGCTTCGCACTGCACGTTTTCGGACTCGCCCCCGGCATCATTAATTTCTTTGACGAGATCACGTTTCACATCGGCAAACAGAAAATCTCCCTGCTGGCGATTGCCCAGGCGGGCCTCTGGATCCTGCTCGCCCTGCTGCTGACACTGTGGCTGAGCCGCGTGATCGAAGAACAGTTGATGTCACTGCAGCGCATGGAAATGACCCTGCGCGTGATGCTGGCCAAACTGTTGCGCCCGGTGTTGATTCTGCTCGCGGTCTTGCTGGTGTTGCCGGCGGTTGGCATCGACCTTACGGCCCTCTCAGTGTTTGGCGGTGCGCTGGGGGTAGGGATCGGCTTCGGCTTGCAGAAAATCGCCAGCAACTACATCAGCGGCTTCATCATTCTGCTCGACCGTTCGATCAAAATTGGCGATTTCGTCACCATCGAGGGCCATACCGGCCAGATCAACAAGATGACAGCGCGCTGTGTCGTGGTGCGCGGCGGGGACGGCACCGAGGCCCTCATCCCGAACGAAGCGGTGATTACCTCCAGCGTCCTCAATCATACCTACAGCGATAGTCAAGTCTGCGTGACGATCCCGCTGCGAATCGGTTATCGCAGCGACCTCGATCTGGCAACCCGCATTATCATCGCCGCGGCGCGCGCCCACCCGCACGCCCTGCCCGCGCCGGCGCCACGCGTCATCATTACAGCGTTCGCAGACAGCGGCATCAACCTCGAACTCGGCGTCTGGATTAGCGACCCCGAACGCGGTGGCGCCACTATCCGCTCCGATATTTACCGCTCTGTGTGGTATGAATTCAAGGCGCAGGGCATCGAAATTCCCTATCCGCAACGCGAGCTCAGAATGCTCGGCGAAGGCCCAGCACAGGCGTAAAGAAAATACGGTTTTACGCTGTCACCACAACTACTTGTTAGCCCTTGCACAGCAGTCAAAAAACTGCTTTGCAGGGTATCGATAGTTCGGTAGACTGACTGTCAACTTTGGCCACGGAACCCTTCATGTATTCAGGCATCTTTGATCTCTCTTTTTGGGGCTTTGTGGCGGTTACGCTGGGTCTCACCCACATCACCATCGCCGCCGTCACCATCTATCTGCATCGTCATTCGGCACACCGCGGGCTCGATTTGCACCCGATCGTCAGTCATTTTTTCCGCTTCTGGCTGTGGATTACCACTGGCATGGAAACCAAACAGTGGACCGCGGTACATCGCAAACATCATGCACGCTGCGAGACGGACGAAGACCCCCACAGCCCGCAGATCATGGGCCTCAACAAAGTCATGTGGGAAGGCGCCGATCTCTACAAGCTCGAATCCGTCAATGCAGAAACACTAGAAAAATTTGGCCAGGGCACACCCGACGACTGGATGGAACGCAACGTCTACACCGGGCACTCAGTCGCCGGTATTGTGTCGATGCTGGTGATTAATTTTGTTCTGTTTGGTTTTATTGGCATCACCATCTGGGCCATCCAGATGATGTGGATCCCGATTTTTGCCGCCGGCGTTATCAACGGTGTCGGCCACTTCTGGGGCTACCGTAATTTTCAGGCCGATGACGCCAGTCGTAATATTCTGCCTTGGGGCATACTGATTGGCGGCGAAGAACTGCACAATAATCATCACGCTTATCCGTCGTCTGCGCGCCTGTCGAACAAGTGGTGGGAGTTTGACATCGGCTGGATGTACATCCGCCTGTTCGAGATTGCCGGACTAGCACACGTTAAAAAGGTCGCGCCCAAATTGCTGGTTGGCAATGACGCAGTCTGCGACCTGGAAACGCTGCAGGCTATCGTCCTCAGCCGTTACGAAGTGCTGACGAAATACGCGCGCTCGCTGCAACAAACCTGCGCCGAGGAAATCGCCCGTCTGCGCGCCGCGCATGCGGTTAATGTCGATCGCAAATCAGTGCGCCGCCTGCTCGACAGCGATGCGCGCAAACTCTCGGCATTCGATCGCGAACGCGTCAAAGAAATGCTGAGTAACAGCAAAAAACTCGAAACCGTATACTCGATGCGCGAAGACCTCACCGCGCTCTGGCAACGCTCGTCGGCCACCAAGGAGCAACTGGTCCACGAACTCGAAGACTGGTGCCGCCGCGCTGAAGCCAGCGGCATTGACGCCTTGCAGGAATTTTCGCTACGCCTGCGCCGCTATCGTCTGGCGCCCAGCTGATACGTTACGAAATCACGAATCAATAAAAAAGCCCGCTGACGCGGGCTTTTTTATTGATTCGAAGATGCGCAGTATTACTTAATCTTCGTTTCTTTGTAAGTCACATGCTTGCGCGCAACCGGGTCGAACTTCTTCACTTCCATCTTGTCAGGCGTAGTACGCTTGTTTTTGGTCGTGGTGTAAAAGTGGCCGGTGCCGGCAGTAGACTCGAGTTTGATTTTTTCACGCATGACTGAACCCCTTAAATTTGTTCGCCGCGTGCACGCATCTCGGCGATCACGACATCGATGCCCTTCTTGTCGATGGTGCGCAAGCCCGCACTTGATACGCGCATGCGCACCCAGCGGTTCTCGCTCTCAACCCAGAAACGGCGCGACTGCAAATTCGGCAGAAAGCGGCGGTGTGTCTTGTTATTGGCGTGGGAAACATGGTTCCCGTACTGCGGTTTCTTGCCGGTTATTTGGCATACGCGCGACATGATGCAACTCCGCTGGTTCGAAAGAGGCGCGATTCTACACCATTTTTAGCTTTTTCCAAATCCGATTTGACGATCGCAGACACGACGAATCAATGACTTACCCACAGAGCCCTGCTCGCCTATCCTTGTCAGTAGACAAAACATCCAGCCATTGAGCGCCGGGAAGCGCTTCGCAGCGTTCTGCGCTAGCGACGAAGCGTTGCCTTAAGGACAAGACGAGCATGGACATCACACGGCCCCACCGCGGCTTGCCGCTCACGGTGGGCTCGGCTAAGCTGACCGTCTGTCGGCCCGACGTTTAGGGCAATCAAAGAATTGCACGCCGGCCCACCTACTGAGGAGAACAGCACCATGACTACCCGCAACTCCCTGATACGCCGCCTTGCCTGCGCCAGTCTGCTCGTATCAGTCGCCGCCACTACCCAGTTCGCAACCAGCGTTTATGCACAGGGCGCAGGTGGCCGCTCGGTCACCCAGGGTTTAGCCAAAAAGACCATCGACAATCTCTACAAATGTCCGGTTGAGGTGGCTAACCATCGCATCAGTGCGGTCGGCACCATCACCTCTCTTGATGGCAAGACGTGGACGGTACCGGCAGAAACCGCCTTCCAGACCGGGCCCAAGGGTTCCGACCTCTATAACGACTGCACCGGTGTGACACCGTCAAAAACCAGCGAGGTATCAACAGCCAACGTAGCGGTCACCGTGCTCGATGCGGACGGCGAAGTCATCACCGGCTACATCGTGGCCGACAACTATTTCGAGTTTTACGTCAACGGCAAACTCATCGCGGTCGACCCTGTCCCCTTCACGCCATTTAACTCGGTGGTGGTCAAGTTCAAGGCCAAGCGCCCGATCACCTACGCCTTCAAGGTCGTCGACTGGGAGGAAGATCTCGGTCTCGGCACTGAGACCAACTTTGGCAATAAATCGAGGTACTATCAGGGCGATGGCGGCCTAATCGCGCGTTTTTCCGACGGCACGGTGACTGACAGCACGTGGAAAGCGCAGTCGTTTTACATCGCACCGCTGAAAAGCCCCGACGACGTGATCGAAAAAGGCAACGAACACGACACGACCAAACTCGGCCGTATCCACCCGCGTGCGCCGAAACCCGGCTGCGAGGAAAAATGTTTTGCCGTGCATTACCCAATCCCCGCGAACTGGGCCACCCCGACCTTTGACGACAGCAAATGGCCGCGTGCCTATGAATACACCGACGAAGACATCGGCGTGACCTCGGTCAAGGGTTACACCAACTTCCCGGAACTGTTCGAAGGATCGCGCTGGATCTGGTCGCTGAATCTGGTGTTCGACAATCTAATTCTGGCGCGCAAAACCGTACGCTGATATCAAATATCCGGCGGCGGCATGCCGCTGCACGGGTATCCGCATACACCAATACGTTGGTGTGTTCTTAACATTCGCTGGAAAACTCATGACCCTGTTTAAGCGAGCCTCAACCACCACGGCGTTTACCAACTGGCTGGCTGCGGCGCTGTTGGCAATACCCGTCGCCCATGCGCAAAGCGGCAAACCGGCCGGTTATGCAACAAAACCGTTGCGCATGCTCGTCGCCTATCCAGCCGGAGGTTCAGCCGACCTGATGACGCGGGTGCTGGCGCAAAAACTTGGCGAACGCCTCGGCCAGCAGGTGGTCGTTGACAACCGTCCCGGGGCGGCCGGCAACATCGGCGTCGAAGTCGTCGCCAAATCACCGGCCGACGGCTACACATTACTTCTGGGCGCACTGGGTTCGCACGCAGTAGCGATGTCGTATTACGCCAAAATCAACTTTGATCTGCGCAGTGACTTCGCACCGATCTCCATGGCCGGCACCACCACCAACATCGTCGTTGTGCATCCCGCCTTACCCGTCAAAAACATCAAAGACCTGATTGCGCTGAGCAAGGCACGACCGGGCGAATTGAACTTCGCCTCCTCGGGCACCGGCGGACTCATCCACCTGACCGGCGAAATGTTCAACCAGGCGGCCGGGGTCAAACTGGTGCACGTGCCCTACAAAGGCAGCGCACTGTTTCTGCCCGAACTGCTCAAGGGGCAGATCGCGATGGCCTTCGATACCATCGCCCCCCACCTGCCCTTCATCAAGGCGGGCAAGCTACGTGGCGTGGCGGTGACGGCGGGCAAACGCACACCGCTGTTACCCGATGTACCGACCGTCGCCGAATCCGGGTTACCGGGTTTCGACTCGGTAGCCAGTTATGCAGTCTTTGTGCCTGCGGCCACGCCCAAAGACATCGTCGCTTATCTCAGCCGCGAAACCGTCGCCGCTTTGCAATCGCCCGACCTCAAGGAGAGGCTGTCGGCCGCCGGTATCGATCCGGTTGGCACCACCGCGGAAGAACTCGACCACATCGTGCGCGCAGAAATCACCAAATGGGCGCAAGTAATTCGCAAGGCCGGGATTACGCCGGAGTAATTTACCGCACTCCATTTGCAGCGAAATTCAGGTTTACAATGGCGCAACTAGTACCGCAGCAGACGGCCACATCTGCACCGCAACTTATAACCCTATGATCAGGAGGCAACCTCATGGCACGTCTAAATGTCAACGGCAAGAATTATGAAATCGATGCGGAACCCGCAATGCCCTTGTTATGGGCGATTCGTGAACAGGTCGGCCTGACGGGTACCAAATACGGTTGCGGCGTGGCCCAATGCGGCACCTGCACCGTGCATATAGACGGTGCCGCGGTACGCTCCTGCGCCATCCCCGCCAACACGGCGGCGGGCAAAAAAATTACGACGATTGAAGGTCTCGCTGCCAACGGCGTGCTGACCAAAGTGCAAAAAGCCTGGGTTGAGCACGAGGTGCCGCAATGCGGCTACTGCCAGGCCGGCATGATCATGGCGGTGAGTGCGCTGCTGGCGAAAAAGCCGAAGCCGACCGACGCCGACATCGACGCTGAGATCACCAATATCTGCCGCTGCGGCACCTTCCAGCAAGTCCGTGCGGCCATCCATGCCGCCGCGAATTCATAAGGAGCGAACAGCCATGAGCACAGTCAAAACCATGCCCGACCTTAGCCGTCGTTCCTTCATCATCGGTACTGCCGCCGTCGGTAGCGGACTCGCGCTAGGTCTCACCATCCCCTTCGCTTCGCGCAGCGCCCACGCCGCCGAAGCCACCCCGGAAGTCAACGCCTGGGTCGTCATCAAACCCGACGATACTGTGGTCATCCGCATCGCCCGCAGTGAAATGGGGCAAGGCACGCTGACCGGCCTCGCGCAGATGGTTGCCGAGGAACTCGAATGTGACTGGTCCAAGGTCACCACCGAATACCCAACCCCAGGTCAGAGCGTCGCGCGCAAACGCGTGTGGGGCGATTTTTCGACCGGCGGCAGCCGCGGTATTCGCGAGTCGCATGACTACGTGCGACGCGGCGGCGTGGTCGCACGCACGATGCTGATCCAGGCTGCAGCCGATGAATGGAAAGTAGCGGCTGCCGAGTGCAGCGCTGCCAACAGCATCATCACTCACGGCCCGAGCGGCCGCACCACCACCTATGGCAAGGTTGCCGAAGCGGCGGCGAAGGTCACGCAGCCGCAGGCCAAGGACATGGTCCTGAAAGATCCGAAAGACTGGAAGCTGATCGGCAAATCCGTGCACCGCCTCGACACCATCGACAAGGTCACGGGGAAGATGATCTACACCTCGGACTTCACCCTGCCCGGCATGTTGCAGGCGGCGATCAAGGAATGCCCGGTATTCGGCGGCAAGCTCAAGAGCTTCGACGCCGGCAAAGTCAGCGGCATGCGCGGCGTCAAGCACGTGCTGCAAGTGGGCGATTCAGCGGTGGCGGTGGTCGCCGACAGCTGGTGGCGCGCCAAGGTCGCACTCGATGCCCTGCCGATCGTCTGGGACGAGGGTGCCAATGCCAAAGTCTCAAGCGCATCGATTGGCGAAATGCTCAAGGAAGGGCTGGGTGCAGAGCAGGCTTTTGTCGGCAACAAAGCCGGTGATGCCAAAGCCGCACTGAGTGGTGCCGCCAAAAAAGTCGAGGCTGTCTACGCCTATCCGAATCTGAATCACGCGACGATGGAACCGATGAACACCGTCGCCCGTTACACGCCGGATCGTTGTGAAGTCTGGCTTGGCACACAGAACGGCGAAGCCTCGTTTGCCGCTGTGCTGGCCGCATCCGGGCTACCCGCCGACAAGTGCGAAGTCTACAAGCTGATGCTGGGCAGCGGCTTCGGCCGGCGCGGTGCATTCCAGGATTTCGTGCGTCAGGCCGTCTTGATCGCCAAACAGATTCCCGGCACGCCGGTAAAACTGCAGTGGTCACGCGAGGAAGACATGACGCAGGGCCGCTATCACCCGCTGACCCAGTGCAAACTGACCGGTGGTTTGGATGCGGCCAACAATCTGACCGCCCTGCATGTGCGCATTTCCGGCCAGTCGATTCTGAGTTCCGTGCGCCCCGAGGCACTGGTCAACGGCATGGATCCGGCGGTTTTTCAGGGCATGCACGCGTCGGGGGAGTTTGAATTTGGCTACAACGCCATTCCCAACCTGCTGGTGGATCACGCCATGCGCAACACCCACGTGCCGCCGGGCTTCTGGCGCGGCGTAAACATCAACCAAAACGCCGTTTACATGGAATGCTTTATCGACGAACTCGCGCAGGCCGCCGGTCAGGACCCGCTCGAATTCCGTCGCAAGCTGATGACCAAAAATCCGAAACACCTCGCGGTGCTCAACGCAGCGGCTGAACGCGCCGGCTGGGGAAAGCCGGCGCCCAAGGGCGTGTTCCGCGGACTCGCGCAAATGAAGGGCTATAACAGCTTTGTCGCCGCCTGCGCCGAGGTCTCGGTGAGCGGTGGCAACAAGGTTAAGGTCCACCGTATCGTCGCTGCCACCGATTGCGGCTACGCGGTCAACCCGTCGCTGATCGAACGGCAAATCGCCGGCTCCTTCGTCTATGGGCTGTCGGCGCTGTTCTATCAGGAATGCACGGTCAAAAACGGCCGCATCGAGCAGACGAACTTTCACAACTATCAATCGATGCGGATTGCGCAAATGCCGAAGATCGAAGCCATCGTCATGCCCTCGGGCGGTTTCTGGGGTGGTGTCGGCGAACCGACTATTTGCGTGGCAGCCCCCGCGGTGCTCAACGCATTTGCGGCGGCTACTGGCAAACGCGTGCGCTCCTTCCCGCTGAAGAACCACGGCATCACGCTGGTCTAACCGAAGCCGGAACAACTTCGCACTCCGCTCCCATCGGGGGCAGGGTGCGCAGTGATGGATTAAAAACCATG
>CAMDSO010000057.1 GCA_945906935.1 Bordetella parapertussis
GAGCAAATTTGTCGCGTACCGCAGAGCCGTAATCTGTTCAGGCACAAAGGGTTGCGGAAATATTGTAGAATGCGGCCTGTGTTTTTATTGACTCTCGCCTGTCGAGGGGTTTTAATGGCGCCCTTTTGTCGCCCTGACCGCGTTCGCGGCCAGACACGAAAAGGCCAAGTAGCTCAGTCGGTAGAGCAGAGGACTGAAAATCCTTGTGTCGGTGGTTCGATTCCGCCCTTGGCCACCACCAATCATAAAAGGCCAACCTTTCTCGGTTGGCCTTTTCGCTTGCGGCCCCCTTCCAAGCCACGCGTGGTGCAGCGCAGTTCTGCGTGTGCTGGCCGATCCTCGATCGTCAACCAGTCGCTAAAGATCCCGCAGGTCGATTAGTATAATGTCACCAGAACACTTATTTGAAACGATACCGCCATATAAAATATATAAAATCGTCATCTTGGGTTGCCAGAACAAACATGAAAAATTCTTCTGTGGAGGCGAAATGAGTAATTCCCGGCCGCAAAAATCACAGGAAGTGTCTGGCGAAAATCCTGAATTGACGACGATAGCAACATTACGCATGGAAATTCATCACCTGCAACGCACAGTTACGGTGTTAAGAGAAGGTATGGAGCAGGCGCGGGCAGATACAGTCGAAAAAGTCGCAGAAGTAAATACCGAAAATGCGAACGAGATAAAAAGCCTCAAAGCAACCATTGTCGCTTTGAGGGAATCGCTGGATAACGCCCGCATTGAGCGTGATGCCTCGGTGCAGAGTGCAATGACGTCCAGCCACCAGGAAATAGAGATTCTCAAACGCACCGTTCGGCAGTGCCGTGAAGAGCTGGAACATGCAGTGGCCATTAGCCAGGAGCGGGTATCCCACACACAGACGCTATCTGCAGGCGAAATCACTCAGCTGCGAACGACTATCCTCGCCCTTCGTCAGGAACTGGAAACGGCCCACGCCGGGCGAGACGCTGAAATACAACAAGCAATCCTTGGACAGACCATCGAGCACAGGCAGTTACGTCAGACAGTCCAGACATTACGGGACGAGCTCGATCATATAAAAAGCGTAGGGAGTGCGAAATGACTAATAAGGCGCCGACGGCCTCCGAACGGCTCGGCAACAGGCCAGCCAAGAAATCTTCAAAAACGGCTGTTATACCGACTAAACGCGATCAGGCAGGGGCAAGCAACATCGAACGCCGATTGAGGGAGGTTGAATTACTGCTCGATGTGGCTCATCGCATGGCCGGCTACGACACACTCGATGATGTGTTGAATGCATTGGTGGAGATGACCAGTGAAGAGCTCGGGACGGAGCGCGGATCACTATTCCTCAACGATCCTGCAACCAACGAACTTTACTCGCGGGTTGCACAAGGAAATCTCCACCGCGAAATCCGCATACTCAATACAAGCGGTATCGCCGGACACGCCTACAGCAGTGACGAGGCGCTGATTATTCACGATGCTTACTCGGACCCAAGATTTAATAGCATCGTAGATGAACAGACCGGTTTTGTAACGCGCAGCATAATGTGCGTCCCGATTCGAACGGTGAAAGGCGACATTATTGGTGTAGCGCAAACACTGAATAAAAAATCCGGCAGGTTTACCCAGAAAGACTTGCGCGTGTTCACCGCAATGGTCTCCCAGGGTGTGCTGGCATTGCAGAGCGCAAGGCAAATTGAACTGACGAATGCTTTGCGAGAAGAGGAAACCGATTTCATCAATGTAGTGTCGGAAGTCTCGGCGGACATAAACCTCGTCTCTCTGCTCAAAAAAGTCATGGGCGAAGCGACGCGGCTATTGAATGCAGATCGCTCGACACTTTTCCTGAACGATGAAAAAACCAACGAATTATGGTCTGAAGTGGGGCAAGGGCTGGAATCGATGCAGATCCGTCTGCCTAACCATCTGGGCATCGCAGGCGCCGTGTTCATGTCGGGGAAGTCAATTAACATCCCCTACGCGTATGCTGATCTGCGCTTCAATCCGGCCTTCGATAAAAAGACCGGTTACTTTACACGATCAATTTTGTGCGTGCCGATTGCCAACAAGCACGGCAAGACGATCGGGGTGACCCAGGTTCTAAATAAAAACGGCGGACCGTTTACGCTTGAAGACGAGTCGAGATTGCGGGCATTTACCGCCCAAATATCGATTTCTCTGGAAAACGCGAAGTTGTTTGCCGATGTTCAGAACATGCGGAACTATAACGAGGCGATGCTCGAATCAATGTCCAACGGCGTGATTACGCTCGATGAACAGGATCGAATTGTTACCTGCAATGCCGCAGGTCTGCGTATTCTTCGACAAAGCCCTGCAGACATTCTTCAAAAACAGGCCGCAACATTTTTCGTCAACGAAAATAACTGGATATTGGAAAAGTTGGCGGCGGCGAGGGAAACACAGGGTCCTGAAATTGCCGTCGATGCCGCGTTGATTGCGGGCGGAGAAGCCCTCTCGGTCAATGTAACCGCCATGCCCCTGCTTTCTATCGAGAAGAAGCCCATCGGCGCGATGCTTTTGATAGAGGACATCAGCAAGGAGAAACGTCTTAAGTCGACCATGTCCCGCTATATGGACGCGAATATCGCGGACAAGTTACTTGCCAGCGGCGCGGAGGTGATGGGTGGGCAAAGCGTGCCCGCGACTGTTTTGTTCTCCGATATCCGGGGCTTTACAACCATCACCGAGAAGCTTGGCGCGCAGGGCACCGTTTCTCTCCTAAACGAATATTTTACGTTGATGGTCGATTGCATCCAGCGTGAAGAAGGCATGTTGGACAAGTTCATCGGCGATGCGGTGATGGCTGCATTTGGCATCCCGATCAGGCATGAGGACGACGCTGATCGGGCGGTCCGCGCATCAATTGCCATGATTCGTGCCCTACAGCAGTGGAATATGAAACGCGTATCGGAGGGTAAATTGCCGGTCGATATCGGGATCGGTCTGAATACCGATGCGGTGGTGTCAGGAAACATCGGTTCCAGCAAACGCATGGATTACACCATTATCGGCGACGGGGTGAATCTTGCCTCGCGCCTTGAGTCGGCTTGTAAAACCTATGGAACTCATATCCTGGTTAGCGAGTTTACCTATCACCAGCTGAAATCGACTTATTACTCCCGGGAAATTGATTTGGTCGTCGTCAAGGGTAAAACCCAGCCAGTGGCGGTATTCGAAATTCTTGACTACCACACGAATGAAAGCTACCCACAGCTGAATGACGCCCTCAGGCAGTTTCGCGCGGGTCTCGTAGAATATCGGAACGGCTCATGGGCCAAGGCAAAGTGCTCTTTTGAGGACGTGCTTGCGCTAAACCCGGCTGATAAAACCGCCATGCTGTATGTCAAGCGGTGTGAACACCTGCAGGAAAACCCGCCCGCCGGACAGTGGGATGGCATTTGGGTTATGGAAGATAAGTAGCTGTTGTAGCCCGCTTTGGGCAATTCGGTGTCCAGGAAGCCCATTTTCCTTGCTCTGATGACCGCCACTGGCGGTCGGGGCGGTGGTGCTTCGACCATTCGCCAATGGCTTACGCTTCTCTGTATGGCGCTTGCGCGAGGGATCGCCGCAAAGTCCTGCTGCTATCATTAGCCCCGGTAACCGCCTGGTTACGCCACCTGCATCGCACGAAGGCGGCGAAGCGGCCGAGGACTGTTGATTGTCCTCCGGCCCCTTTTTGCGGCACCATTACGCTCTGCAAACCGCATTCTGGAACCGTCCTTCATGACCCTGCCGATTTTGAATCTCGCCGCCTATCGTTTTTCGCCGGTCGCCGATCCGCACTCAACACGCCATACGCTTGAGGCGGCAGGCAGCGCGTTGGGCGTTAAAGGTACCATCCTGGTGACGCCAGAAGGGCTCAACGCATTTTTTGCGGCAGAGGCAACGCCGTGCCGGAAGCTGCTCGATTGTCTGCGGCAGGTGCCCGGGTTTGAGACGCTGCATGCCAAGGAAAGCTGGTCGGCGTGCGTGCCGTTCAAGCGTTTCAAGGTCAAGCTCAAAAAGGAAATCATCCGCATGGATCATCCGACCATCCGACCGGCCGCGCAGCGCGCACCGGTGGTGGATGCGCAAACATTGGCGCGCTGGCTCGATCGTGGTCACGATGATGCGGGCCAGCCAGTGATTATGCTCGACACGCGTAATGATTTTGAAGTGGATATCGGCAAATTTGAAAACGCGATCGATTGGCGGATCAGCAAGTTCACGGAATTTCCGCAGGCAGTGCAGGCGCACCGCGCGGCCCTCGAGGGCAAGACGGTGGTCAGCTATTGCACCGGCGGCATACGCTGCGAAAAAGCTGCACTGTATATGCACGAGCTCGGCCTGACCAATGTGTTGCAGTTGGACGGCGGCATTCTGAAATATTTTGCAGAGACCAACGGCCGGCACTGGCAGGGCGAATGCTTTGTGTTCGATGAGCGTGCCGCGCTGGCCACCGATCTCAGCGCCAATACTCCAGACGTGTAAGCGCGTTGCTTCGCATGGTGGTTGGCCGTCTGTCCGCGGGGGATGCGACCCGGTGGTCTTGCTAAGTTGGCCTGGCCGGTGGCACTACTGTTTATATTTGCACCGATTGCCGCCACAATGGCCGCCATGAATGTTGCCGGGGTTTTGAATGTTGTTAAGCCGAATTCTGATGGTGGTCTGTCTTGCCTTGTCTGGTGTTGACGCGGTTGCAGCGCCGAAGCTGGCGGTCTTTGTCGAGTCGGGGGGCTGCAAACTGTATGGCACCGAGGTCGTGGTCAAACGCCTGCGCGAGATTGCGCGCGAGGGCCGCGTGGTTTGGGAGGGCCAGTGTAAACGCGGTTTGATCGAAGGCCGCGGCGTCTTGCGCGAAGAGGGTACGCAGACGCGCGACGGGCAGGTTGTGAAATACGTTTATTTTTTTTCAGGCAGCGCACGCCAAGGATTGCGCGAGGGCCGTTGGCGGCGCGAGAGTTTCGAACGTGCGGCCGACAGCCCGCGCTTTTATACCGCCGCCTCGACGCTGGAGTTTCATGGCGGGGTGGCGAAAGGCAAACCGCGCTTGCTTAAACTGGGCAGCCTCGCCGAACTGACGCCGGCATTTCGGAAATTTGTGATCAACGCGCAGCAAGAAGCGGCGCCGGCTAATACTGCCTTGCGTTACACGGCACCCGCGCCGGCAGCAATAACAGCAGTGGATGCGGCACCGCCGACACGCTCACCGGCAGCGGCCGCAAAATCCACGGCTGCACCGTCGATCACCAGCAGTTCGCACAGCGAGCGCATGGAGGCCAACGGCCTGTTGAAGACCGCCAGTGCGGGCTGGCAATCCGGCGGCCCGCCGGATTATCCCGAATGGCTGCTGGTGGATTTTCATGTCAGTCGCGAGGTCCGATTGTTCGCTCTCAAGGCGCAGGATAATCAGCAGGCGCGCGCGCCGCAAATTCTCCGCGTTGAATCGAGTGAAGACGGCAAGCAATGGCTGCCGCAGGCGGCGTCTGAAATCCCCTGTGCCCCCAACACTGATGAGGGCTGGTTGAATCTCGGATTGCTGACGGTAGCCAAAGGACGTTATTTGAAAATCGTCATTCTTGCCAACTGCGGTGCCGAGGATTTCGTCGCGATACGCGGCCTGCGCTTCAAGTAGTATGCCCGCGACGTCAATGCGCAACAATCACGCAACGGGGCCACACGCCCGTATGGTGGCCGGCAGCGTTATTGCACCGTGGTACCGCCGTCGAGTATTACGGTTTGCCCGGTGATATACGCCGCCTGCGGTGTCAGCAAATACCGGATCAGGCCAGCGACTTCTGCGGCGCTGCCAAAACGTCCGGCTGGAATGCGCGCCAGCATGCGGGCGCGTTTTCCTGGATCAATCTGGTTGGCCTGCCGCTCGGGTGAATCGGTTTCGATCTTGCCTGGCGCGACGGCATTGACGCGGATACCCTTTTCGGCCCATTCAATGGCCAGCATGCGTGTCATGTGTATGACCGCAGCTTTTGAAATCCCGTACGGCGCCTGACCCGCCGCGCCGACCACGCCATGCGAGGAAGCGACGCTGACGATCGCGCCCGCCCGTTTTGTTTGCGCCAGATAGCGGCCGACCGCCTGCGTCATGAAAAACGTGCCAGTGAGATTGACCGCCATGATTTTTTCCCAATCCGCACGCGTCACATCGAGGGCGGCTACCGGTAGCGGCACGCCGGCATTGTTGACCAAGGCATCGACCCTGCCGAGGGCATCGAGCGCCGCGGCGAGTGCCGTCTCGATGCTCTGCTGGTTGCGCAGGTCGAGCGGCAGCGCCGCAACGCGCGCGCCGGCCTCTTCGGCCCGCGCCCGTGTGGTGGCGAGCGTCGCCGGGTCGAGGTCGAAGATGGCGAGGTCGTAGCCATCTTCGGCAAGGCCGGCGGCAACTGCCGCGCCGATGCCATACGAGGCGCCGGTGACGAGTGCCACGGGTCGTTGTTGCGGGCCGGAGTTTTGGTTGGCTGACCCGCCTTGATCAGAGCTTGTATTCATGTGAACCTTATCGTATCGATGAAGGGGGATGACGCAAAGCGGTCTGCATTACAGCGTGCCCTCGAGGCCGACTTGTTTGACGAGTTTCGACCAAAAGGCGGTTTGTTCCTTGACGAAGGCGCTGCATTTTTCCGGGGTTTCGGTGTCGATGATTGAGGCTGCGCCGATTTTCAGGCGTTCTACCGCCTTGGCGTCAGCCAGGGTTTTGCGCGCGGCACTGTTGATCCGCGAGATGATGGACGCAGGTGTGCGCGCACTTACAAAAAATCCCTGCCAGGAATCATTGGTCAAATCGGGGTAGCCGAGCTCTGCCATGCTGGGTACGTCGGGTAGCAGTTCGAGGCGTTTCGCACTGCGTACGGCGAGTGCACGCAGCTGACCGTTCTTGACGAAGCTGACCGTCGGCGGGACGGCGACAAACGCCACCGACACTTCGCCCGACACCAGCGCCGTGGCGACACCGCCGGCGCCTTTGTAGGACACTAGCAGCATATCGAGGCCGGCTTTGAGGGTCAGGTATTGCATGCCGAGTGTCGCAGTACCGGCCGCGCTTGAAGAGCCCCAATTGATTTTTCCGGGGCGCGCTTTTGCGTATTCGATGAATTCTTTCATAGAGTGTACCGGCAGTGATGGATGCACCACCATCATTGAGGACACATCGGCGAGGATGTTGACGCACGCAAGGTCGCGCGCCGGCTGCACGGCTAGTTTGCGGAACATCGCCGGGTTGATCGCGATGGCGCCGACATTACCAAACAATACAGTGTGGCCGTCGGGCGCTGCATTGGCCGCCATCTCCACCGCGATATTGCCCGCCGCACCCGGCCGGTTGTCGAGCACGATCGGTTGACCAAGCGCCTCTGACAAACCCGGCTGCATGACGCGGGCGATGAAATCAGTCGAACCGCCGGGAACAAACGGTATCAGCAGCCGGATCGCCCGGTTCGGGTAGGTCTCGGCGGCGGCGCCAGACGGCCAGGTCATCACGAGTGCTGCAATCAGGGTGTTTATTTTGAGATGTCGCATGCTGGTTCTCCACAGAGGGAATCGCGTGTGTGCGGCTAGACGAATTTCTTGCGCCGCCATTTTACCGGCCGGTCTCCCGGATAGAGCAGTCCGCTGGCGGTAAGGCCAAGGTCGACCATCAATTTCGCCAGGCCGAGGGCGCAGCGGTATCCCTCGAGCACCGGGACATCCCAACCCATCTCGTGCAGACGTTTTTCCAGGTAAGGCTGCATCCAGAATGTTGCCGAACAGCCAAATGTAATCACCTCGGCGCCGTCCTCTTCGATCGCGGCGACCGCCTCGGTGACGGCAGCTTCCAGCATTTCGGATTTCTCGCCGCGCAGTGCTTTTTGTTTTTGCTCGGCCAGATGCAGGTCGTCGTAGCCCGGTCGCGGGTGCGGCAGTTGCAGGTTGCGGATGGACGCGCAGTGACGGTCGAAGCGGTGCTGCACCACGAGGTCCACGTAATAGCTGCTGTGATTTTCCGCCATGTCGATGATGCTGAACTTATTGCCCAGCGTGGTGGCGATATGCATCTGCGAGTGCGCGCAGGAGGTGACCGGGATGTCATAGGCGCGGGCGATTTCACGCGATTCGTGAAAACCCGGTTCGCCGCCGCCGAGCAGCACGATACCGTTGTATTTGCCGCTCTTGCAGGCCTCGCGCACGATCGGCAGGCGACCGGCCGCTGCGCAGGCAAATTCCTCGCGGTTTTCGACCTGCCAGTCGCCATAGGTCGTCAGCGCGCCAGGATTCAGATCCCACTCGACATCCGCGAGAAAAGGTGCCACTTGGTCATAATTCTGCAGGCCTTTTTCTTTCGGGCCTTCGGTCGGACGATGCCGGTAGGGTGAGCTGGCCGGGAGCTGAAAAGCCTGGATCAAAATGAAGCGGTATTTTTTTTCGGTAGTGCTCATCTAAAACTTCCTCCGTTGTCCAGGTAACCGGCGTGCAGTTGTGTTGATTGCTCATGCCATCTCAACAGCGTGCGGGCCGCTCGTACCGATGAGTAATGAATGGATGTGCGGCGGTAGATCTGCGCCGACGCCGTTTGGCGGTCAAGCGTAGACCGGTCGCTGCATTTTGCCGCTATCCGGTGTTGCTCTCCCTTGCGCCTGCTGCAACGTGACTGTCAAACAAGTGGTCGCGGGCGCGTGGCCAACCCCTGTTCATGATTGAGAAATCCTGCTCAAAGCGGCGCACAGTAATGTGCTCATCGACGGGCTTCGAAGTGGCGGGAATCTGTGTTCCGGTCCGATAGCCACTATACAAAAATCTATCGTCAGCGTCATGGCGCTGGAGTGGAAAGTGTTTGTCCGGAACAGATAAAGCGCGAGGGGCAGAGGAGATTGCGGTGTCAGTGGCGCGGCGTGATTGGCCTGCTGCGAAATCGTTCAGCGCGTGTTGAACACCATCCGGAAAAAAATTACGAAAAACGACAAGGGGGCGTAGCCCCCTTGTATCCCCCATTAATAGATGATGCCACGCATCATCACCGGAACAACAAGAGCAAACCCATGGCGGTTTACTGCGGCTTGATCCCTGCCGCCTTGATGACTTTCGTCCACTTTTCTGTTTCCGATTTGATATACGCACCAAACTCTTCCGGTGTCGTCGGTGTCGGATCAGTGCCGTCCGCAATCAAGCGGTCTCGCACCTCGGGCGACTTCAGCAACTTGACCATCTCATAATTAAGCCGGTCGATGATGGGGCGCGGTGTGCCCGCCGGGGCGAGCATGCCGAACCACTGCGTAGCTTCATAACCCGGCACGCCGGCTTCAGCAATCGACGGCACATCGGGCAGCGCCGCCGTACGTTTGGCCATGGTGACGCCGAGGCCGCGTAACTTGCCGGCTTTGATATACGGAATCGCCGTCGGCACGCTCGGAAAGTTAGCGGCGATTTCGCCGGAGATCGAACTAATCACACTCTGGCCCGAACCTTTGAACGGCACATGCACGATATCGATTTTTGCCAGCACCTTGAGCAATTCCCCCGACAGATGCGGACTCGTAGCCTGACCAGCGGAGCCAAAGGTGATGGTGCCCGGTTTGGCTTTGGCCAGGGCAATGAATTCTTTGACGGTCTTGGCCGGCACCGATGGATGTACTGTGAGAATGTTCGGCGACAATACCGCCAGTGAAATCGGCGCGAGATCGCGCAGCGCATCATAGGGCAGCTTGGCGTACATGCTCGGATTGATCGCCAGCGTTGAGAGTCCCATCAGCAGGGTGTAACCGTCAGGCGGCGCCTTGGCGACGATCTCGATACCGATGATGGTGCCGGCACCGGCGCGGTTGTCGACCACCACCTGCTGGCCAAGTTGCTCGGAGAGTTTGTTGGCGACGATGCGCCCGGTGATGTCCGTGCCGCCGCCCGGTGAGGATGGCACCACCAGACGAATCGGGCGAGTGGGGTAGGTTTGTGCGGCCGCCGGTAGCGCGGCGAGTGCGGCGAGGACGGCGAGCGCAATCGTTGAATTTTTCATGGGGACTCCGGTGTTGTGTGGCAATTACTGGGGAAGCTGGGGAAAAAAGCGCTGCGCGTTGCTGATTTCATCGGCATCGCCTTCGAGCGCCCATTGCGCGAGTTCGCGGTGGCGTGCAAACCAGACGCCGGGGAAGCTCGAAAAATAACGCAGCAGCTTGTGCATCTGCGCCGACATCAGCGGCCGGCCGCCGAAATGACAATGCAGCGTCATCACCATCAGCGAGAGCGGTTCGTTGGCGTAGAGATAATCGAAAGTGTCTTTGTAGACGTTGAAATAATCCTGCGGCGAGAGCCACAGTACACGGTTGTCGGTGTAATCGCTGTGCGGCACATGCGCGATGGTTCCATGCGGCGTGTGTACGCGCCGTGGCAGGTCGGTGTAATTGGCGTCGCCGTGCCAGAGCATTTTTTCCTGCGCAAGGAAGCCGTCGGTGTGCGCCGTCCAGGCGAGGATGGGCGACAGCCAGCCTTGCGGGCGCTGGCCGGTGTTCTTCTCCAGCACCTCGATGCAGCGGCGGATCGTCGCTTGTTCCTGTTCGGCCGTCATGTCAGCGAGGTGTGCATCCTGCGTGTAACCATGCGCAGCGAAATCATGGCCGCACTTCACCACTTGTGCGGCGGCTTCCGGATAGACCTCGACACTGTGCGCGTTGGTGCAAAAGGTTGCCGGCATGCCGGCCTTGTCGAGAATATTCAGAATCCGCCAGATGCCGGCCTTGCCGCCGTATTGCGCAAAGCTGATCGACTGATGATCGAGCGCGCCCGGTTTGGGCTGCCAGCGTTGCGCTGCGTAGGGCGGCCATTTGCCCTCGGGCCAGGTTTCGAACATCACGGTCAGGGCGACGGCGATCTTGCTGCCATTGGGCCAGGTGGTTGCACCAGTTTTCATTTCGGGTTCCTCCATCAATCGATCGCCGATACGCATCGACGCGGCTCTCACACGCCCTCCGCTTGCGCGGGGAGCGTGTGAATAGGTTGGTCGTTATTTCTTTGGCGGCTGAAAATCCACCGCACGCGAGCGCAGCGTCGTGTCTTTTTTCAGAATGTGTTTGGCCACCTTGTGGGTCGGCGTGTGCGGAATTGAATCGTTGAAGACGACGAAACGCGGCACCTTGTGTGCGGCCAGACGCTCTGCGCACCACGCGCGGATTTCTTCCTCGGTGACTTTGCCGTCTACTTTCTTCACCACCACCGACATGATTTCGTCTTCGCCCAACTCCGATTCCGCGGCAATCGCGGCCGACTCGGAGACCGCCGGATGCAGATTGACGATACGGTCGATTTCGGCGCCGGCGACGTTTTCACCGCGCCGGCGGATGATGTCTTTCTTGCGCGCGACAAACCAGTAGTAGCCTTCGCTGTCGCGTTTGATCAGGTCACCCGAGAGGAACCAACCGTCACGGAAGGCCGCTGCGGTTTGTTCCGGGTCTTTGTAGTAGCCCTGCATCAGCGTCGGGATCTTCACCGCTAGTTCACCGGTCTCGCCCTCGGCCACATCGTTACCTTCATCGTCGAGGATGCGCACCTGGGTCCAGGTGACCTTCGGATCGGCATGCACACCGAGTTTGCCCATGCAAGCAACCTTGTGCGGGCCCTTGAACGGGTTGCTGAAGGCGCCGGGGATTTCCGTCATGCCGAAACCTTCGATCACGGTTGGCACCTTGAATTCTTTTTTGAAGACGTCCATCGCTTCCTGCGTGAACGGTGCGCCGTTGACCACGCGTAGCTTGTGTTCGGGCACGAATTCGTCGCGCGAGCGGCGCGCGAGGATGGTGGAGACCGCCATGATGACGTTGACCTGGGTCGCACCCGAGTCGGTGGCGGTGCGCCAGAAGGTCGAGGCGGAAAAGCGCGGCACGATGATCAGCGTGGCGCCGGCGGTCACGGCGCTGGCCACCGAGTAGAACAGCGCATTGATGTGAAACATCGGCAGGATGCACAGCACGCGGTCGTCGGCCTGGGTTTCAACGCGTGCGACGTGGCGCTCGCCCGAGAGCACAAAGTTTTTCTGTGCGTGCATCACGCCCTTCGGAAAGCCGGTGGTGCCCGAGGAGTAAATGATGGCGAAGGTGTCGTCGGCGGCCGCGTCGTCGGGCAGTTTCGCCGTACCCGGGTTCTTGATCAGTTCAGTCAACAGCGGCAGGCCCTCGGTCGCTTCATCCACCATCATGAACCACGGCGCGGACGGGAGTTCGGCGGCCGCTTGTTTGGCGATCTGCAGCGTGTCGGTCGAGCAGGCCACCGCACTGACGCCGGCGTGCGACATGACGTAATTCGCCTCGGTCACACCGAACTCAGGGTTTACCGGCACCATGATGGCGCGGATACGCGCCAGCGCGAACATCAGCATGACGTGGGCGTAGGTATTGGTCGCCATGATCGCCACACGGTCGCCTTTTTTCACGCCGCGGCCGGCCAGCACGCGTGCGGTGCGTTCGATCGCAACGGCAAACTCACCCCAGGTCCATGTTTTATCCTTGAAGACGATGAAGGGCTTGGTCGGGTTAGCCTGGCGGCGCGTCTCAAACAGGCTTTGCAGCGTGTGGTTGTGCGCGGGATACAGTGAAATGACCTCAAGCGGTGTCATGTAACTCAAGTCGTGCTCCTAAAAAAGGTAATGATTGATGATTTCGCTGCGTCTTTGCATCCGACGCGGGATGGGTTTGGCAGTGCGGATTGGCACCCATCATGCCGGTTCGCAGGAGTGGCGGGTATCGAGTGGCTCAACCCGTCGTCCGATACTGCAAAAAGTGCTGTTCACAAATCGTACGGCTTGCCGGCACCGCAATGTAGAGCGGGTCAGCTCGTAGGGTGGGTTAGGCGCGTAGCGCCGTAACCCGCCGTCCTGCATTGGACGAGCATAGCGTCCGGTGCAATGCGCTTCGCTTATTGCACCCTACAAAACTTACCGTGCAATGCGCTTCGCTTATTGCACCCTACAAAACCGCGCCACAACACCGGAAAATCTAGCTCGTAGGGTGGGTTAGGCGCGCAGCGCCGTAACCCGCCGTCCTGCATTGGACGAGCATAGCGTCCGGTGCAATGCGCTTCGCTTATTGCACCCTACAAAACTTACCGTGCAATGCGCTTCGCTTATTGCACCCTACAAAACTTACGGCGCAATGCGCTTCGTTTATTGGGTCAAAGAACTAGTCGGCCTTGAGCCCCAGCGCTTGCACCAGCTTGCGCCATTTCTCGATTTCTTCCTTGATGATCAGATTGAATTGTTCGCCGCTGTTGCCGACTGGTTCGGCGCCCTGATTCTTCAGCATGTCGCGCAGATCCGGGGCTTGCAGTGCGCGCACCGTCTCGCGATGTAATTGTTCGACAATCGCCAGTGGCGTCTTTGCCGGTGCCAACAGTCCGTACCAGGCGAGCGATTCATAACCGCGCACACCGGCCTCATCAATGGTCGGCACATCGGGCATGACGGCGGCGCGTTTGAGCGAAGCCACACCGAGGGCGCGCAGACGTCCGGTTTTGACCTGTGGCAGGGCCACCACCACGGTGGTGAAGGTCAGCTGCGTTTCACCCGCGAGCAGCGAAATCATCGACGGCGCCGCACCCTTGTACGGCACGTGCGTCATCTTGATGCCGGCCATGTTGTTGAAGAGTTCCGCCGACAAATGCGGCGGCGTGCCGTTACCGACCGACGCGTAGAGAATTTCGCCGGGACGTTTTTTACCCAACGCAACGAGATCCTTCACCGTTTTCACTGGCAGCGCCGGATTGACGACGAGGATGGTCGGCACGGTGGCGATTTGTGTGACCGGTGCGAAGTCGCGCACGGTGTCGTAGCCGAGTTTCGAATAGAGCGAGGCGTTTTGCGTATGGCTGGAGAAGGTTGCCAGCAGTGTGTAGCCGTCGGCGGGCGCTTTCGCGACCGCTTCGGTGCCGATGGTGCCGCTAGCCCCGGAGCGGTTGTCGACGACGAAACCGTGGCCCAAATATTCGCTGAGCTTGGGCGTCAGCGCACGTGCGATGAAATCGATACCGCCGCCGGCCGGGAAGGGCACGATCACGCGTACCGGTTTGCCCGGATAGCTTTGCGCCGTCGCACCGGTCGCCGCCAGCGCGAAGATCGCCGCCGCACACCGGATCATCATTGCATCGCGCATGGCAGCACTCCTATTTCTTCATGTCAGCGTTGAGAATCTCCAGCGCCTGTTGCAAGACCTTCTCGATACGGCCTTTTTCTTTCTTGATGCCGTCGTCGTCCCACTCCCACATGCCATGTTTGGTTTTCATGCCCAAGTGGCCCTTGTCGATCATCGCCTGCACTACCGGTGCGGCTTTCTGCTCGGCGTGTAGATCGGGGTAGAGGGAAGTGGCGGCATAGTAATTGGTGTCCCAGCCCGACATTTCCTTTTGCATCATCGGGCCGCAGGCGAGGAAACGGAAACCGAAGCCGTAGCGCACCGCGGCGTCCACACCTTCGGGCGAGACCACACCCTCGCTGATCAGATAAAGCGCCTCGCGCATCATGGCGTGTTGCAGACGGTTGCCGATGAAGCCCGGGATGTCCTTGTTTACGCGCACCGGCATCTTGCCCAGATCGCGCTGGTTTTGTTCCAGCCAGTCGCAGATTTTGACGTCTGTGAAGTCGGCTTTGATGATTTCAACCAGCGGCACCAGGTGCGCTGGCATGAAGTAATGCATGCCGGCCACGCGCGAACGTGTCTTCAGGTGTTTGCCGATTTCGCCGATCTGGAAGTTTGAGGTGTTGCTGACCAACGGAATTTCCGGGCGCGCCAGTGTTTCGAGCTGCGAGAAGAGTTTGCGCTTCAAGTCGATGTTTTCGGTCGCCGCCTCGAGCACGAGGTCGATGTCGGCCCAGGCAATCGCCTCGAGGTTGTCGTACATCTTCAGGTTTTTCAGCATGCTGGCATCGGCGCCGATTTTGCCCAGCCCGGCGCTAACCCGGCCGGGAAGTGCGTCGCGCGTTTTTTGCGACGGGCTCATCACATGCACGGCCCAGTTGCCGGCCGCGAAGATGGTGGCGATGTCGCCACCCATGATGCCGCCGCCGATGATTACGATGCCCGATTGTTTTGCCGCCATGATTTCTCCACGCTCTCGCGCCGTTAGTGTTGTTCGCTGCTTAAATTATTTTGCCGCTGGTTTGCCACCGCGGCTCGCCGCCCAGGCCGCACCGCTACCACCCAGTTTGCCGGTGATCGTGCTGCCGCTCACGCGACCTGCGTATTCGACATTGTTGGCGCTGAAACTGATGAGGTCGCCGCGCATGCGCCCGTTCAAGATCGAGACCGATTTATCGCCAGTTTTCAGGGTGCCGCCGAGCATCTGGAATTCTTGAGTCAGCGTCAGTTCGCCCTGTGGCAGTTGCCAGCTGCCGGCGACTTTGGCCGGCACGATCCACATATGAGCTGTGCAGTAATAGCTGCAGCCCTGCGACTCCTCGACGGTGGCGGTCTCATCATCTTTCCATTCGCCCATCGAGAAGGTGTTCGAGACGATGCGGGTGCCCGGCTTCATGTCGAGGATCTTCGGTCGCAGTTTGAGGTTGATGTCCGGCAGCAGGAATAGCGTCACCACCGTGGCGTGGGAGAAATCGGTTTCGAACAAGTCGGCCTTCATGAAGGCGGCATTGGTGACGCCTTCTTTGGCCGCGTTTTTCTTTGAGAGTTCCACCATGTCCGGGTTGTATTCGATGCCGGTCGATTTGGCGCCGCGCTTGGTGGCGGTGATCACCGTGCGGCCGTCGCCTGAACCAAGGTCGAAGTGCACGTCGCCAGCGGTGAGTTTGGCAATCTCCAGCATTTTGTCCACCATCGGCTGTGCGGTTGGCACCCACACCACATCCTTGCCAGGTTGGCCGGAATAGGGCTCGAATGGTTTGTCAGCGGCTTGCGCAGCGCCGCCAGCGACAAAAGCGCAGGCGAGCAGGGCGGTGATTGCACCTAGTAATTGTTTATTCATCATGGCTCCCTTGCTTGGTGTTAATCGGAAATGTTATCTGGTGGGCTAGCGCCCGCCGGCGCGTGTGGCGCTCCAGTTGCCGCTGCCGCCGCCGCGCGTGCTGCCGCTCATGGTGCCGCCGCTGACGCGTCCGCTGTATTCGATGTTGCCGGCGGAAAAACTGATCTGGTCGCCGCGCAGCCGGCCGTTTTCAATCTTCAGCGTGGCGTTGCCCGATTTTAAAGTGCCGCTGAGCATTTGGAAGGTTTGCTTGAGCGATATTTCGCCGTCACCGAGCTGCCAGCTGCCTTCGACTTTGGCCGGCACGATCCAATGGTAGGCGGTGCGGCTGTAGGAAGGGTTGTCCTGCGCGGTAATGGTTTCGTCGGCGCGCCAGTCGTCCATCGTGAAGGCGTGTGAAACGATGTGGGTGCCCGGTTTCAGATCCAGCAGCTTGGGCCGCAGTTTGAGGTTGAGTTGCGGCAGCAGATACAGGGTGATCACCGTCGCCTGCGAGAAATCGCTCTCGAATATATCGGCTTTGACGAACGTCGCCTTGGCCTCGACGCCGGCGGCAGCGGCATTTTTCTTCGACAGTTCGACCATATCGGGGTTGTATTCGATGCCCAGCGCACGCGCGCCGCGTTTGGCTGCGGTGATCACGGTGCGGCCGTCACCCGAGCCAAGGTCAATTACATAATCATTGGCGGTGACCTTGGCGGCGTCGAGCATTTTCTCGATCAAGGCCTGGGGTGTCGGCACCCAGATGACATCTTTGCCTTCCTGTCCGATTTGCGGTTCGAAGGGGGCGGCGCTTAGAGCCGGCGCGGCTGCCGCGAGCAGCAGCACCAACAGCAGACGTTGCAGGGGATGCAAGGTGGACATGCGGGGTCTCCGTACGGGGTGGCGGGCGGTGATAGGCAGGGGGCTAAACGTGGTCACTGTTTCTTCGGCGATGATACCGGATTGTCGCTGTGCAGGGTGGCGCTCCAGGTGCCGCTGGTCCCACCATTGACCGCGCCTTCGATACGGCTGCCGCTGATTTGCCCGCTGTATTGCGAAAGCCCTGCGGTGAAGCTCAAACGGTCGCCGTTGATGCGGCCGTTGGTGATTTCAACCGCTTTGCCACCGACTTGCAGCGTGCCCTCGAAAAACTGGAAATGCTGTTCGATGATCAGTTCGCCCAGCGTGCTGCGCCAGCGGCCTTCCGCCTGCGCCGGGACTATCCACAGGTAAGCATGGCGGCCATCGAAGGTCGTGGTGTCGTCGGGCTTCCAGTCGTTCATGTCAAAGGCGTGTGAGACGATCCGTGTGCCGGCTTTAAGGCCGAGGATCTTCGGCCGCAGCTTCAGATTCAGTGACGACAGCAGATACATGGTGATCACCGTGGCTTCGCTGAAATCGGTCTCAAAGAGATCGGCCTTCACAAACTTCACTTTGTCGGCAACCCCTTCTTTCTGCGCGGTGCGGGTGGCGAACTCGACCATCTCGGGGTTGTATTCGATGCCCAGTGCGCGGATACCGCGTTTGCCCGCGGCAATCACGGTGCGGCCGTCACCCGAGCCAAGGTCGATGATGACGTCGCGCGTCGTGACCTTCGCCAGATCCAGCATTTTGGTCACGAGTCCGTCCGGGGTCGGCAGCCAGATCACGTCTTTTCCCTGCTGAAAGGGTTGCGGCTGGTACTCGGCGGCCGCAGTGATCGTCGGCAGCGCCAATAGCGCGGCGGCGAGTAATGTGGTGGTGAGTGTTGCGATTTTCATAGTCCGGTTTCCCCTAGTTTGAGCAAAAAAATTTTCACGAATCATAGCGGATGCCGTTACCCACGGCCTGCGTTGTCGGTTGCCAGCGTCACCGCACCAGTCTTGCTGACGATGGCCCGGCGTGTAGCGTGCCGTTACTTGAGCTGGCCGTCGATGGTGGCGCCGGCGGCGACCATCTGTTCGATCGCCGCCTCCTCGAAGCCATACTCGCGCAGTATTTCCACCGAATGCTGACCGAGTTTGGGGGCCCCGCTCCATTCCTTGCGGGTGCCGCATGACCAGACGTTCGGCAGACGCATTTCGCGGATTTCGCCTTCGCTTGGATGCGTCTTCGTTTTGAAAAAACCGGCGTCGACCAGATGCGGGTCTTCCATCACGCTCTCCAGCGTGTGATAGGGCATCGCCGGCACGTCATGGCGTTCGAGCAGCGCCAGCCACTCGGCGGTGGTTTTTGCATGAAAGGCGGCGTTGCGCACTTCAAGGTAATACGAAACGTTGGCAAAGCGCGCCTGCACGTTCGACAGCCGCGGATCTTCCTTCAACTCCGGACGGCCGATCGCATCGAATAAACCGAAGGCCTGGCCGTTGGTGTTGGCAGAAATGCAGATATGGCCGTCTTTGGTCGGGATCGGTTTGGTTTGCGGGTCGAGCAAACGCGGATCGCCGGTGCCGCCCAGCGGCGGCTGAAAGGTTTGCAGATACATATGTTCTTCGAGCACGAACTTGACCAGGTTCTCGAACATCGGAATGCCGATTGAACTGCCCTCGCCGGTTTGGGTGCGGCGATAGAGCGCCATCGTGATCATTTGCACCGCCGTCATGCCGACCACCTTGTCGGCCACCACCATCGGCACGTAGCGCGGCTCGCCGGTGGCGCGCTGATGCAGGGCGGCCATGCCGCATGCGCCCTGAATAATGGTGTCGTAGGCGGGCTTGTCGCGGTAGCGGCCGTCCTGGCCAAAGCCGTAGAGGCCGCAGTAAATGATCTTTGGGTTGATCTTGCAGACGTCTTCATACGCAAGCCCAAGCCGCGCCATCGCCGCCGGACGCACGTTCCAGACCATGACATCGGCTTTTTCCAGCAGGCGGTGCAGTGCCTGCATGCCGGCGGCTTGTTTCAGATCGAGCACGACGGAGCGCTTGTTGCGGTTCAGATGCAGGAACTTCGCGCCCATGCCGGGGGTGGTCGACTTGCCGTTCATGAAACGGATCAGGTCGCCGGTCTTGTTTTCAACTTTGATGATTTCCGCGCCGTGATCAGCGAGGATTTGCGTGCACAGCGGGCCGACCACCACCGAGGTGAGGTCGACCACGCGTACGCCTTCGAGCGGGCCTCCGGACATTATGCAAACTCCGCAGTGGCGGTCAGCGACAGCGCGCCTTGATCGTCCAGCGTCCACAGCTTGGCGGATTTGCCATCGGCCGAGGGTTCGCCGCAGACGCTGATCGGCCGGTTGACGAACATCGGCCGCACGTTGCGCGAGGCGATGAACTTCAGCGGCGTCTTCGCATGCGCGCGCGCCAGTTCAAACACCAGCAGCGTGGTGAGGCCGCCGTTCATCACCCGCTCGGGGTAGCCCTCGACGCCGGTGACGTAGGGGTGATCGTAATGAATGCGGTGGCCGTTAAAGGTTAGCGCCGAATAACGGAACAGCATGACCGGATCGGGCGTGATGATTTTTTGCCACACCGCGGTGCCCGGCGCCGGTTGCGGCGCGGGCGGTGGCGCGCCCTTGGCGGGCTCTTCACGGTAGACAATATCCTGCTCTTCGGTGATGGCGACGCCACGTGGGCCGATCATGTCGGTCTTCACGGTGACGAACACCATCTGCCCGGTGCGTCCGGTTTTCGGGGTCACGCTCTGGATGGTCGATTCGCGCCGCACTTCATCGCCGACCTGCAACTGTTGATGGATGGTGATGCGTTTACCCGCAAACATGCGGCGCGGCAGCGGCACCGGCGGCAGGAAATCGCCGCGCTCGGGGTGGCCGTCTTTGCCGATTTGTGAGTGACGCACCACGCGCGGGAAGAGAAAGCTGTGCCAGCCGATCGGCAGCAGGTCGCCGAATTTGGGCATGGGGTCGTCGCGGTCGAGCGTGGCGGCCAGCCGGTTGACGGCCGGAATGGTGACGTAGTCAATGTCGGTTTCTTTCTGACCGATCCATTCTTTGAGCTTTTCGATGTCATGCGTCACGGCGCGTTCTCCTGCGGCTGGGTTGGCGATAACTGGATTGGCGATAAAAAAGCGCGCCATCCTGCGCGCGCGAGGCCTGATTTTACAACGTCCAGCCGGCATCAGCCCTTGTGCGCGGGTGCTGTTTTGCTTGGATAGGTTTGTGTGGATGAGCTCGGCGTGGTTGCAAACGAGGCAATCAAGGCGGCTGACTGCAGCCGGCAAAATCACCGTGCAAAAACGAAATGCATTTTTGTCGAACGGGATTGAATGTCCCCATCCTGCCCTGCCCCCGCTGTGCGGGCGCAGGGACCTGCTAATTGAGTAAGCCCATGAGGGCGCGCAGGGCGGAGAAAGCGCGCAATGCGGATAAGGCAGGCAGGGCGGAGAAGACAGGCAAGGCGGAGAAGGCAGGCAAGGCGGAGAAGACGCGTGAGGCGGAGAGGATGCGTGAGGCGGAGAGGATGCGTGAGGCGGAGAGGATGCGTGAGGCGGAGAGGACGCGTGAGGCGGAGAGGATGCGTGAGGCGGAGAGGACGCGTGAGGTTGAGAAGGTGCGCAAGGTGGACATGGTTTTTGCTCCCTCCCCTGCGCAGCGGGGGAGGGTTGGGGTGGGGGCAAGCAGCCAACGATACAATGCCGTTAATCAACCCTGATCCCCGTTTCTTTCACCACCTTCGCCCACTTCGCCAGATCGCTTTTAAGAAACGTTGTGAACTCGGCGCTCGAATTGCCGACCAGCTCGGAACCTTCGGCAGTTAATTTCTCGCGCGTGTCCGTATGCTGCAGCGCGCGGGCGAAGGCGCTGTTGAGCGTTGCCAGCAGCGGTGCCGGGAGCCCGGCCGGTGCGGTGACGCCAAACCAGTTCAATACTTCAAAACCCGCTAGTCCCGATTCGGCGACCGTCGGTGCTTCAGGCAGCGAGCTGGCGCGCCGTGCGCTGGTCACCGCGAGTGCGCGCAGGCGGCCGCCTTTTAACAGCGCTTGCGTGGTGATTTGCGAGGCGAACTGAAACGCCAGATTACCGGCTGCAACATCGATCGACGCCGCTGCTGCGCCACGATGCGGCACGTGCATGATGTTGATGCCCGCCATCATGCGAAACAGTTCGCCCGACATATGGCCGCCGCTGCCCACACCGGCCGAGCCGTAGTTGAGCGGTTTGGTTTTTGCCAGCACGATCAACTCACGCACCGAGTTCACGCCGAGCGAAGGAGCGACTACCAGCAACAACGGCGCCGAAGTCAGCATCGTGATGTGGGTGAAGTCGCCAATCGGGTCGTAGGGTAGTTTTTGCAGGCTCGCATTCGCCGTATGTGTGGTGTAGACCATGCCGATCGTATAGCCGTCGGCGGCGGCCTTCGCCACCATGTCGGTGCCAATGACGCTGCCCGCGCCCGGGCGGTTGTCGAGGATTAGCTGGCGGCCGAACTGTTCGGCGACTTTCTGCGCTGTGATGCGCGCCAGCACGTCGGTCGTCGCACCGGTCGGCGAGGGAACGATGAAACGAATTGGCCGTGCCGGATAGGCTTGCGCACCGGCCTGACCGGTGGCCAGTAGTAACAGCCCCAGCAGGATCGTCGCACGCATCATTCCGCCTTGGCGCCGGAATCCTTCACCGCTTTGCCCCACTTCGCAATCCCCGACTTGATATAGGCAGCGAATTGTTCGCGCGTGTCACCCACCGGTGTAAAGGCCAGCGTGTTGAGTTTTTCTTTTACATCGGCTTCGCCGAGGACGCGCACCATCTCGGCGTTGAGTGTGTTCAAGATGGCCACCGGTGTTTTGGCCGGTGCGGCGATGCCGATCCAGCCCACCGCTTCAAAGCCGGCATAGCCGCCTTCGGCGATCGTCGGTAGATCAGGCAGAAACGGCGAACGCTTCAGCGTGGCTATGCCGAGCCCGCGCAGGCGCCCTGATTTGATATGCGGCAGGGTGGCCGGAATTGCGTCGAACATCATCGGCACTTGGCCGCCGATGATTTGGGTGTGGGCGTCGGCGCTGCCCTTGAACGGCACGTGATTGAGTTTGATGCCGGCAGTAGCGGCAAACATTTCTGTTGTTAGATGGCTGGTTGAGCCGCTGCCGAGCGAGGCGAAATTAATACTGCCCGGTTTTGCTTTCGCTGCGGCGACGAAGTTTCTCAGCGTGTTGTAACTTTCAGCTGGATTCACCACCAGCGTCTGCGGCGTCAAGCCGAGATTCGCGATCGGCGCGAAATCGTTGATCGCGTCGTAGGGCAGTTTCGAATACAGCGTCGGGTTGATGCCGAAGGCGCTCGATACCGCCATCGTCAGCGTATAACCATCGGGCGCGGCTTTGGCGCCCAGATCGGTGCCCAGCATTGCGCCGGCGCCCGGCTTGTTATCGACCACCACCTGCTGGTTCCAGCGTTCCCCCATTTTTGCGGCGATCAGGCGGGCCAGTATGTCGGTCGAAGTGCCGGGGGTAAATTGAACAATTATGCGAATTTGTTTTGCTGGATATTCGCTAGCGACGGCTACGAATGATATGAAGGCAAAGATGACGGCGAGTGCGGTGCGCAGTTTCATGGCTTCCTCCAGAGGCGAGCGGAGATAAGAATGCGAGCCGCAGCCGCAGCGTATCCTGACCGACGCAAAATGCAGTGTCAATAAAACTGGCTGCCAAAGAGCCTCTTATGATGCTTGCATTGCTACCGTTTAGTCGTAGAATGGGCGCGCACGAAGGAGGAGGTACCCGGGACGGGGAGGCGGCCAAGAAAACAATGATGCCGTTGGTTCCGGTGTGTAACTGGCAAGTGCAGTGCGGGCGGCGGTCGATTCATTCGGCCGTCGCCTCGCCTGTTAAAACCAAGTCGCCTTCTGCGTGCTTCTGCGTGCTTCTGCGTATAACTCCTGCAGGTCTTCAGTTTTCTCTGGCCGCCTTTGGTGATGTAGGGGGTCGCGCCGCGTTGCCATGCCGCGATCCAGTGTGCGGCAGTAAACTAGTCGCTTGATCCACGCCCGATCCAGGTATTCGCGATGACCACCCAATGGAATTTTGAACTGCTGGTTAAACCGGCAGCAGTGCCGCTCACCGAAGGCCCCGTATGGGACGGTGAGTTTTTGTTCTTTACGCATATTCAGGCCAGCCGCATCATGTGCTACGACCCGAAGTCGGGCGCGATCACGGTGGCGCGCGAAGGCACCAATCGCACCAATGGCCTGGCGCATGACGAACAGGGTCGCCTCTACGGTTGTTGCTCGGGCGGCCGCTCGGTGGTGCGCTTCGACACGGACAAAATCACCACGCTCTGCGACAAATTCGAAGGCAAGCGTTTGAACACGCCCAACGATCTCGCCATCGACCGCAAGGGCCGCATCTGGTTTACCAACCCGGTCAACGGCGGCAACTGGGACAAGGGCTCGCAGATGGAGGTCGATCATCAATCGGTGTTTCGTCTCGACCCGCAGCCCGACGGCCAATACACCATCACGCGCGTCACCTTTGACACCGTGATGCCCAACGGTATTCTCGTCTCGCCGGACAATCACACGCTCTACGTCGCCGAGAGTAATTACGCCAAGGGTGTGCCGCGCGAGCTGCGCGCCTATCCGATCAAGGAAGACGGCAGCCTCGGCACTTTCACCACGCTCTTCACCTGGGGGGAGGACGCGCGTGGCATCCACCGCGGCATCGACGGCATGTGCCTTGATCGCGACGGCAACATCGTTGCCACCAATGGCTGGGACACCGCCGGCCCGGGACCGCTGATTACCGTCTTTGCGCCCAGCGGTCGCGTGCTCGAAACCCATCCGGTGCCGGCGAAAATGCCGACCAATTGTTGCTTTGGTGGCGCTGATATGACGACACTGTTCGTCACCACTACGCAGGGCCATTTCTTCAAGGTAAAAACCAACCGCGTTGGTTGGGCGATGTATCCCTAACGGTGTTGCCGCAGCCCCGGCGCTGTGTGAGAGCACGTGCAGGGGTGGCGGCGGGCACTCGCACATGTTTTTAACGAAGGAGGCTCCATGAGTAGATCTCTTCGCGTTGTTGCATGCCTTGCCTTTTCATGGGCGTTTATCGCCGCCCCCGCCCTCGCGCAGGACGCCAAATGGCCCGACAAGCCGGTGCGTTTTATTGTGCCGTTTCCGCCGGGCGGGTCGGTTGATCCGCTGGCGCGTTTGATGGGCGGGCGTTTGGCGAACGCACTCGGCCAGCAGTTTGTCGTCGATAACCGCGCCGGCGGTTCGGGCTCGATCGGCACTGCGCTGACCGCCAAGTCCGCGCCTGATGGTTATACCTATCTGTTTGTGTTCGACACCCACGCGGTGAACCCGACGCTAATTCCGAATCTGCCTTATGACACCTTGAAAGATCTCTCACCGGTGATGCTCATCGGTACCGCACCGATGGCGGTGGCCAGTCATCCGGGCAAACCGTTTCAGACTTTTGGCGACATCATCAAGGCGGCGAAAGCGAAACCCGCCGCGTTGTCGTATGGCACGGTGGGTGCTGGCAGCATGGGGCATCTAACCATGACCTTGCTCGAACAGGCCGGCAGCTTCAAGCTCGTGCACGTGCCCTATAAGGGCGGCGGGCCGATGACTGTTGATGCACTGGGCGGACAAATCGACATGACGATCGCCTCGGTAGCGGTGCTCTCACAGCATGTGCGCGGCGGCAAGTTGCGCGCGGTGGCCATCACCGGCGACAAGCGTTCGCATGTGATGCCCGACGTGCCCGCTCTCTCCGAGCAGGGCTTCCCCGGGTTTTCCGCGTTGGCGTGGTGGGGTGTGCTCGGGCCGGCTGGTATTCCGCAGCCGTTGCTCAACAAGTTTCATGCCGAACTCACCAAGGTGCTCAACACCCCGGAAATTCGCACCCAGCTTGGCGATCAGCTCGGCATGGATCTCGTGGTGAGCAGCCCCGAAGCCTTGCAGAAGTGGGTCACCACCGAAGTGGCGCGCTGGGGCAAAGTGGTGCGCGAGAACAACATACGCATGGAGTAAACAGGAGGGGGGTAGCGACCAGCGCTGCCCCCGGTCTATTTCAACATCGCTTTCATCATGCGCACTCTTGGCCCCTATGATTACGTGATTGCCGGCGGCGGCACCGCCGGCTGCGTGCTGGCCAATCGACTAACCGCCGACGGCAAACACCGTGTTTTGCTGCTCGAAGCGGGCGGCAAGGATGACTGGATCTGGATCCACATTCCGCTCGGCTACATTTACTGCATCGGCAATCCGCGCACCGACTGGTGCTACAAAACCGAGCCCGAGCCTGGCCTGAATGGCCGCTCGATTCTGTATGCGCGCGGGCGTGTGTTGGGCGGTTCGTCGTCGATCAACGCTATGTTGTATTTGCGCGGCCAGTCGCGGGATTACGATGAATGGGCACACCTCACCGGCGACGATGGCTGGGCCTGGCGCAACGTGCTGCCCATCTTCAAGAAGAGTGAAGACCACTGGCGCGGCGCCAATGATGCGCACGGCGCGGGCGGTGAATGGCGCGTCGAGCGTCAGCGTTTGCAGTGGGAAATTCTCGACGCCTTTCGCGACGCCGCACAGGAGGCAGACATTGCGTCCATCGAAGATTTCAACGGCGGCCAAGGTAACAACGCCGGTGCGGCGCGCTTCGAAGTGAACCAGCGCCGCGGTGTGCGCGTCAGTGCCGCCAAGGCTTTTCTCAAACCCGCGCTCACGCGCCCCAACCTCACCGTGATGACCCACGCGCAGGTCAAACGCCTGCGCCTCGACGGCCGGCGCGTGACCGGCGTTGAATTCGTGCACGACGGCGAGCAACTCTTTGCCGAAGCGCGGCGCGAAACGATACTTACCGCCGGCGCGATCAACAGCCCGCAGATTCTGCAATGCTCGGGCATCGGCCCCGGCGCACTGTTGCAGCAGCACGGCATTCCGGTTGTGCACGATCTGCCGGGTGTGGGGGCCAATCTGCAGGATCATCTGCAACTGCGCATGGCCTTCAAGGTGAGTAACGTGCAAACGCTCAATACGATGGCGCATTCATGGTGGGGCAAGGTGAAGATGGGCCTCGAATACGCGTTCAACCGCAGCGGCCCGCTATCGATGGCGCCCTCGCAGCTCGGCGCCTTTGTCAAAAGCGATGCGGCGCAGGCGAGTGCGAATCTCGAATACCACGTGCAACCCTTGAGCCTCGACAAATTCGGCGACCCCTTACACACCTTCCCGGCCTTTACGGCGAGTGTGTGCAACTTGCGCCCCACCTCGCGCGGCAGCGTGCAGATCAAATCACCCGACACCGCTACCGCACCGGCCATCGCGCCCAATTACTTATCAACATCCGAAGACCAAGCCATCGCCGTGCGGGCGCTCCGATTGACGCGCCGCATCGTCACCGAAACAAACGTCATGCGTAAATACGCGCCCCAAGAATTCCTGCCCGGCCCCGCGTTTCAAAGCGATGCCGAAATGCTCAAGGCCGCCGGCAACGTCGGCACCACCATCTTCCATCCAGTGGGCACCTGCAAGATGGGTCGTGCGGATGACGACAGCGCGGTGGTGGATGCAACGCTCAAAGTGCGCGGCATTGAAGGGCTGCGCGTGATCGATGCTTCGGTCATGCCGAGCATTACTTCGGGGAATACGAATTCGCCGGTGGTGATGATTGCGGAGCGGGGGGGTGGGATGGTT
>CAMDSO010000058.1 GCA_945906935.1 Bordetella parapertussis
ATATTTTTAGCTCGAATAAGTCTTTTACGAAGACAAAGTCATGCGCCCACGTCGCGGGTTGCGATAATTCGTCGGGTCGATTGTCGGCGTTTGCCAAAACAATTGCTTCGGGGTTCTCGATAGCCGATGCCTGGGGCAAGGGATTTATATCACCAGTAAAGTAAAGCCCACGGAAAAATAAATTTTCATGGAAGGCACTCGTACTAAATACTTTATCCAGATAAGCCTGTAAGGCTTGTTGCATTACAAATATTTGACGGGGAAATAAGACGAAGGCTGCCGTTTCCTCAATACCGGCACGATCCTCCGCGAGCAACTCTGCTTGAATAGTCGCGATACTTTGTGCTGTTTCGGATAAAGCCTCGGCGATCCAACGGCTTTGATAGCCTAGATCCAGCTCATTGGGGTTAGACCATCCAACTATGCCGTCCCTGAGATTCGCGGGAAGTGCGCGCGCAAACTCATTGAAACCAGGTATGCATTCGCTCCGGGTTATCACAACATAGACGGGGAATCGGAGACCGAAACGCGTTTGGGCCTGCCTAAGAGCGTGGCAAGCAGCATCCCCAATTTGATGCATTTTTTCCGTCGAGGAGTTCTTTGCATCAAGCATTTCCTCGGCGGAGATGGTCAATATTATTCCGTCGATAGGTCGCTTTAACCTGTATTTTTCGATTAATTGAAGCAGCTTTTGCCACAGGCGATTTGAACGATCCCCCACTTCACCAAAACATTCCGCGGAAACATCTAGCACTAGGCCACGTTTAAAATAATTCCAACCGACGCCGACGCCTTTTTCGCTTCTAAGGTCGATACTGCGAGCGCGTTCAATACCAGAATAGGTAATTAGATCACTTTTGTTGGCATTATCATTACCAACCAATAACACTAATGGAATACGATAACGACCCAACCTCGATTTCATGCTGTTTTCAAGATTTGCGACAGCACTATGAAAGGACTGACTCAAGTCAGAGAAGATACGTTGCAGGCGGTCTGCCTTTGACTTTTCCGAGGGGACCAAAGCGCGCCTTCTCGCTAACCGGATCACATATAACAACAAGAGTAATATGATCGGAATAATGATCCCGATAACCAAAATGAAATAATTCACCACATCATCTCATGAAAGTTAAAAGCGTTATTTTCCATGCCTCGAATTTCCTTTAAAAGAATCCTGGGGCAGCCACAGTTAATCGAAGTTGATCAATGAGCACTCCCGCCTTCCACATCCATAGTATCTGGGAGACGATCAAAACCCCTATAAAAGTACAAACCATCGTCACTACAGCGGGTCGAATATTGGCGACATACTGCGGCATAATATTTCGGATGGTCGAATCATAAGCCTGAGGTGCGATATGGCGCATCGGATTGAAAATATCAGCGTCTCGGTCAAAGCGAAAACGATAAAGAGCCCGCTTATAGGATTCCATACGCTCCCGACAATCGCTCCCTCGGTAACGGCCCTCAAATCCGACAGCAAGAATCAATAGATAGACAAGGGCCAAATCTAATCGGGCGACATCACGACTTCTCAGTAATTCATCCAACCGGTCAAAAAATAGATCTCCTGATATACGAGTCTTGAACAAGGCGTCCTCAATCAGACATGAGCCCCAAACCTCGCGCCCCGGCCATTCAAATCTAAGCATGAACTCGTCCGCCAGCGCTGCCATTAGATACTGCGCTTCGCGGTTTATTTCAAAAGAGTGGCTACCACCAGTTCGCTGGGCGTCTATATGATGAAGTTCTAGAACGCCTATCAGTTGGCGGCTGACGGACTTAGCGTTTTCGGACAGGTTTTGATCGTCATTTGCGATTCCCGCCTCAGCGCCACTTTCGAGCTGTGCAGAAAATTGACGCTTTAATGCAACGAGTTCTGAATAAAAAGCGTAAAAATGGTCAACGAGGTAACTGTAACCATTCCTATCAAAATAATCTTTTTCTATTTTACTTTTTACCACTAGCCCCCCTTAGCACCTTCAATAAAAAACTTGTAATAATTTAACTTGCCATAAAGTCTTCTAAACTGTAGCCAGAACGAAATGGATTTCTGCGCTATGAAATAAGAGAAAGTATATTTTTAACGCTTTATTTTCTATTGACATGTAGTCAAGGTTATTTTTTGCCCATAGTCAGATTCAGAATTTGTTTTAGATCGAAGCCAACAAATACAGCCGGTATCCCATTTCAATCATCGATCTACCTACGTCTCTCGTGAAAACGTATGGGCACTAAAGTCATGCCAGCCATAAGTAGCAAAATATTAATCACAATCGATATTATCCGTGAAGATAAAAAATCACTTCAGTTGGTAACTGGGCCACTCCAACGCCGCTACGATTATCAATTACCAACTGCTCGCCAGACAGAATGAACGAGGGATCGTTACGAATAGAAAAAAGTGTAGTTCCCGTCATTTCACCGAGGCCGATCTCATCTGCGCGTTCTATATGCGCGCGCGCCGCGCCTAGAATACGTTTTTCAGCAATCTCCCCAATCTTCGCCGAGGATCCGATCAAAGCATTACCTATCCAATTTTTGTGGTCTTGCGCTGTAGATCCGCGTAGACCAACAACAATGCGCTCGCCCCCCCAGTGAGGGTCGAGCAGCACCGAAAATTTAGTGCCATCCCTCGTAAATTTAATTTCACGATAAGACTGACTAACTTCTTCCAGTGTTTTACTAACTTGTGAAATAAGCGTGTCGAAAGTACTGCGCAAATCAATGTGCCTATAAGACACAGGGGCAAATGGAACCGCCCCCTTACCTAGTAAACTAAGCGGCCCAAGAAGTGTAGATAGAGCAACATAGAGGGGATAAGGATGCAACTGGTCGGTCTCTAATATCGCTTCGTAACACGGAAGAGCAGCAACGATGCTTCTTAGCCGATCGCGAATCTCGAGCGAGCAGAGTCGATCTTCCAGGCTAGAAGACAACCCAGATACCTGCTTGGCAAGGTAGGTTGCTTTCTCCCGCATAATCCCCGCAAGCGCGTTGCAAGATTTCCATAATGGTGAATCGCGCGATACAAAAATTGAAGGCGGAATATACTCTCCAAACTTAAACACACCATTTTGGCGCCTTATGCCTACCAGCGGGAAGCTGACGTAGCGAGCCGAAGGCACATCCCCAACCATCAACTGAAGTTTTGGGAGAAGCCTTGGTATATCAACCCCATCAGAATCACCATTATCATCGACCACGAGCTCACCAGAAACCGAATAATAACGATCATCGCCTATTGCTACTGCAAGATAGACCTTAACATCTCCAACATCTAACTGTTCGGAAAAAGGAACAAGATCAACTTCGAGAGTTCGGTCGGAGGCGGCATCGTTTGCGTCCGCAGTAAATACAACCTGACCGTCCGGCATAATTGCCTCCAGACGGTTAACACGCAATTTCCCGGCACTGAAAAGGGCGCCATCAAATTCGACCGTTCGCACCCCCCAGCAGAAAGGATGGCCAGTCAGAAATTGATAGGCAAGTAACTGCTCCTGACGCATCGAAAGTTGCTGAAAATGCTGCGGGGCCAGCAACATTCCTTCGTGCCACTGAATCGCTGCGGAGAGCTGTTTTACGTTAATCATTTCCCTACCTTATTAGCCGAGATCAATGTGGGTTTGGTGGCTAAAATGACATTGTTTATCGCTGCGTGACTACAAATTCGTTTTCGCGCAGGCGGACAATTACGCCGTCCTTGAAATTATCGATACGCGCGCGATGCTCACCTGAAGCAAGATAGTTTGCAAAAATGACGACCGCGTAAGCACGTTTCCCACTCAATTCCGTCTTACGCAAACGCACCTCTTGCCTGGGGGATAGCTCCCACCCGAAAGATTGGAATCCGCCGGGATAGTTTTTTCGAATATCCTCTCTCGCTTCAAACCATTTCCTTGCCGGCAGTTCTGATATTTTCTTGAGCAGTTCTATGTCCTGAACCAGCAGGATTTCAATTTCAATCGCCGTATTGCGATTTGAACCAGCCTCGGTCACAACGGTGACCTCACCGAGTTGCACTTTCGGGATTTTGTAAACCCAACTATCGACGGTATCGAGGGTACTGCAAGCCGTAAGCATGAAAGAGCATGCGCACAAGGCCAATAAAATCAGACGATTGAATGCAGACAGTGGTTTTGGGTGGCCCATTATGCTATCAGCTTAAATGCAACACCAGAATAAAAGCGGCTTCGAATGTAACGTGCGACGCGCTCAAAAGATCCATAGTACGTTATCAAAATTGTGTTACAGAGCGCTTTCCGGAGCCTGTGATTAATAATTTAAAAAATTTTACGCCGTCGTTGTGGGGTGTTTCTTGAATAAACACCATCATATCAAAAAAATAGTGATTTTATGCAATATGTTATAAATTTAATTTAACCTAAAACATTTCATTTATCAAGTAAAGATATGATGGGAAACTCATTTTATTATCTTAAGGCACCAAGCAAAACACAGCCAAAGCATTCGCGGCAGTCATTGGACAATTTCAAACCTGCATTTTCGTCGAGCGTATAGACCTGCAAACCCTTATCGATATCTACGCCAAGTAGGACGCCGCCAATCCCTAAACCACCAAAATGCAGATGACCTCGCCCCCGATGGAAGCGTTGGCGCATCGACTAAAAAAGAGGGCATTACTCAGAATCTACGCTTTGCAAAAACAGCCTGTCGAATCGGTGTTAGGTATCATCAAGTCGGCGATCGGCTTTCGCCATTTCTCGAGCGGATCAGCCTTGCGCTTGCGCCCGCCGCGCGGCGAGTCCTGCTCGATGCCCTTGACTCCGTCGGTAGCATAGCGTGCGCGCCAGCGACCCACTTGCACCCGACCCACGCCGAGCATCTCGCCAATGTCGTAATTATCGAACCCGGCCGCGGCCACCAGCACGATGCCGGCGCGCCGCGCTAATCGTACTTCCACCGTGTTCGACCGTAGTAGTCTCAACAGGGCTTCCCGCTGTGCGTTGTCTAGTTCGATCGCGCCTGCCTTCCGCATAACCGCCCCCTAAATCTGTCCAATATCTATTAAAGGCCGAAATTTATATTTATTTATATTTATTTTTATTAATTGCCAAGCGCCGCACTAGCGAGCGGCGTTATAACTCTCTTGGAGCAACCTCTTCAAACGCGATTCTTTTTTCAACGGTCTTAAATATTTATATTGGGTTGGGGCATCTGTTCGCGTGAGCAGATATGTTGTCACTTGATCCAAGACCCGTAGCGTTGGGAGGTCAGCGCCCTTTAACAACTTTTCGAGTACCTCCCGTGCCTCCGTAGCTTCCGGTGTGCGCTTAGTGTATAGCACGGCAAACCCGCTAGTCTCATCCATATATTTGTCAATTGCATTTCTAATCGCTGTGCGTCGCCCCATAAGGACCGCCGTATCCCTTGTTTCAGTCTCTGCTGTTTGACGCAGAAATTCAGCGGCCCTGGCCTCGGCCTCTTGGCGCTTCTTTATTATCATCACGATTGCTAATTCAGCAGCGGCTTTTTGGCCTGCTTTAAGTGCCACCTTCTTTGCGGCCTCGTCGGCTTCGAACTGCCGCTTTTTCTCTTGCTGCATTTGCGTGTGCTTTTCCATGAAGCCTTCAAGCCTAGCGACTCTCAGCGCAGAAAAATTTTGGTGTCTTTCGAAATTCTCACTTTCTAGCCTAGATTTTTCTGCATGAACCTTGCCCTGACTTTGAATAATCTCAAAGGGTGAAGCATCCAATTTTGCTTTTGCTAATTCTTTAATCCTTTCCATTCGCTGCGAATCATATATTTGGAAAGTTTGAAAAAAAGAATTGTTAAAATTATATTGCTGATCTGTTGCCAATATTTCGAGCAAATCGAGGGTGGGGGCATTTGCAATAAAATAGCAAGAGAGCAGTGGGCATTCATTCATCGCCTCAATAAACCGGGTGGATCCATTACTCATACCACCAATCGCTCTTCGGGCCTTAAAAGTGTCGGCATCCTCCCCTTTGAGACCAAATGAAATTGACTCATCCCCATCCAGAGCCACGCTTTTCCATTTACTCAGAATCGTATTTGCGTTTTCTACCTGATAATAACATTTACCAAATTCGATAACTCCCTGGATAAGATGCGCCACAGCTGTCGCCGCACCTACAACCGCGCCCGCCGTATGCGTCGGGTCAAAACCAGCCGCTAGTTTTAAAGCATTTTCGCCCGCTTCTTGAGTGGCCTTTGCAAAATCGTGGCTAATCAGGCTCTCAATCTGTGCAACTGCGTCAGCCGCCATGCCGGTAGCAACTACCTTCGTTTCTCGAACCATCTTGCAATAATGTTCGTTCTTATGGGCATCGTACATCGACTTGACTGACATAGCCAGATTACCTACAGCGGTTATCGTATTCAGAACCGGTATCACACTTATGACTGCATCAAAATTCGCTGGTCCTAAAGCTATTTTGGCCTGTTGCATCATTCCTTGAAAGACGTGATCCATCGAAACGTCTAAGACTGCGGCAATATGTTTTTGGAATTCTGACGTGGTATCTGGGGCCGGGGCTGAAGCCGCCACAATATGTAAAGCTTGCGCCGCTTCTACAGATGCAGAGTATGCCGACCGAGCATCATTTCCCGCCATAGCGATCTCGGCCAGATTTTGGCGTACCCCTACCGCCAGTCGTTCCTTTGCGGTTCCCCGCCCCGTTTCCCCGAGGAAGCGATTTTCCTCTGCCGCTTGTTTTAGTTGTCCGCTTAACGTATTGGATGCTTCTGTTTTCGTATCTCCCAACCACTTCTGAATTTTTTCCTTGTATTTTAGGAAATTTCCTTTTTTTAGCTGGATTGTGGCATAGGCCAGTGATGTTCTTAAACGTAGTGCCTTTTCAAACGCGTAATTTACGCAAATTTTTTCTTCTTCGCGCGTAAGTGGAGAGTTGTTAGTTTGAAAAAAATTATTGAGTGAATCCATAATTTTAAATTGCTCATTACGATCGGTTACGTTGTATCCCCACAAATGAGTCAAACTATCCTTATTACTTTCTTTTTTTTGTATGTAAACTTCAAAAGCGTTTTTCAGAGCATTGTATTCGATGGCTATCGACATCCCGGCCGTATCTTTGCGCTCTCTAGCTTCCGCGTATCTTTTAAATGCGCCGTCTAACGCATTAAATTCAGTACTACCGCGGGAAAAAATTCCGCGTTGATCAGAAGCAAATGTTTTCCATTGCTCATAGGTTGGGAAATCAGGCACTGAAAACACCTCCGGGTTATTTAATAGCGTGATATTGAGTTGACTCATCAATTAAATTCTAAATTTAATTTTTAGTCAAATTCCAGTTTGTTCAAACATGGCATCAACCTGATGGAGGCAGCATATTCCCAACCGGATATGTTTCTGACGCATGCTGTTTGAATCAATTATTTCGGCACAGGGTGATCGATTACCCCACGCATAAAAGGCGTTGGCGCGATTGCCGTGCATCGAAAAGCAGCGGGTGCCTCTGGACAAACTCAGCGTTGGCCAGCTCATTTCCCACACCTCAAGACCAAGACGTTATTGTGTCCGCGACGCGTCCGAGCGCCGATTCAAGCGCACCTGCGCCTCGCCCACCGCGCTTATAGCAACGCCCCACACACACCGGCTCCGATGAGGAAAGATCAACCGCAACAACCAAGGCAAAAGCAACACCGGGACAGCGCCGTCCAGCCAGGAATGAAGTCGAATGCCCAGCTTAAACTCCGCAGCATTCTGCCTTGATTACGAGATTTACCTTACCGGTCAGCCACCCATTGTCACCTGCCGCTACCTTAGCTTCACGTCGTAGCGATACACCCAGACAAGGGGTTAACTTACCAACAACCCAGCGCCCCCCGTGATATTCCCGCTGTTAAAGTCACATCATTTGCCATCTCAATGGCTTTGGCCGTAACTGCTGAGAAAACGTTGTCCATGACCAATTCCCAGCTTGGCTTTGTTTAGGTCGCGTTCGTGTGTGCTTGTATGCTGCCACACCCCATCAACGCTAAAGCGACATTGCCACACTGCACTTCGCTCACGTCGATAGACTAGTTGTCATTCTATAAGTATGTGTATTGTGATTTTTCGGCAGTCACGATTTTTCCCGCTAAAACAACAGCATACTATCGCGAGAAAAAACGGACAACCGGTGGTGTAGTAAAAGAAACAGCCGCACTAGGCGGCCAAGTCTTTGATACCAATATGAAATTGGTAGGCGGTGCGAGATTCGAACTCGCGACCAACGGATTAAAAGTCCGCTGCTCTACCGGCTGAGCTAACCGCCCGGTGCTACGAAAGGCGCGAATTTTACCGGTTGACGAGAAGCGGGTCAATTTTATGCACCCTAAAATTAAACAGGACCTGCCTAACCACTCTCAAGACTCGCGCATGATCTTCCAGTATTGATACTTCATGGTCGCTGCGGAGCCGGCGATGATGGCCGCAAAGGTCAACATCGAGCCCAAGGCCAGGGTTGAAAATCCGCTGAGGCCCTGCCCAATCGTGCAACCAAGGGCGGTCACGCCACCAAATCCCATCAGGATGCCGCCAATGATGTGATTGGCGAGGTCTTCGACATTAGCGAAACTTTCCCAACGGAATCCACCGCTGGCCTTCGCATAGAGGAAAGAGCCGGCGATAACACCCGCCGCCGTCATGATGCCGAAGGTGGCGGTCAGCGATTTATCCGTCCACAGCATCAACAGTTCCAGCGTGTAGGCCAACGGAGCAACAAAAGAGAATGATTCGGCAGCACGCGAATTAGTGCCAAAAAAGGTCATTTCGAGGGTTTCCGGGTTTTCCTTGTAGCCGAGGTATCCGGTGACATACCAGCCGGCAACGATCAACAACCCGACCACCAGTCCGCCAGTCACATAAGTTGGATTGCTGCGAAATTCGCGATCCCTGAAAACAAAACCAAGCAGGGCCAAAACCACAAAAGTGGCGACGACCAGACGCAGCAGGTTCATTTCCATACCGGTCCCCGCCAACAGCGACGGCAGATCCTGCCCTTTAAAACCGTATGCCTCTAGGTTCACCGCCGCCGTTTGCAACACCGACACCCGAAACTGACCGAACAGACCACGCAGGGTCATCGCCGCCGAAATCGCCAGAAATACATAGACCACCACCGACTTCAGATTGCCGCCGCCGATGCGTATGAGCGTCTTACTGCCGCAACCGGAACCCAGCGTCATACCAACGCCAAAGATAAAACCACCGGTAATGAAGGACAGCCAGGCAAAGTTCGGCGAGGTGTAAATCGAGCGCGACAGATCAACCAGACCGGCCGCCTGCAAGAGATAGGCCCCGGCGATAGCCACTGCGATGGCCAGCAGCCACATCCGCATGCGGCACCAGTCGCCCATATTGACGATATCGGAGACGGCGCCCATGGTGCAGAAATTAGTCTTGCTACCCACCACGCCGAAAATCAGCGCCAGTGCAAAACCACTCCATGCCACCAGCGACGCTGTATGCGCACCACCTTCCATCAGAGAACTCCGGCCACAAAAACGATATTCTAATCGAGCCCGTCTGCGAGAACGGCAACGCGGTTAGCAATAATGCGTTGGGTCGGCCACACCGGCGGCCTCGAACCCGGCGCGACGCAGGCGGCAGGAATCGCAGACACCGCAGGCACGCCCCGTCGCATCCGCCTGATAACACGACACCGTCAGGCCGTAATCGACACCCAGCGCAGTGCCGCGCCGGATGATCTCAGCCTTGCTCAATTCAATAATGGGCGCATGTACGGTGAGGCTCGCACCTTCAACCGCCGCTTTCGTAGCCAGATTCGCCATGTGTTCAAAAGCGCTGACGAATTCACCGCGACAATCGGGGTAGCCTGAATAATCAACCGCGTTGGCACCAAAAAATATATGCCGTGCCTTAAGAACCTCCGCCCATGCCAACGCCAGTGACAGCAGGATGGTATTGCGCGCCGGTACATAAGTCACCGGTATGCCGGGCTCGATACCAGCCACCGGCACGGCGATGGAGGTATCGGTGAGGGCCGAGCCACCGAAGGCGGCCAGATCCAGCTTCACCACCCGATGCGCGGGCGCACCAAGCGCCGCGGCGACGCGTACCGCCGCATCAAGTTCGGCGCGATGACGCTGGCCGTAATCGAGCGAGAGACAATGACAGGCGTAACCCTGTTGGCGTGCCATCGCGAGCACGGTCGCCGAATCCAGGCCGCCCGAGAGTAGCACCACTGCATTCATCGGCCTCACCGCCGGTATGCTCATACGCCCGCCTTTTCGCCCCACAGCTGCTTATGCAGCTGGGTCTGAAAGCGCACGGCGAGACGATCGCGCAGAATCCACTCCGCCAGTTGCGCCGGCGGCAGATCGTGATACGAATGCGAAAACAGCACCGGACACAAGGCGCCGAGTTGGCGCGCGACAAGCTGCTGCTTCGCCCAGTCGTAATCGGCTTCGCTGCAAATGACGAATTTGATTTCGTCATGCGGCGTCAGATGCACGAGATTGCTCCAGAGATTTTTTTCAACCTCGCCCGAAGCGGGTGTCTTAATGTCGAGAATTTTCGAAACTCGCGGATCAACCGCCGAGACATCGAGCGCACCGCTGGTCTCCAGCGAAACAGAATAACCACGCCCGCAGAGTTCTCGCAGCAAGGCGAGACAGGCCTTCTGCGCCAGCGGTTCGCCGCCGGTGACCGTGACGTAAGGCGTGGCGTATTGCTGCAGCGTTAAAAATATTTCCTCAACCGTGTGGAGACGGCCGCCGCTAAATGCGTAAGCGGTATCGCAATACCCGCAGCGTAATGGGCAGCCGGTCAAACGTATGAAAACCGTGGGCAGGCCGCTGCGGCTGGTTTCCCCCTGCAGCGAATGAAAGATCTCGGTGATGCGGAGCGTATCGGCAGGGCGCGCGGCCTCGGTCACAGATCGCTCCACTGCACTACCGTCACCGCCTGATTTGCGCACACCCACACCGAACCCCAGCACAAGCTTATTGCTTGCCGGCCGGCGCGCCACCGACAGCGTTCATCGCCGCCAGACGGCGCTTGGCTTTCCCGGCAGCCTCGCTAATCGGGAATTTTTGCAAAATCTCATCGAGGGATTTTTTACCGGCGATCGTTTCGCCCATTTCAATTTGCGAACTGGCGATATTCAACATCGCGTCCGGCACCGTCGCACTGTCGGGATAGGTTTTGACGAGCGTTTGCTGGGCGGCGATGGCCAGCCTGAAATCACGCAGATTAAAATACGAGTCCCCAATCCAGTATTGGGCACGCGGTGCGAGGTTGCTCTTCGGATATTGGGCGAGGAAATTCTGGAAGGCGACAATAGCGCCCTGATAGTTACCCAGACGGCGCTGTGCCTGCGCGGCATCATAATTACGCGCCTCGGCCGCAGGATCGCCGGGTATCGAGGCCGGTGAGGCCGGCAACGCAGCGGTCGCGCTCGCTGCGGGTGCGACTGCGGGAGCCTGGGCCGCCACCGGAGGGGCTGTCACTGCGGCAGGAGCCGACGTCGGCACTGCCGGAAACGGCGCTACCGCACCACCATGCTGCTCGATCCGCGTCAGGCGGGAATCAAGGTCGGTATACATATCGCGCTGGCGCTTGGCGCTGTTTTCAACATTGTTGTTGAGCACCTCGATCTGACCACGCAATTTGTTCAAATCAGCTTTGAGCGCTTCGATCTGTGTGTACAGATCGAGCAAGGCCTGGTTTTTCAGCGCTTCTTCGACCTTGGCAAAGCGCGTTTCAACAGCCTGCTGTTGATTTTTGATATCGGTAGAGAGCGCATCAAGGCGTTTTCTTTCCGCAGCAATCTGCTTGCGCGCCTCGTCGTCGTCGAACATCCCGGCCTCTACACCGCCTGTCACTGCCAAGAACAGCAACAACGCGCACCAACAGACCCCGGATTTTTTCATTCGCTGCAACATGCCGAGCGCACCCGCCGCCTGAGTTCTATTCGCCGTCGTAAGCGATATCGCTACGACGGTTTTCCGCCATGGAAGTATCGTCCTTACCGGACGAACGGGATTTTTCTTCGCCAAAACTGACGGCCTCGATCTGCGCTTCCTGCACGCCCAGCAGAATCATCATCTGCTTCACGCCAACGGCACGACGCTGACCCAGCGCGATGTTGTATTCACGACTGCCGCGCTCGTCGGTATTCCCCTGGATCGCTACCTTGCGACCGCGGTTCTGGGTCAGAAAACGCGCATGCGCGGTGATCAGCGGCTTGTATTCGTCCTTCACCACATTGCTGTCGTAATCGTAGAAAACACTGCGCTTGGACAATATGCTGCCCGGATCTTTCAACGGATTGGCCGAGATCACCTCGGGCTTGACCGCTGTCGCCTTCGGCGCCACTGTGATAACCGGCGTTGTTTTTGCCGCGGGCTCGGCAACAACAGCCGTACCCACAGGATTACCATCGACGACGGGGGCAGGTTCCTGTTCCTTGGCGGACTGACTGGCGCAACCTGAAAACAAGCCAATGATCGTGACGATTGCTGCGAATCTGATCAAAAATATTTTCACGCCGTCGCTCCTTAAATTACTGACTCTTTACAATCGGGCCCCAAGCCGGTTCGCGCACGTCACCGGCTTCGATACTGAAACGCTGGCGCACTCGGCCATCGCTTGAAACGGAGGCTAATATACCACGCCCCCTCACCTCGGTCGCATAGAGGATGATGCGTCCGTTCGGTGCAAAGCTCGGTGATTCATCGGCACTGTTTTCAGTTAATACCTGCGGCTGTCGGCTAGCGAAATCCTGCACAGCCACACTGAAACGACCATTGTTGCGCTGAATAAAGGCAAACGATTTTCCATCCGGCGCATAATGCGGGCTGACGTTATAACTGCCTTCGAAGGTGAGCCGTTCCGGCACACCGCCGCTGACCGCGACACGGTATATCTGCGCGCTGCCGCCGCGATCGGAGGTGAAAACAACCCACTGGCCATCGGGCGAAAAACAGGGTTCCGTGTCGATGGTGGAACTATTGGTGAGGCGCGTTGCATTGCCACCTTCCGGCGTCACCAGATAGATCTGGGAGTTGCCGTCCTTGGTCAGCACCACCGCCAGCCGCTTACCGTCGGGCGACCATGCCGGCGCACTGTTACTGCCTTTGAAATTCGCGACCACACCGCGTTGACCGGTCAACAACGACTGCGCATAGACAATCGGTTTCTTGCGCTCGAAGGACACATACGCAAGCCGCGTGCCATCGGGCGACCATGACGGCGACAGGATCGGTTCGTTGGAGGCCAGCACCGTTTGCGCGCCCTGCCCATCGGCATCGGCAACCTGCAATTCAAAACGGCTACCGTTCCTGACCACGTAGGTGATACGGGTACTGAACACTCCCGCATCACCGGTTATTTTTTCGTAAATGGCGTCGGCAATGCGGTGCGCAGTGCTGCGCAACTGCTGTGTCGAGACCTGATAGGCAAAGCCCGCCAGCTGCGTTTGTTTATCGACATCGAGCAGACGAAAACGGATATCCCATGCACCGCCGGTAGCGGGCGCCACGCTGCCGATGACGAGATAGTCGGCGCTGCGCGCCTTCCACACCGGATACTGCACCTCGGAAGGCTCCGAAGGCACGACAGCAAGACCGCCACCGTCTATGATTTTGAACAAACCACTGCGCAAAAGATCGGCGGCGATCACCTCGTTGATCTTCTGCGGCAGACGCTCCTCACCCTTGAACTGAGCGAGCGCGATCGGATATTGACTAGCCCCGCCGCCGACGATTTCAATGCGGAGTTGCGCCTGGGCAAACGTCGCTACCAGCAACAGGGTACTCAAAAGACAACGCAAAATTTGTGTTTTCATCGTCACTTATTATAAGGGTTGACCGGCATTAACACTGTGGGCACAAGTCGCCGGATATTTACTGTTTGGGCCGGAACACCAGTGTCATCCGGCGGAAGTTCTCGGCAAACAAGGCGGCGTCCTTGCCCCTGGGTACCGGCAGCGGTTGCGCTTTGAGCACCGCACGCTCAACGGCCTCATTGAAGCGCGCACTTGCGCTGTTTTTCTTCACCACCGTACTGAGGACATTGCCGTCGGGCAATACGGTGATTTCAATTTCTGCGAAGGTATCCTTTGGCAGATCATCGAAGGGCTGCATCGTCTTGTAGATCTGCGCCTGTATTTTAGACTTGTATTCATCGATCAAACGGACCTGCGCCGCCACCGCCTGCGCCGCGAGGCGACGCTGCGCCTCGACCTGTTCGTTGGCAATGCGTTGAGTCTCGGCCGCCTGTGTCTGTTGCGCGGCCTGCGCCTCCTGCTCTTTCTGGCGCGCGTCCTGCTGCTTTTTCTCCTCGACGCGCTTGTCTTTCTCGCGGTCCTTCTCGCGGTCCTTCTCGCGTTCTTTTTCGCGTTCTTTATCTTTCTTGTCTTTAAAAGCGATATCAGGCTTGACCGCCTCCGGTTTCGGCACCGCCTTGACGGGTGGAGGCGTACGCAGTCTGGGTTCAGGTTTGACTGCCTGCGGTAGAGGCGGCGGCGCGGGTTCACGGGGTGGTGCCGACGGGGCCTCTGCAACTGGCGCTGGCGCCGGCGGCGACCACAAATCAACCATGTTGACCGGCGGCTCGATGTGCTTCTGCCAATTCACGCCAAACACCAACAGGGCCAGAAACAGCAGATGCATGCCGGCGGCAACGGCAGCGGAGATCAGCTTCTCCTGCGCGTTGAGCTGTGAGGCGTGGGCGTACATGCCGCGTCGCGTATGGCCGCCTATTGGCCGCGCGGCTTGACCAGCAAGCCGACCTTCTTGACCTGGTTTTGCTGCAGCATATCCATGATGTCGAGCACCGCCTCGTAGCGCACATCCTTGTCGGCGGCGATCACCACGGCCTGCTCGGGGTTCTTGGCCTGCTTCTGGCGGATGGCTGCGAGCAGATCATTGCGCGACATTTTACGATCATCGACCGTGGTCGAACGATCACGCAACGAAAGCGTCTGATCGGTATGGATCGAGACCTCGATCGGCGCCGCTGGTGGGTTGGAGGCCTTGCCGATGGACGGCAATTCAACCTGGCCGGGATTGGTTAGCGGCGCAGTCACCATGAAAATCACCAAGAGCACCAGCATCACGTCGATATACGGCACGACGTTAATCTCGTTCATCAGCCGGCGATTGCCGCGCTTCTCGATCCTCATGATATGGCCCCGGCGTTCATCGCCGCCTCAACCCTGACGCTGCAGGATGTTGGAAAACTCTTCGGTGAACGAATCAAACTTGGTGGCAAGGGTATTCAGGTCGCCGGCAAAGCGGTTGTACGCCACCACTGCCGGAATCGCCGCAAAGAGCCCCATCGCCGTCGCAATCAGGGCCTCGGCGATCCCCGGCGCAACGGTACCCAGCGTCGCCTGGGCGACGTTGGCCAGCCCGCGGAAGGAATTCATGATGCCCCACACCGTGCCGAACAATCCCACGTATGGGCTAACCGAGCCGACCGAGGCGAGGAAGGACAAATGCGATTCCAACCCCTCCATCTCACGCTGATAGGTGGCACGCATCGCCCGCCGCGTACCGTCCATGACTGCGGCGATGTCATGGCCCGATTGTTTGCGCAGCTTGGTGTATTCACGAAAGCCCGACTCAAAGAGCCGCTCCATGGTGCCGGCCGACTCGCGCGAATTGACCGCACGCTGAAACAATTCATTGAGGTCGCCGCCGCTCCAGAAATCCTTTTCGAATTGTTCGGATTGCTGCGTCGCACGCCGGAAGGTAAAGACCTTGACGAAAATGTAGTACCACGAGAACAACGAACAGAGCAGTAGCCCGGCCATCACCAGCTGTACCAGCACACTCGCACCGGTGATCAGGCTCAGGACGGACATGTCATGAGTGACATTCATGCACACCTCACAGCGAGTTTTTCGGTAATCAACGCAGGTATTCTAACGGGCCTGAATGTCAGCGTGTTGACACAGACCACCCTTACCAGGGCGGTCACCAGCACGCCGGCCTCTCCACACACGGTTTGCGCGAGTTCGATCACGCTGCCTCGCAACAGGTTAACCGCCACGGTCACTTCGAGCACATCATTGAAACGGGCCGGCGCTGCATAGTCGATGTTAACTGCGCGCACGACAAACACGATGTCGTGTTCATCACGCAGCGCCGTCTGCTCGAAACCAGCCGCGCGCAACCATTCGGTACGCGCGCGTTCGAGAAACTTCAGATAGTTCGCGTAATACACCACGCCGGCGGCATCGGTGTCTTCGTAATAAACACGCACCGGCCAGCGAAACACACTTTTTTGTTCTGTAAATATCTGGGCACTCAATTTCTTGTCTCCGGTCCGGCAGTATTAACGTTGATGCACGGGCAACGGGGTTATCGCGCAATCCACGCAAGAGCGCAAGCGGCACTATTCTTCGGGCACGCGCAGTGGCGGCGGCGAAGGACTCAGAAGGTAGGTCCATACCCTGGTCATCTGCCAGCCAAAAAGGCGCACGTCGATAGCGGCCGGCAAAGTGATTTCAACGCGAGTTGCCGGCCGCCCCGACGCGGCGGCCTGCCGAAAGGCGCGCCCGACCTCGGCATAAATCGTCCTGCGCGTATCGACGCCAAGAAAATGGGCACCGAACTGGCGCGCCAGATCCTGCTTGATCTGGACATAGGTGGCGTTGATGCGCTGGCTGAGCGTGTGATCCTTGAGTTCGTAATAACGCACACTGGCAGCGCGGTCGTGAACGAGCGCCTGCACAATATCCCCCGGCAACTGTTCACTCCGCCGGCCATGCGCGAGTAAGCGCAGATAGAGATCGCGGTCTTCGGTGCCGTAACCCTCGATCACCTCGTCATAACCGCCGATCGCCGTAAAATCCGCCGGCCGGCAAACCACCGCACCCAACACCGCCGGTTGCGGATTGGCAAATACGTGAAAAGCGTCGTTCTGCAAAAGAGGCCGCACACGCGCCGCAAAATCCGCAGCGAGAAGAATATCGGCATCCACAAAACACAACCAGCGTCCGTGTGCCTGCGCGGCACCCAAATTGCGTGCGCGTGCCAAATTAAAAAACGGTGTACGCTCAATACGCACCACGCGCACCTGACGGAAAGTTGCCGCAACCCAATCAGCCGTGCCTTCTGGGCAAGCGTAATCAACCACGATCACCTCGGTATCCGCCTGCGCCACCATCGCAGGTAGCGTCTGTTTGAGATGGGCGAGGCGCCCCTTGCACGTCGTAATGATGCTGAGTTCGGGAACAGCGTCACCAGTGTCGGTGACGTCCGTAGCAGACCGCGCGACCGCAGCCAGCCGCGGCATCGGCAGGCTACCTGCGGTGAGCACCTCGCGACAACCCGTACAAGCCGGCGGAATTTCACCGGCCACCATTTTTTCCTGCATGGTGCCGATGGGCTCGTGCAAACGCGCATCTTTGATGAAGCAGCAGGGATATTCGCGGCCTTCGATGTCGTAATAACGCTTAAGGGGGCGTTCGAGGTAGCGGCAATGGTAGGTATAACGCGGCAGCGGCGTATCAAACGCCCCCGGATAACGATACGCGTAGTCGGGTTTGGTCTGTAACGGCTGCACGCTATGGCGATAGCCGCGGGCGCGCGCAAATTCACGCACCGCATCCAGCGGCTGGCCATAGTTGACGCTCATGATACGGATGCGCTTCGGACCCATGCGCGCATCAAGAGCCTCGAGATTTTTCAGTACTCGGTCTAGTTTGTGCCGGCCGATGCGTTCAGCTTCGGCGGCATCCAGCGTGTCAATAGAGACGCCGATGCGCGGAAAGGTTAAGGCCATCCAGTCCGCATCGATTTGCGCGCCGTTAGTAATGGTGAAGGGGACCAGACTGCGCGCGCTCACCGCCTCGGCCATTTCACGGAACTTTGGATGCGTGGTCGGCTCGCCCTCGCCCTGCAGCGAAACCATGTGCTGCCCGGGGGGAATGCCGTCGATAATGCTTTTAAACAGATCCCACGGCATATGCCGTTGCGGCATGGCGCGACCAGCGCAGTAAAAGCATTCGAAGTTGCAGTGAGTGGTGACTTCGATCTGGTACATCATGGTTGCCGCCCGCGCGATTTCTGCAGGTTCAGAGCATAGCCGCAGGCGGTTCGGCGTCCCATAGTTCGGCATTGGCGCCGCCACGCGGCGCGGCAAGACCGAAGTGACGATAGGCGCTCGCCGTGGCTATCCGCCCGCGCGGTGTGCGCTGCAGATAACCCTGCTGGATCAGATAAGGTTCGAGCACATCCTCGATAGTGTCGCGCTCTTCACTCAGCGCAGCGGCCAGGTTATCGACACCGACCGGTCCGCCGGCGAATTTTTCGATCACCGCCAGCAGCAGCTGTCGGTCCATCACATCAAGGCCGAGCTGATCGACATCGAGCATTTTCAAGGCGGCATCGGCCACTTCACGCGTCACCTTGCCGTCGGCCTTGACCTCGGCGTAATCGCGCACACGCCGCAACAACCGGTTGGAGATGCGCGGAGTGGCGCGCGAGCGGCTGGCGATTTCACCCGCGCCCTCCAGGCTGGTCTCGATTTCCAGCAGGCGCGCCGAGCGCTGCACGATCTGCGTCAGTTCTTCGTTGGTATAAAACTCGAGCCGCGCGACGATACCGAAGCGATCACGCAACGGATTGGTCAGCATGCCGGCACGGGTGGTCGCGCCGATCAATGTGAAGGGCGGCAGATCGAGTTTGACCGAGCGCGCCGCCGGCCCCTCGCCAATCATGATATCGAGCTGAAAATCCTCCAGCGCCGGATAGAGAATCTCCTCGACCACCGGCGACAGACGGTGTATCTCATCGATAAACAAAACATCATTCGGCTGCAAATTGGTCAACATCGCCGCCAGATCACCGGCACGTTCGAGCACCGGGCCCGAAGTCTGGCGCAGATTCACGCCCATTTCACGCGCGATAATGTGGGCGAGCGTGGTTTTGCCAAGTCCCGGCGGCCCGAACAACAACACGTGATCGAGCGGTTCCTTGCGACGGCGCGCCGCCTCGATAAAAATTTCGAGCTGGGCGCGAATTTTCTTCTGGCCCACATAGTCGTCGAGCGCCTTCGGACGCAATGCGCGCTCGAACGCCTCTTCCTGCGGCGAGACAGGTGCGGCGGAAATCAGACGGTCGGTTTCTATCACCATGGGTTTTTATTCTTCCTAGCCCTTCGACAACAACTTGAGCGCCTGGCGTATGCCTTCGGCGACGGCGACACCGCCGGGCAGTTGTTTCGCCGCCCACGATGCCTCTTTGTCATTGTAGCCGAGCGCCAGCAGCGCATTGAGAATGTCGCCGCCATGTTCGCCGCCGCTACGCGGCAACACCGTCACAGCGAGCTTGTCTTTTAATTCCAGCAACAAGCGTTCGGCGGTTTTTTTACCGATCCCTGGCACCCGCACCAGACGGCCGCTATCCTGCGCGCTGACCGCGTCATGCAGGTCGGCGATGCTCATACCGGAGAGCACCGAGAGTGCCGTGCGCGCACCGACGCCGGAAATTTTCAGCAACTGGCGAAACACCCGGCGCTCTTCTTCGGTGGCAAACCCATAGAGCAACTGGGCGTCTTCACGCACCACAAAATGCGTGTAGAGCGCCACTTCCTGTCCGATGGCGGGCAGCTGATAAAAGGTGCCCATCGAGACATCGATTTCATAGCCGATACCCTGCACATCCACCACCACCTGTGGCGGATTTTTTTCCAGCAAGCGCCCACTGATACGACCGATCATGTGTGTCCTCGTAGAAATATCGCCAACGCCAGCAAAGCGTCATACAGCACCGCTGCGCCCATCGTCAGCTTGATCGCCGGCGCGAGCAGCCGTACGTAGGCAAGCCCTCCAATGAAATGATAACCGCGGACGGCAGGGCCGTGCGTCCAACAGCCGCCGCCCGCAATGCTTGCCGGACCGTAAGTCATGTTCAACGTCGGAAAATTGATCTCTAAAAAAATATCAGTGACCGGCAAAAACGAGTGGGGCGTGGCTGGCGCGTAGCGCGGCAGGGGATTACGCAATGACTGCAGCGCTGGTGCCGGCGATCGCGTCACGCCGGCCCCGGACCGATCAGACGACCGCGCCGCATGCGATAACCGGCCGTGGCGAGCTGACCGTAGCCTTGGCCGCCATGCGCATGACAAATCGCGCAGGCCAGCGCGTCAGCCGCGTCCGCGCTGGGGTCTCCCGCCAGTCGCAACAGGCGCTTGACCATATCCTGCACTTGCTCCTTGGCAGCGTGACCATTACCCACCACCGCCTGCTTGATTTGCAGCGCGGTGTATTCGCTCACCATTAACGATTGCAAGACAGCCGCACAGATCGCCGTGCCACGCGCCTGCCCGAGCAGCAGCGTCGATTGGGGATTGCTATTAACGAAAACTTTTTCAATCGCCACCTGTTCTGGCCGGTTGGCGGTGATCACTTCACTGAGGCCGTCGAGAATGGTTTTCAGGCGCTGCGCGAGCGCGTCTTCAGCGCGCGTTTTAATGCAGCCGCTGGTGACGTAATCAAGGGTGTTGCCGGTTTTGTCGATGATGCCAAAGCCTGTGATACGCAGGCCGGGGTCGATGCCTAGAATGCGAACGCGTGGGGCGGTTGCCGTCACGCGTTCTCCATCAGTGCGGTCGTATAAACATCCTGCACGTCGTCAATCACTTCGAGCGCGTCGAGCAGGCGCTGCATTTTCGCCGCATCATCACCTTTGAGCTCGGTCTCGGTGCCCGGCTTCATCGTCACTTCCACCATCTCCGGCTTGAAGCCCGCCTGCTCCAGCGCAGCCTTCACTTTCGACAACTCATAAGGGGCGGTGATGACCTCGAAGCTGCCATCGTCGTTGGCAATCACATCCTCGGCGCCACCATCAAGCGCGGCTTCCATCAGCTTGTCCTCGTTGGTGCCGGGGGCGAACATCATCTGGCCGCAATGCTTGAAGAGAAAAGCCACAGATCCGTCGGTGCCCATATTGCCGCCGTATTTCGCGAAGGCGTGGCGCACATCGGCCACCGTGCGCGTGCGATTGTCGGTCATGCAATCCACCATCACCGCGGCACCGGCAATGCCATAGCCTTCATAACGAATCTCTTCGTAGTTCACGCCGTCAAGGTCGCCGGTGCCGCGTTTGATCGCGCGCTCGACGTTATCCTTCGGCATGTTGTTTTCGTAGGCCTTGTCCATCGCCAGGCGCAGGCGCGGATTACCGTTGGGGTCACCCCCGCCCATGCGCGCGGCAACGGTGATTTCCTTGATCAAGCGCGTAAAAATTTTGCCGCGCTTGGCATCCTGTTTACCTTTGCGATGCTGGATATTCGCCCATTTACTGTGACCGGCCATTGCAACCTCTGCTCGTCTGAACGTGTAGACACGTGCGACCGGACAAGACGGCGAAGGTCCGCCGCGGATGTCCGCAATATCGCGCTGATATAATTAAAATTTTAACATACCCCTTGCCCGGAGCCGCCATGTCCGAACCGCTCGTCATCGCCCGTTCGAAGAGCGAGATCGCTCTGCTGCCCGCGCTCGCCAACCGTCACGGCCTGATCGCCGGCGCCACCGGCACTGGAAAGACCGTCACGCTGCAAGTACTGGCCGAGCGCTTTTCGACGATCGGCGTGCCGGTGTTCATGGCGGACGTCAAAGGCGACCTGTCGGGGCTAGCCGCCGCCGGCACCAGCTCGCCGAAAATGAAAGAACGACTCGCGGCGCTCCAGTTGGACGAACCGCAATGGAACGCCTGCCCGACCGTGTTCTGGGATGTCTACGGCAAGGCCGGGCATCCGGTGCGCGCCACAGTCTCCGACATGGGCCCGCTGCTGCTCGGGCGCCTCTTCAACCTCAACGACACGCAACAAGGCGTGCTCTCGCTGGTGTTCAAGATCGCCGACGATCACGGCCTCTTGCTGCTCGACGCCAAGGATCTACGCGCGATGTTGCAGCACATTGGCGACAACGCGAAGGAATTCACCACCGAATACGGCAATGTCTCGGCGGCCTCGATCGGCGCCATCCAGCGTGCGCTACTGGAAGTCGAGCAACAGGGCGGCGACGCCTTTTTCGGCGAACCCATGCTCGATATCAGCGACCTTATGCAGACCGACAACAAGGGTCGCGGTGTCATCAACATTCTGGCCGCCGACCGCCTGCTGAACGCACCCAAGCTGTATTCGATCTTTCTGCTGTGGCTGCTGGCCGAACTGTTCGAGCACTTGCCCGAGGTCGGCGACCTCGAAAAACCCAAACTGGTGTTCTTTTTTGACGAAGCGCATCTGCTCTTTAATGAAGCGCCCAAACCCCTGCTCGACAAAATCGAACAAGTGGTGCGCCTCATCCGCTCCAAAGGCGTGGGTATCTATTTCGTCACCCAGAACCCGCTCGACATCCCTGACACTGTGCTGGGCCAGCTCGGCAACCGTGTGCAACACGCGTTGCGCGCCTTCACGCCACGCGACCAGAAAGCGGTCAAGTCGGCCGCGCAAACCATGCGCGCCAATCCGGCGGTGAACACCGAAACCGCCATCACCGAGCTGTCGGTGGGCGAAGCGTTGATCTCGCTGCTCGACGAGAAGGGCCGGCCATCGATGGTTGAACGCGCCGCGATTTTCCCACCGGCCACGCGCATCGGACCACTTAGCGAAGCCGAACGCGCCGCCATCATCAAGGCCTCGGTGATCTACGGCCATTACGAAACGGTGATCGACCGCGAATCAGCCTACGAAAAACTCAAGGGGCGCGCCGCCGAAACTCAACCCGGTACGGCGGCCGCACCAGCAAACCCTGGCACCAACGATAACAACGGCGGCTTGCTTGGGGCGCTGGGCGGCGTCCTCGGCAGCGTCTTGCTCGGCAACGCCGGCCCACGAGGCGGACGGCAACCCGGCCTCATCGATACAGTAGCGAAAAGTGCGATGCGCAGCATCGGCTCGCAGGTCGGCCGCGAAATTGTACGTGGCGTACTCGGCAGTCTGCTCGGCGGCGGCCGCAAGCGCTAAGGCATGCCCAACTCCGCGTCTACTCATCGTCTGATCGGTCCGTTACTGGTTCTGATTGCAGCGACTGGCTTCGCTTTCAAGGCGATCCTGATCAAGGTTCTCTATGCCGAATTCTCGATCGACGCCGAAACGCTGCTCGCCCTGCGCCTGCTGTTTTCACTGCCTTTCTTTCTGCTGATGGCGTGGATGGCTGGCGGCGGCGCGCGCAACCTCAGTGCACGCGACTGGCGCAATCTGACGGCACTCGGCTTCATCGGATACTACCTGTCGAGCTATTTTGATTTTCTCGGTCTGCAATACATTTCGGCCAGTCTCGAACGCCTGATACTTTTTCTGCAACCGACCATGGTCGTGCTGCTTTCCGCATTTTTATTCAAAACGCAGGTGCGCCGGCATCACGTGATTTCCATCGTGCTGAGTTATGGCGGCATTGCACTGGTCTTTGCCAGCAACCTCACGCTCGCGCAAGACCCGCAGACCATCATGCTGGGCAGCGGGTTGGTGTTCCTGAGCGCGCTGGCCTTCGCCTGTTACCTGATTGGCAGCGGCGCGGTGATTCCGCGATTGGGGGCGGCGCGCTTCACCGGTTACGCCTCGATCATTGCCTGCGGATTTGCCACCGGCCAGTTTTTCATCGGCCACGGCGTGGCGGGGCTGGCGCAGCCGGCCAAGGTTTACTGGCTGTCTCTCACCATGGCGCTGGTCTCGACGGTGCTGCCGATCTGGCTGATGGCCGAGGGCGTCAAACGCATTGGCGCCAGCCAGGTCTCGATGATCAGCGCGGTTGGCCCCATCATCACGATCTATTTTGGCTGGCTGATACTCAACGAACCGGTGACGACGATACAAATCGCCGGCGCCGTGCTGGTGCTGGCCGGCGTGTTGCTGGTCGGATTAAAAGTGGAAACGATACCGGCCAAATCCTGACGCCTGTGGCCTCCTAGAAATTCGGATGTGGGCTCGACGCCTGGTAACGCGCGACGCTCTCGAGAATCTCGGCGCGTGCGGCGGCGGCATCGCGCCAGCCGAGCACCTTCATCCACTTGCCGGCCTCGAGATCCTTGTAGTGAATAAAGAAATGCTCGATCTGCTCGACGATCAAGGGCGGCAGGTCGCCGACTTCTTGCACATTGTCGTAAACAGACGTGAGCTTAGGCACGGGTAGACATAACAGCTTGGCGTCCGGACCCGCATCATCTTCGGCGGCCAGGTAGCCAACGGTACGGCAACGCACCACCACACCTGAGATCAAGGGGATCGGCGAAATCACCAAGGCATCGAGCGGATCACCGTCGAGCGACAGCGTATGCGGCACGAAACCATAGTTGCACGGATAGTGCATCGGCGTTGCCATGAAACGATCCACCAACAAGGCGCCTGAGCCCTTGTCGAGTTCGAGCTTGAGGCCCGGGCCGTTGGCGGGGATTTCGACGACGACATAAATATCGTTCGGCACATCGAGACCGGTAACGAGTTTGTCGAGTTGCATGTTGGGCTCCCCAAAAGGCGACGTGGATCGCCGTGGTGTTAACCCGCGCGGCGGTAGAGACTCCGCGCATCCCGAAATTAGGCGCTGCGCGGTGTATGGGTGCTTACTGCGGCTTCAAACCGATTTCAGTTACGATCTTGCCGTATTTGACATATTCGGTCTTGATGAACTCGGTGTAATACTCCGCTGATTCGTTGACGACAATCAAACCCGCACCGGTAAGTTTCGCATTCACCTCGGGCAACTGCATCGCACGGTTAATTTCCTCATTGAGCTTTTTCAGGATATCGCGCGGCGTGCCGGCCGGCGCAACATAACCAAACCAGCCGCGCATGTCATAGCCCGGCACCAGCTCGGAGAAAATCGGCAGCTCGCGGTTGTTGGGCACGCGCACGTGGTTGGTCACACCGATCAGACGCATACGGCCGGCATTGATCTGCGTCGACATGCCGGTATAAGAACCGATGCCGGTCAGCACCTGACCGCTGATCACGTCAGTGGCAATTTGTGTCGCGCCCTTGTAGGGCACATGCAAAAACTTGAAGCCCGCCATCGACGCCAGCAATTCGAACGCGAGGTGCGGATAACCGCCCTCGCCGTTCGACGCGAGAGTCAGCTGACCCGGATGCGCCTTCGCCCATTTGACCATCTCGGCGGCGTTTTTAAATGGCGCGGTGGGATGTGCGACCACTGCGAGATAGTTGGTGGCATTGAGTGCGACACCGGTGAAATCCTTGACCGGGTCATACGGGATTTTTTTATAGGTGTGCGGCGCAACGACCAGATTGCCGCCTTGACCGATACCAATCGTGTAACCGTCCGCCGGCGCGTTCTTCAGCAGTTCCATGCCGATCTGACCGCTGGCACCGGCCCGGTTCTCCACCACGAACTGCTGGCCCATGCGTTCAGACAGCGTCGGCCCGATGACGCGCGCAATAAAGTCGGCGGCCTCGCCCGGAGGATAAGGAATGATCACGCGCACCGGCTTGTTGGGATAACTTTGCGCGGCAGCCAGGCCGGTCAGACCGGACAACACTGCAAGGGCCAATAGTTTCCACGGCTGCATGGCGTATCTCCTTCGGATGTGAAAAGTCGCGCCGACTTCAACCTTAGACGTTGAACCGCAATAACCGGCCGCGGACCGCTTCGTTACGCGTATTCATTAGTTTCGCCTCCGATTTGTACCCGGTTTTATACCCGGTTTTGTCATCGTGCCTGCCCATCAACCCGCCAATGCCGCTTGTCGAATCGCTTCGGTCGCCCACTGATTTAGACTCTGGCCGTGAGCAGCGGCGGCGATGGCGGCGGCTTCGTGCGTAGCCGGGTCAACCCGTAGAGAGAATTTTCCGGAGAAGTGCTTGCGCGGCTCGACACCATCCTCGGCGCATGCCTCAAGGAATACCTTGAGAGAAATCGCCCCCTCGCGACTCAAGCCATCGACATCCTTGGCATAGAAATCGGCACCGCCGTTGAGCCCCACGAATTCCCCCCGGAACATCTGGATGTCCGGGTCGAACGCGATGACCGCCTGATAGCCGTTGATCGACATGGTATTCATGGTTTCACTCCATTCTCTTCCAGCCATTTGCGAATTGCCTCGACCGCCCCTTTATCCGTCGTCGGCTCGGGATGCGGACGGTGAAATACTCGCCGTTCGTCGAACAAACGCACCAACACCCGCGATCCTTCGCGCTCTGAAATTTGCCCGCCCAACTCAATGAGCAAGACCTCAATGTCGGCCCAACGGACATTTGCCGATACAGGCCGGGCATAGATCAGTTCCAGCGTACGCTGGTGTTTTCGCTTCAT
>CAMDSO010000059.1 GCA_945906935.1 Bordetella parapertussis
TAATCACTGCAAAGTATTACTCTCGCTTGACGTTCTTTAAAACTTCATGCGAGCACTTCTATTTTGAAAGTTGTTCAATTCCCCTAAGAAAATTGAACCGCCCCCAAACCAAGTGCCCACACTTATCGACTGTATATTTTTAAAGATCATTGAGGCTGGAAACTTATTACGTTTCCTCGTGCACCTCAGGAGGGGCCGAATTGTAGCAAAGTCTTTTTGGGTTTGAAAGAAATACTTCAAAATATTTTCTAATCCCGATAAACCGAGGGCTTACGGCAGTTTTAGTTACTCAGCAACCAATGATGGCAGCGGCGAGGCAACGCCCGCACGCACGCATTGCTAAACGGTGCTGAATTGCACAAAATCAATATTTGCAAGACAACAAGTGAGCCCCCGTGCGCGCCATAGTCCTACCCCTCAATGCCAAACTGATCCTGAAGACTGGTGCGTTGGTTTGCTGTGCCGCCTGGGCCGGGTTTGTTGGCCAATCCCAAGCGCAAGCCGATAGTCGCCTAGAACACGCCGCCAACGCTTTCTATCGGATATACCTGACCACCAGGCCAACTGGCATTCCAAATGCCGCCATACGCGCTAAATTTTCACCTGCGATTTCACACACGCTAGCCCGACTACTGGAACGCGCCGACTCAGCTGAACGGCATTACGCAAAGGTCACCAAGAGGCTGGTTCCGCCGCTCGTGCAGGGGGATGTATTCACCTCCCTATTTGAGGGTGCGGAGAATTTTACGATGCGCGATTGCAAGCATACGGAGGCCGCAACTGTTTGTCGGGTAGAGCTGCGCTACGGCAGCAGCAGCAACACCGCGCTGTGGGTCGACAAAATACATCTCGTCCGCAGCAGCGGGCGCTGGGTCGTTGATGACATAGAGTATGGCGGCGACTGGGGCTTTACGCATAAGGGCCGGCTGAAGGATCTGCTTAGAAAAGTCATCACCGACGGCAACCATGCGCGAGCGTAGCGCGCCTATTGGGACAAGGCCCTTGCCAGCAGGGAACCGCCAGAAACCAGTAGCATGATAAAAATTGCACGCAACATTTGCTGGCGACTGATACGCAAATGCATGCGGTGCCCACAGTAGAGCCCAAGGCCGGCGGCCGGTGCGAGCAACGCACAAACCATCCACAGTTCACCATTGAACATCAGCCCCGCGCCAGCGAACGCAAGTAAACGTGCGCCGATACTCAGCACAGCCATTGCCGCAATCGTAGAACGGAGCGCGGCTTTTTCAGCCACACGACGGGTCAGATACATGACGTAGGGCGGTGCCCCGGCACCGAACATCGTGCCCATCATGCCGCCCACAAATCCAGCGGGTGCGGCCCAAACACGCGAGATCGGACGGATATTGACCGGATCGTAAAGTTGGTAAGCCGCATAGAACAACGTGAAGACACCAATACCCAGCATGAGTGCTTCGCGCGGTAGATTGATAAGCAGCGTCACACCCAGCGCGCAACCGAGGACCGTGAAGGGGGCCAGCAGCGACACCTCCCGCCGCGCCATATCCGCGCGGAAGCGCGCGCCCAGAATGAGTGCTGCACTGATATCCAGCACGACCAGCATGGGTAACAGCTGCGCCGGCGCCGCCACATGCGAGAGCAACGGCACGGTAATCAGAGAGGCACCAAAGCCCGACACCCCAAACATGAAATAGCCAATAAAAATAACTGGCAGTGCGATAACCCAGAATTCCGTGTTGTGCAGCATTCCTACGTCCTCAGGTAAAAGCCCGGATCAGCACAGATGCACCGATCAGCAAAACTAGCAGGCTGATAAACCGCCCGAGCTGCTCGCGCGATATACGCCCCTGCAAGCGGTTACCCCACCACAATCCTGCTAGCGCAAAGGGCAACAAAACAGCAAATATAAGCAAACAGTCACGCAGCATCAACCTTCCGACCGCAAACACCAGCGCACGTATTGTCGTCGATATCAACACCTGCTGGACAACGTCGCGCGCAAAGCCGCCTTGTCCGTGATTCGGTGGGAGAGATACATGGCATACGGCGGCGCCCCTATGCCGAACAGCGTTCCCGTCAGCCCACCCATGAAGCAGGCGAGCGGCGCCCAGCCACGACTAATCATGTCTACAACCTTGCCTTGATACAGTGTTTAAACGCCGTAAAAAAGCAACAATACCCCGAAGCCTGCCAGCGTAGCTCTGCGTGGCAGACTCACCAACAATGTCACCCCCAACACCGCGCCCAGCAAACAAAGCGGCACCGTCCAGTTAATCTCCCGTCTGTCTGCATGACGGGAAACCCGGGCCGCCATCGCGATGGCGGCGGACACATCGAGCAGCACGCAGGTGGGCAGGACAAAATCCAGGGGGTAAAATGGGACAGCACCGGCTCGGTAATAAACGCCGCTCCAAAAGCGGAAATACCGAAGACGAACTAGGCACCGCAAACGACTAACGCGGAGAATGCGATGGTCGTCCATTCGTAGGGGAGGCTTACAAACAAACAAAACCGCCGGGACGCGCCCGGCGTTGCACAAAACGGAGATGCCCCATCAAACGATGTTCAAATGCTCGATGCCCGACATCACGTCCTTGTCCTTGGCCTCTTTGCCCTCAAGCTTGATCTTCAGGCGCAATTCGTTAACCGAGTCGGCATTGCGCAGGGCATCCTCATAGCTAATCGCGCCTTCCTCGTACAAATCGAACAACGCCTGATCAAAAGTCTGCATGCCAAGTTCGCGCGATTTCGCCATGATGGACTTAATTTCGTGCACCTCACCTTTGAAGATCAGGTCCTGGATCAGCGGCGAATTGAGTAGTATTTCAATCGCGGCACGACGCCCCTTACCCTCTTTGGTCGGCACCAGGCGCTGCGCAACAAGCGCGCGCATATTCAGCGCCAAATCCATCAGCAGCTGCTGTTTGCGCTCTTCCGGAAAGAAATTGATGATACGGTCGAGCGCCTGGTTGGCACTGTTGGCATGCAACGTCCCCATGGCGAGGTGGCCGGTCTCGGCGAACGCAATCGCATGCTCCATGGTTTCGCGGTGGCGGATTTCTCCAATCAGAATAACGTCCGGCGCCTGGCGCAGCGTGTTGTGCAGGGCGCTCTCCCACGAGTCGGTGTCGACGCCAACTTCGCGCTGCGTAATCACACAATTCTTGTGCTCGTGCACAAACTCGACCGGGTCTTCGATGGTAATGATGTGTCCATAGCTGTTTTCATTACGATAACCGATCATCGCCGCCAGCGACGTTGACTTTCCAGAACCCGTGCCGCCAACAAAAATAATCAAGCCGCGCTTACTCATCACCACGTCCTTGAGGACCGGCGGCAGTTTCATCGCGTCAAAATTCGGAATGGTCGTAGTAATCGTGCGCATGACAAGCCCCACCCGCTGCTGCTGCACGAAGGCGTTGACACGGAAGCGGCCGATGCCGGCCGGCGCAATCGCAAAATTACATTCTTTGGTCGCCTCGAACTCGGCGGCCTGCTTGTCGTTCATGATGCCGCGGGCAAGATCGGCGGTCATCTGCGGCGTCAGCGTCTGATTCGACACCGGCGTCATCTTGCCGTCGACCTTGAACGCAGGCGGAAAACCCGCGGTAATAAACAGATCAGACGCTTTTTTGCTGAGCATGGCTCGCAGCAGGTTATGCATAAACTGTACGGCCTGATCACGATCCATTGCCTACTCCCTTAATCCATTGCGGTTTTACGCTGACGTCATCAACAACGCAGCGTTATTTGAAATTGTCCTTGATGGCGGCCTTGCTGCGCGCCTCGTCAACCGACACGATATTGCGCTTGACCAGCTCTTGCAGATTTTGATCCAGCGTCTGCATGCCGAAAGCGTGGCCGGTCTGGATTGCCGAATACATTTGCGCCACTTTCCCTTCGCGGATCAGGTTACGGATGGCCGGCGTTCCCATCATGATTTCATGCGCGGCCACGCGTCCCGAGCCATCCTTGGTCTTGAGCAATGACTGCGAAATCACCGCACGCAACGACTCAGACAACATCGCCCGGATCATTTCTTTTTCCTCGGCAGGAAACACGTCAATGATACGGTCTATCGTTTTCGCCGCCGAACTCGTATGCAATGTTCCAAACACCAAGTGCCCCGTTTCAGCTGCGGTCATCGCCAGCCGGATAGTTTCGAGGTCGCGCATTTCCCCCACCAGGATGACATCCGGGTCTTCACGCAACGCAGAACGCAACGCATTCGCAAATGACAAGGTGTGGGGGCCGACCTCGCGCTGGTTAATAAGGCATTTTTTTGCCTCATGCACAAATTCAATCGGGTCTTCGACCGTCAGAATATGACCATATTCGGTTTCATTTTTGTGATTGACCATCGCCGCCAGTGTGGTTGATTTGCCCGAACCGGTGGGTCCGGTCACCAGCACCATGCCACGCGGCTGGTCAGCGATTTCACCAAAAATTTTCGGCGCCTTGAGATCCTCAAGAGAGAGAATCTTGGACGGAATAGTCCGCATGACTGCGGCGGCGCCCCGCTGCTGCACGAACGCGTTAACGCGAAAACGCGCCAGATTCGGTATCGCGAAAGAAAAATCGCACTCGAGATTTTCCTCGTAAAACTTGCGCTGGCCGTCGTTCATAATGTCGTAAATCATGCCGTGCACGTCCTTGTGCTCCATCGGCGGCAGGTTGATGCGACGCACGTCGCCATGCACACGGATCATCGGCGGCAGTCCGGCCGACAGGTGCAGATCAGACGCTTTGTTCTTGACGACAAACGCAAGCAGTTCGGAGATGTCCATTATAATTTCCCAGTTGATGCGGGCCGACGGTGGGCGGAAAAGGATGGCGCGCCGCAAACTTGAAAATTGCACCCGCGAACCCGAGTAATCGCTTGAAATTATGGACACAATCACCACCAACTTGCAAGCAGTGAAAGCCCGCATCGGGGCCGCCGCACAGGGCTGCGGACGGGCTCCTGACGACATCGAACTGCTAGCGGTCAGCAAAACGTTCGGTGTCGATGCCATACGCGGCGCCTATGCAGCCGGGCAACGCGCGTTCGGTGAAAACTATGTACAGGAAGCCCTCGACAAAATCACGGCGTTACAGGAACTGCAAATCATCTGGCACTTTATCGGCCCGATTCAAAGCAACAAGACACGCCAGATTGCGGAACATTTCGGCTGGGTGCACGGCATTGATCGCTTAAAAATCGCTGAACGCCTGGCAAGCGCGCGACCCGCAGCAATGGCGCCGCTGCAGGTTTGTATTCAGGTCAATATTGGCGACGAATCAACCAAGAGCGGTGTCGAACCTGCCGCCGCGCTGCCCCTGGCACAGAGCATCATGCAACTGCCGCAGCTTCAGCTGCGCGGCCTGATGACGATCCCCCCGGCCAGCCATGACGCCGCGTTACAGCGCAACCAATTCGCGCAATTGCGCCACGTGCGCGACGAACTCACCGCCCACGGCATACCACTCGACACGCTCTCGATGGGCATGTCTGCGGATATGGAAGCCGCCATCGCTGAAGGCGCGACCATGGTGCGTATCGGCACGGCGATTTTCGGCACACGCCAAACCGGCTGAAGCGGCAATGTTTTGTTGCCTGGGCTGCCGCCGGCAACGCCGCGCCACTACAATGGCAACCTTAGCGTCACACTCGAACTTCAGGACTCTGACATGAAAATTACCTTCATCGGCGGCGGCAATATGGCAGGCGCCATCATCGGTGGTTTAGTACGCGATGGCTTTGACGCAAAAGACGTAAATATTGTCGAGCCAATCGCCGCAGCGCGCGCCCAGCTTACCGACCGCTTCGGCCTGACCACGGCAGGCGCAATCAACGAGCTGGCACAAATTGGCGATGTCGTTGTGCTGGCAGTCAAACCCCAGCAAATGCGGGTTGCGGTGGCACCACTCGCCGCACAGCTGCAAAATCAAGTGGTATTGAGCATTGCTGCCGGTCTAAGGGTGGCCGACCTGGCGCGCTGGCTCGGCGGTTACAGATGTATTGTGCGCTGTATGCCCAATACGCCGGCCCTGATTGGCGCCGGCATCACCGCGGCGTTGGCGCCGCAAGATCTGGATGCGGAAAAACGCAGCGCAGTCGAACGCATACTCAAAGCCATTGGCAAGGTGGTCTGGGTGGAAGAGGAAGGCCAGCTCGACGCTGTGACCGCCCTGTCCGGCAGCGGCCCCGCCTATGTGTTCTACTTCATGGAAGCCATGCGCGATGCGGCCACGGCATTAGGCTTAACCGACGCCACAGCCGCTGAATTAACGCTTGAAACCATGTTGGGTGCGGCAAAACTTGCCGCGGGCAGCGAAGAGGACGTCGCCGTGTTGCGCGAACGCGTCACCTCAAAGGGTGGCACAACCGAAGCGGCCCTCAAAAGTATGGCGGCCGACGGGGTCAAGGCAGCGATCATGCGTGCCGTTAATGCAGCAAATGACCGTAGTCGTGTGCTCGGCGCGGAACTTGGTAAGGATTAGGCACTCCTCGCATGCTGACCCAAACATTGATTTTCCTGATCAACACCATCGGTGATCTGTTCGCCTTTGCCTTAATTACGCGCTTTTTGCTGCAGTGGGTGCGAGCGCCGGCACGCAACCAGCTCTCGGAATTTGTCGCAGCGTTGACTAATTTCATTGTTATCCCGGCGCGGCGCTTCGTTCCAGGCCTCTGGGGACTGGATCTCGCCACGCTGATGCTCGCGTTAATGACCGAAACGTTAAAACTCTGGCTACTGCTTGAAATCAACGGAGCCCGCCCGGGGGGCGCCGCAGCTATGGCACCACTGGCGTTATTCGCACTGGCAGCGATCCACATAGCCCAGCTGACGGTGTATCTCCTTATTGGCACCTTGATCCTGCAAGCGATATTAAGCTGGATTAATCCCTACAGCCCGATCGCACCGGTGATCAATAGCGTAACCCGTCCATTCCTGCGGCCTTTTCAACGAGTCATCCCGCTGATCGCCAACGTCGATTTATCCCCTTTGGCGGCACTGCTGGTTTGCCAACTAGTATTGGCGGTACCACTGGCGTGGCTGGAAACCAATCTAGGGCGGCTACTTTGACCGCCACCGAAAGTCATGGCTGGTGGAAAAACGACCCGTGGAACGGAAAAATTACGCTGACACTGTACGCCCGGCCGAACGCACGCCATACCGCGGTTGCCGGCCGCCATGGCGACGCACTGAAGCTCAAAATCGCCGCGCCGGCGATTGATGATAAAGCCAACTGGGCGCTAATTGACTATTTACATCAATGGTTTAAGCTCCGTCCTCGCAAATCAGCATCCGCTGGGATAGGCGCGGACGTCGCAAGATTGTTGAACTTGCCCGTTGCGACGCCACACTCATGAATCTGCTCGCCAGCCTGGAGGCATCATGCCCAGCCAACTAGAACAACGCATTGCGCAATTTACCGACTGGCGCACCAAACTGGTCGCAGCAATCGACGACTTTCGATCCTGGCAAGATACCTACGGCCACGCCGATATTGAACAGACCTTGCGTATTTACGACATGGTCGAGGGCCTGCGTAACGACCGCATCCGCCTGGCGTTTATGGGTGAGTCCGCCGAGGACAAAATCGGCATCATCAATGCACTGCTTTTTTCCGACATGCCGAACGGCCTGCTGCCGGTGGGTGCCAGTAGTGAATTTTTGTGCGCTACCGAGATTTTTCATGACCCGGGAGAGTCGCCTTACGTGCGTGTGTTACCGATCGACACACGCAAGAACCAGGAAAGTATCGCCAACCTGCGGCGTAGTCCGATCGAGTGGATCACCATGCGCCTGAATCCCGATTCGCCGGAGTCGATCGCTGAAGCGACACAAACTCTCATGGAGTCACGCGCCGTCAGCATCGACGAAGCGCGTTCGCTGAATTTGCACAATGTCGAGCGCAGCGGGGATGCGGTCATGATCCCGGCGTGGCGCTACGCATTGATTAACATTCCGCACCCGATGCTGAAGAGCGGCTTAATCGCTCTTTACACACCGGGCGCACAAATGCTGGCCTCCGAACCTGAAGTGGCCATGCGCATAGGCTCAAGCGCACAGTCGCTGCTGATGGTTCTTAGCAAGGACCTCGCGACAACCTCCCATGAAGTGTGGAAACAATACGCACAAAACTCGCAAGCGCATAAATTCGTCGTACTCGATAGCAGCGCCGGCGCAAACGCCACCACCGAAGCCAATGTGGCGGAAAAACTTGAATTGCCCAGCGAGAACGTGCTGGCGCTACCGATTGCAAAAGCGGTGGCCTCGCGTCTTGCACACGAGGAGTCGAGCGAATTAATGGACGGCTTTTCACGCCTTGAGAAAATGCACGGCGAAAAACTGGTGCCTGAACGCCAGGCGCTGCTCATGTCAGCCGTCGTCAAGGAAGTCGGTCCACTGGTGCAATCGGCGCGACAAGCCGTCGCTGGGCGCTTTATTGCAACCGTCAAAGAAATGCAGGATCTGACCTCGACATCGGGAAAAAACCAGACTGTCGCGCGGGACATGCTGACCCGACTGGAAAACGAGCGCAAGCTCTATCAAAAAAGTGTGGCCCAGTTCAACGTCATCTACTCAGACCTCAATGCGCGGGGTCAGGAGCTGCTGGCAACCCTGCACGATGACCGCATTGAAGAAATTCTCAGTTACGACCGCGAATTCATACAAGGCGCCTGGACGACCGCGGGCTTATGGAAAAACATGCAGGGACTGTTTTCCTATTTTGCTACCCAGGTCCAGAAAATCCTCAATTACGCGGAAAATCTGCATCACACGGTCGATGGAATCTATCAAAGTTTCCACGAAAACTATGGCTTGGCCAAACTCAACCCGCCGCCGATCAGCTTGCAAAAACACCTCGACGCCATGCACACGCACGAGGAAAACGCCCGCTCTTTCTGCCATGACCCGGTGAATATCGCAACCTACAAGGATTTTCTGGTTAAGAAATTTTATGATGGCCTGGTTGAAGAAGCTCGCCAGCAGTTTGAACTGACGCGCCTCGACACAGAACACTGGCTGCGCGGGGCATTGGGGCCGTTGAACGGGCAAATCATGGAGCGCCAGAACCTCATGCTCAAACGCGTCGAGAGCCTGCGCAACATGAAGGACAACATGATGTCGGTGCAGGAACGGATCAAGCAACTCGATAGCCAGCGCCAATCCCTAAAAAAACAGGGCGAGCAGCTCGACCTCCTGCGCAACAATCTGGCCCTGAACACCCCGCAACCGCCAGCCAGGCCGGCAGCCGCCAAACCTCTCCTTGCCACCGGCTAACCGCCAGATAGCACGCCAACTGCGCCGCATCGCCTTAGTTTGCGTTTATGCAAATCCGATGTATGATGTTAACTATTGCGCATAAGCCATGGATAAATAGCGGTTTTCCATAAGATCGCCCACCTGTGCTGCGCCTACCAAGATGCCGAATCGGATGACGAGCCAGCTCGAACAGGAGGTCGCCCACTATCAAGAGTGGCGAACCCAGATGATCGCCGGGATCGAGTCCTATAAATCATGGCTCGACGCCAACGGCTACGCCGACATTCAGCAATCCCTGCGTATTTACGATCTGATCGAAAGCCTGCGCAATGATCGAATGACCCTCGCCTTTCTGGCGGAGTTTTCGCGCGGCAAAACCGAATTGATCAATGCGATGTTCTTCTCGAATTTTAAACAGCGCCTTTTGCCGTCTAATGTCGGGCGGACTACGATGTGTCCGACGGAAATTTTTCACGACCCCGCGGAGGCGCCTTACATCTGTCTATTGCCGATCGAAACACGCAAACGACAGGAGAGCGTCAGCGCACTCAAGCGTCAAGGCGTCGAGTGGATCAAGGTCAAGCTCGACGTCGACTCGCGCGATGAAATGACAAGTGCCATGCAGCATCTGGTTGAAGTCAAATCAGTCTCACTCGAAGAGGCCAAATCCCTCGGCTTGTGGGATCAGAACGACCCAATGTCCGCCACTATGGCCATCAAAGACGGCATGATCGAAATTCCGGCATGGCGGCATGCCATGATCAGCTATCCCCACCCGCTGCTGAAAAGCGGACTCGTGGTCCTCGACACTCCTGGCCTTAATGCTCTGGGGACCGAGCCCGAGTTGACGCTATCGATGATCCCGAACGCGCACGCGATCCTCTTTTTGCTCGCCATCGATACGGGCGTCACCAAATCAGACCTTGAGGTGTGGCAAAAATACGTGCAACCAGCGGCCACGCGACGCATTGCCGTGCTCAACAAGATCGACCTCATGTGGGACGAGTTAAAAACGCCCGAGCAGATCGCCGCCGATGTACAACGTCAGGTCGAAGCTACTTCCGGCCTGCTGTCGGTGCCACGCTCGCACGTCATGGCAGTGTCTGCGCAAAAAGCACTGCTTGCGCGTATACGCAACGACGACGATCTGCTTGCAAAAAGCGGCATTGAACAACTCGAATACCTGCTCGCCTCCGATATCATCCCGGCCAAGCAGGAAATCATGCGGGCCGCTGTGCAACGCGAAATCGGTTCCATGGTCGAAGCTTCGATAACAACGGTGGCGAATCAACTAACCGCAAGCGCGACCGAACTCAGCGGCCTGGCCGCCATGTCGGGCAAGAACCGCAGCATGGCCCAAGTCATGGTGGCACGACTGGAAGCTGATCGAAAAAATTACCAGGCCACCGTGCAAGCTTTTCACGCCATTTACAACACCGTCACCGGACAGGGCGTAACCCTGCTCAAACAGCTCGGCGAAAACTCCATCGAGGCCCTGCTGAACAAGGATCGCGAATTCATCGAAGGCGCATGGACCACCGCCGGCCTCTGGAAAAGCATTCAGCTGCTGTTCGCTCACTTCACGCTGGTTTCGAGCAAGATTCTCAACTACTCAAACCAGATCAAGGGCCTGGTCGACATGACCTACGCCCACTTCCACGACAAATTCGGTTTTGCCAGGCTCAACCCGCCATCGCTCAATCTGGAAAAACATACGCTTACGATGACCGGCCTCCAGGCTACTGCCAAACAGTTTTGCAACGATCCGGTCAATGCCGCCAAATACAAACACTTCGTGGTGCAAAGATTTTATGACGGGCTGGTCGGTGAAGCACGCGGGGTTTTTGAAACGACTCGCCTTGATGTCGAAGCGTGGCTCAAGTCGGCGCTCGATCCGCTGAATCTGCAAATCAAGGAGCACGAAACTATTCTGTCCAAACGATTGGGAAATTTTAAGAAGATTCGTGACAGCCTCGGCTCGGCGGAAGTCCGCACCAAGGAAGTCCAAGCACAGCGTGCGGCCCTCGAGCAACAACAAGGCGTTCTTGCGCGCATCCATGCCAGTCTTGAAGACGGGGCGCCTGCCACTATTCACGCGCCCGCCGGCGAAGCAGAACAACCGGCCCTCGTCTAGCGAAAGCGGTGACACAGACCCGCTAGGGCGACGCCGCAGCCGCTACATCAATACGATGTCAAATTGTTCCTGACTGTACTGAGATTCAACTTGCAGGGACACCGGCTTGCCGATGAAATCCGACAACATCGCCAGACTCTGAGATTCCTCGTCGAGAAACATATCGATGACGAATTGAGACGCGAGAATACGGAATTCACGCGCATCGAACTGACGGGCTTCACGCAACAACTCACGTAAAATCTTGTAACAAACCGTCTGCGCTGTCTTAAGTTCGCCGCGCCCTTCGCATACCGGACAGGGCTCGCACAGCACATGGGCGAGACTTTCGCGCGTACGTTTGCGCGTCATTTCAACCAGACCCAGCTGGGTAAAGCCGTTGACGGTCATGCGCGTACGATCACGCGCCAGCGCCTTGCGAAACTCGTTGAGCACCGCGTTCTTGTGCTCCTCGTTATCCATGTCGATGAAATCGACAATGATGATGCCGCCGAGATTACGCAGCCGCAGCTGGCGGGCCGCCACCAGTGCCGCCTCAAGGTTGGTTTTGAAAATGGTGTCGTCGAAATTGCGACCACCGACAAAACCGCCGGTATTTACATCAACGGTGGTCAACGCCTCGGTCTGATCGATAATCAAATAGCCGCCGGATTTCAAATCAACGCGGCGTGCCAGCGCTTTCTCAATCTCGTCCTCCACACTATAGAGGTCGAATAGCGGGCGCTCACCTGCGTAATGCTCAAGGCGTGGCAACACGTTAGGCGTGAACTCTTGGGCAAACGCCTGGACTTTTTGAAAAGTCTCTCGCGAGTCGATCAAGATCCGTGCAGTGTCGTCGTTGACGAGATCGCGGGCCACGCGCAACCCAAGGCTCAGGTCCTGATAGAGCGCAGCCGCGGGTGCCGCGCTCTTCGCCTTGTCCTGGATATCGCGCCACAACTTTTGTAAATAATCAATATCAGTGGTCAGCTCGCGGTCACTAGCGGTTTCCGCCATGGTGCGGATAATGAAGCCGCCGCTGACATCAGGGGGCAACAATTGCTGCAGCTTGTCGCGCAAATGCAGCCGCTCTTCCTCGTCTTCGATACGCTGCGAAATACCGATATGCGATTCCTGCGGCAGATAAACCAGCAAACGCCCGGCGAGGCTGATCTGCGTCGACAGCCGCGCACCCTTGGTACCGATCGGATCCTTGATCACCTGCACCATGATGTTCTGACCCTCGGCCAGCAAACGCTCGATCGGTTTGGCTTCGATGCCTTCCTGGCGCTGCCCCCAGAGATCGGCAACGTGCAAAAACGCCGCCCGCGCCCCGCCAATATCAACGAACGCCGACTGCATGCCCGGCAGCACGCGCACCACGCGCCCCATATAAATGTTGCCGACCCAGCCGCGCGCCGAGGTGCGCTCGATCTGCACCTCCTGCACAACGCCCTGCTGTATGACAGCGACCCGCGTTTCCTGCGGCGTGATGTTGATCAGAATTTCTTCGCTCACGGTGCCCTGTCTGGTTTCAGTCCGGGGTAATACCCAGAGTGTCGAGTAATTCTGCCGTCTCAAACAACGGCAATCCCATAATGCCGGAATAGCTACCGCTGATGGCCTTGATAAAGATCGCTGCGCGTCCCTGCACCGCGTAAGCACCGGCCTTGTCGAGCGGCTCACCGCTCGCCACATAGGATTTGATTTCCGCTAGCGTGATTGCACGGAATTCTACCGTAGAGACCGATAGCCGCGTGTTCACGCCGGCGCCATCGGCCAGCGCCACTGCGGTCAACACCTGATGCGTACGACCAGCCAATTGATGCAACATGTCACAAGCGTGTTGCGCATCGTCAGGCTTGCCGAAAATGGCGCCATCGAGAACCACCGTCGTATCGGCGGTCAACACCGGTAGGACTGCGAATGCACCGCCAGTCAGAGTTCTCCGTCCGGCCGCGGCTTTCTCGCGCGCAAGCCGCACTACATAATCAGCCGCGAGCTCGCCGGCACGCGGGGTTTCGTCAACGTCCGCCGCGCCAGCGGGCAATTCAGCGTACGAGTAGCAGGCCTGCGCGAGTAATTCGCGCCGCCTTGAACTGCGTGAGGCAAGATAGAAACGCGGTGTCTGCAACGCCGAGGAAGTTACACCGATCGCGTCAAGCTTGCTTGAGACTTTAGGCATCCCCCCTCGAACCTCATTCCCGATGATACGGATGACCAGCCAGCATTGACACCGCCCGATAGAGTTGCTCGGCCAGCATCACGCGGCACAAACCGTGCGGCAGGGTGAATGCAGACAGCCCAAGCAACGAATCAGCATCACGCCTGACTTCTGCGGCTGTGCCATCGGCACCGCCAATGATAAAAGCAACATCGCCGCCGTCCTGCCGCCAGCGTTCAATCCGTTTGGCCAGATCAACCGTGGTCAATAGCTTACCGCGTTCATCCAGCACCACCCGGACACAGCGCGCCGGCAGCGCAGCGGTAATACGCCCCGCCTCCTGTGCCATCCACTTTTCGACACTTTTGTCGGCACCGCGGGTAGCCGGCTTGATTTCAACCAGCTCGATACGAGACTCGCGCGGCATACGCTGGACGTACTCGTTAAAGCCGGCACTGATCCAAGCCGGCATTTTATGACCGACCGCAACGATGAAAAACTTCATGTGCGTGGCATTATGAAAGGAATGCAGGAACCCGTCGGGGATCCTGGGTCGGCCCTAGACCGCCGCGGACAACCCAGCGGCACGCGGCGCGGGCAACGTACCGCCCCACAGCTCCTCGAGTTTGTAGTGCTGGCGCACCGCCGGCTGCATGACATGCACCACAATCTGGCCAAGATCAACCAAGATCCACTCTCCAGGGTCCACGCCTTCGACGCCGATGACATTTGCACCGAGCGCCTTGAGTTTGACTTGAACGCTGTTGGCAAGCGCCTTATTCTGGCGTGTCGATTCTCCGCTAACCACAATAACGTGATCAAACAATGCAGTCATTTTCCGCACGTCCATGACAACGATATCGCGCCCTTTGATCTCTTCGAGCGCTTCAACTGCGGCCTTCAGCAACTTGTCCTGCTTGACTGTCTTAGCGGCTTTCATTCACCTCCTGCGTAACATATAAGTTATTGCGACGAATATAGTCGAGAACGGGATCGGGCAGCAAATAACGCGGGCTGACACCGCGCGCGAGGGAATCGCGAATCATGGAAGCTGATATATCGAGCGCGGCAATCGACTGCGTGACGATGCCGCCGGCGGGCGACAAATGCACGCCGAAGGGTTGGCGCAACAAACGCGCCGAATATTCGCGCGCCAGCGGCTCCGGCATGCGTGCAAGCCACGAGTCGGGCGGAAAGCCCGGGCGATGCGCAATCACCAGATGGGCCAGACTAAACAAGTCGCGCCAGCGATGCCAAGTCGCCAGTTCGAGAAAAGCATCGGCACCCAGCAACAGGCAGAGCGGACGCGCCGCGCCCACACTATGCCGCAACTCGGTCAGGGTATCGACGGTATAACCCGGTCCGCTACGGCGCACTTCGCGATCATCGACGCTAAGCAGCGTATTACCGGCGGCCGCCAGTCGCACCATTTCCAGCCGCTGTTGCGCGGTGACCTGCGGTGCGGCGCGATGCGGCGGGGTGCCCCCTGGAATAATACGAACCTCGGCCAGACGGAGCGACTCGCCGAGTTCCTGCGCGAGGCGCAGATGACCAAAGTGCATCGGGTCAAAGGTGCCGCCGAATATACCGATGGGTGCGATGGCCATGCGTCAGATCAGTCCGTGAGGCAAGCTACGCAAGCGGCAAGGTAAGAATTCAACGCCTGGGACTACGCCTGTAGTACGCCTCATAGAACCAAACGTCGGATATCGGACAGCACGCCACCCAGGAATGACATGAAACGCGCGCCCTCCGCGCCATCAATGACACGATGATCGTAGGAGAGTGACAACGGCAGCATCAGTCGCGGCACAAACTGTTTGCCATCCCACACAAGACGCATCGCCGCCTTGCCAACACCGAGGATGGCGACTTCCGGTGCGTTGATGATAGGAGTGAAATACGTGCCGCCCAAGCCGCCCAGACTGGAGATCGAAAAACAGCCGCCCTGCAAATCAGCAGGATTGATCTTGCCATCGCGCATACGCGTGCTGACTTCGCCCAACTCCTTCGCAATTTCGCGCAGGCCTTTTTTGTCGGCGTCGCGTATCACCGGCACCACCAATCCGTTAGGCGTATCGACGGCCACACCGATATGAAAATACCGTTTGAGCACCAGGCTCTCGCCATCAGGTGACAGCGATGCATTGAAATGCGGGCATTCCTTCAACGCCACCACCACGGCCTTGATCAGAAAACCCAGCAGCGTGAACTTCACGCCCGCGGCGCGCGCTGCATCGGCCTGACTCTTGCGGAAAGCCTCGAGTTCGGTGATATCTGCGTCATCATTCTGCGTGATATGCGGAATCGACAGCCAGTTGCGATGCAGGAATGCGCCCGATAATTTCTTGATGCGAGACAGGGCTTGCGTTTCAACCGGGCCAAATTTTGAAAAATCGACCGGCGTCATCGGTGGCAGATTAAAGCCGAGGCCACTGCCGCCGGCTGGCCGCGCCAGTGCGGCTTTCACATAAGCCTGCACGTCCTCGCGCAGAATGCGGTTCTTCGGCCCGCTCGCCGCGACCCTGGAAATATCGACGCCCAATTCACGGGCGAAACGGCGCACCGAAGGGCCGGCGTGGGCCATGCGCGCCGCGGCTTCATCCATCACCGCCAGCGGTGCCGGCGCCGCGACAACCGTGCGCGGCGCGACGGGCGTGGCAGCCACTGGCGCCGCCGGTTTGGCTGGCACTTGAGCAACAGTCGAAGCCACAGGCTTGGTCGCCGCCGCTTCCGTGGCGGCGGCAACCGCAACCGTTTCGAGGGTCATAACCAGCACGCCTTCTGAAACCTTGTCGCCAATCTTGACCTTCAATTCCCTGACCACGCCGGACACCGGTGCAGGCACTTCCATCGTCGCCTTGTCGGACTCGAGTGTCATCAGCGGATCTTCCGCCGTCACACTGTCCCCGGGCGCGACCAGAATTTCGATCACCGGAATGTTTTTGTAGTCCCCGATATCGGGAACTTTGATTTCTACGAGGCTCATCTGCACTTATACCGTGGTCGGGTTCGGCTTCTCGGGATCGATACCGTATTTAACGATCGCCGCGGCGACCGTTGATTGCGGCACGAGTTCCTCGTCGGCCAGCGATTTAAGCGCGGCGACGGTAACGTAATGACGATTGACTTCGAAGAAACCGCGCAACTTTTCGCGCGTGTCGGAACGACCGAAGCCGTCGGTGCCGAGGGCAAAAAACGTGCGCCCTGGAATAAAAGCACGTACCTGGTCGGCGAACAACTTCATATAGTCGGTGGCTGCGATCACCGGGCCACCACGGTCCTTGAGACACTCTTCAATATGCGACAGGCGCGGCGGCTGCTCGGGATGCAGCATGTTCCAGCGCTGCAGATCGAGACCGTTGCGCCGCAACTCATTGAAACTGGTCACGCTCCAGATGTCGGCCGACACACCGTATTCTTTTTCCAGCAGCTCGGCGCCGGCGATGACTTCACGCAGGATGGTGCCGCTGCCGAGCAATTGCACTTTCGGTGCGCCCTTTTTGGCCTTGCCTTCGCGCAAGAGATACATACCCTTGAGAATACTGGCTTCGGCGCCCGCCGGCATCGCCGGATGTTCGTAGTTCTCGTTCATCACCGTGATGTAGTAATAAACGTCCTCCTGATCCTGATACATGCGGCGCATGCCGTCCTGCACGATGACCGCGAGTTCGTACGCATACGTCGGGTCATATGAAATGCAGTTAGGAATCGTCGCCGCCTGCAAATGACTGTGCCCGTCTTCGTGCTGCAATCCCTCGCCGTTGAGCGTGGTGCGTCCGGCTGTGCCGCCAAGCAAAAAGCCACGCGCGCGCATATCGCCGGCTGCCCAGGCCAGATCGCCGATGCGCTGAAAACCGAACATCGAGTAGTAAATGTAAAACGGGATCATCGGAATGCCGTGCGTGCTATACGAGGTTGCCGCGGCGATCCATGAAGACATTGCCCCCGCCTCGTTAATCCCTTCCTCGAGGATCTGGCCTTTTTTATCTTCCTTGTAAAACATCAGCTGCTCGGCGTCCTGCGGCGTATAGAGCTGGCCGACATGCGAATAAATACCGAGCTGGCGGAACATGCCCTCCATGCCGAAGGTGCGCGACTCATCCGGCACGATCGGCACGACAAATCTGCCGATTTTCTTGTCGCGCACCAGTGTCGTCAGGATGCGCACAAAGGCCATCGTGGTCGACATTTCGCGACCCTCACCGGAGGCCTTGAGCAGCGCATCAAACGCCGACAGCGGCGGCACTTCAAGCGGCGCGGCCTTTTGCCGGCGGGCCGGCAAATAACCGCCAAGCGCGGCACGACGCTCGCGCATGTAGTTCAATTCGGGCGAGCCTTCCTCGAATTTCAGGTAAGGCACTTCTTCCAATTGCTCGTCGGGCACCGGAACATTAAAGCGGTCGCGGAAAGTCTTGATCGATGAAGTGCCCATCTTCTTTTGTTGATGGGTGATGTTCTGCGACTCGCCAGCCTCGCCCATGCCGTAACCCTTGATGGTCTTGGCAAGTATTACGGTCGGCTGGCCGCTGTGCTTCATTGCCGCCGCGTAGGCCGCATAGACCTTATGCGGATCGTGGCCACCGCGATTGAGACGCCAGATGTCGTCGTCCGACATTGTCGACACCAGTTCGAGCAACTCGGGGTATTTGCCGAAGAAATGTTTGCGCACATAAGCGCCGTCCTTCGACTTGAAGGTCTGAAACTCGCCATCGACACATTCTTCGAGGCGCTTCATCAGCAAGCCCTTGGTGTCCCGCGCAAACAGCGTATCCCAGTAGCCGCCCCAGATCACCTTGATGACGTTCCAGCCGGCGCCGCGGAAATTCGCCTCCAGCTCCTGAATGATCTTGCTGTTGCCACGGACCGGGCCGTCAAGGCGCTGCAGATTGCAGTTGATGACGAAGACGAGGTTATCGAGTTTCTCGCGTCCGGCCATTGAAATGGCGCCCAGCGATTCGGGCTCGTCCATTTCGCCGTCGCCCATGAAGGCCCACACTTTGCGGCCTTGCGGCTGGATAATTTCGCGATCGCGCAAATAACGCATGAAGCGCGCCTGATAAATCGCCATCAACGGGCCGAGACCCATCGATACCGTCGGGAACTGCCAGAAGTCCGGCATCAGCCACGGATGCGGATAAGACGACAGACCCTTGCCATCGACTTCCTGACGGAAGTTGTCCATTTGTTCCTGGCTCAGGCGACCGAGCAAAAACGCACGGGCGTAGACACCCGGCGCCGAGTGGCCCTGCACAAAAACCATGTCACCACCAAAGTTGTCGCTCGGCGCACGCCAGAAATGGTTGTAGCCGACGTCGTACAAGGTCGCCGCCGAAGCAAAGCTGGCGATATGGCCGCCGACGTTAGTGTGCTTGTTTGCACGCACCACCATGGCCATCGCATTCCAGCGCACATAGGCGCGAATGCGGTCTTCGATTTCGTGATCGCCGGGCGAGTGTTCTTCCTGCCCGGCCAGTATGGTGTTGCAATAAGCGGTAGTAGCGGAAAAAGGCAAATAAGCGCCATTGCGCCGCGCCTTCTCAACCAGTTGTTCGAGCAAATATTGTGCGCGTTCCGCGCCTTCATGACGAATGACCGAATCCAGCGCATCCAGCCATTCCTGCGTTTCCTGAGGATCAACGTCAGGAATTTCCTGCATTTCCATAGTTCTACCTTTGTGGGGTTGTCGGTGTCTGGTGGGTAAGACACCCCGAAACCGCCCTGGGCGCTTTTGGCACCGCGCGATTTTTCATCATTATATCATCGCACTGAGCGCACCGAAGCGCGACGCAGGGGAGTGCGCCGGTTTATCAACGGCGCGATTTAACCACGCTTGAATATTGAAGCGCAGATTGGCGGCAACAGCTTAATGCCGGCGCCGCACGCATTTACTTTGCCGCCATGCGAATCGCACCATCGAGGCGAATCACTTCACCATTGAGCATCGGGTTTTCAATGATGAAGGCGGCCAGCCGCGCATATTCCACGGGTTTACCCAGACGTGACGGAAACGGCACCTGCGCCCCCAGCGCATCACGCACCTCGGCGGACATCGCCGCCAACATCGGCGTATCGAAAATTCCAGGCGCAATCGTCATCACGCGAATACCGACGCGCGCCAGTTCACGTGCAATCGGCAACGTCATGGCGGCCACACCACCCTTCGAGGCGCTATAAGCGGCCTGACCGATCTGACCCTCAAAGGCGGCGACCGAAGCGGTATTGATGATGACGCCGCGCTCGCCGTCGGTATTGGGCATGTTGCCATTCATCGCCTGCGCAGCGAGCCGCAGCGTATTGAAGCTGCCGACCAGATTGATATTGATCACACGACTGAAATGCTCGAGCGCGTGCGGGCCGTCGCGCCCAAGCACACGTTCGGCTGGCGCAACACCCGCGCAATTGATCAACCCGTGCAGCGCACCGAAATCGTTCACCGCCACATCGACCGCCGCTTGAACCTGCGCTGCGTCGGTCACATCCGCAGCCACAAACCGTGCGTTATCGCCGAGGCCGGCCACACAATCGGCGCCTGCCGCAGCATCGAGGTCTGCCAGCACGACGCGCCCACCGGCAGCGATCAACTGTCGCGCTGTTGCCGCACCCAACCCGGAAGCGCCACCCGCAATCAGAAAACAATGGTCTTTGATTTGCATGGCGGCGGCGCTAGTGGCGCGGGAGGATTAAGCAGCGGCGAGTTTAACCTTTACATAAGTGCCCGGCGCATCTTCCAGCGCCTGTAACTTGCCAGTGCCAGGCTGGCGCGCCGTGATCTTGCCGCGCCCCAGCACCGCCGCCCATTGCGCCCAGTCGTCCCACCATGAACCGGGGTGCTGCTGCGCGGATTCAAACCAGGCCTGCGGAGTCGCGGCCAAGGTTTCCTGCGTCCAATAACAATACTTGTTGGCAGCCGGCGGATTGATAATGCCGGCGATATGGCCGGAGCCGCCGAGCACAAAGCGCGTCTCGCCTGCGAACAGCTGCGCGCCCGCATAGGTCGACTTCCACGGTGCGATGTGATCTTCGAGCGTGGAGATGAAATAGGTCGGGGTTTTGACCCGCGTGAGATCAATCGGCACACCGTCAAGCGTGATACCGCCGGGCTGGCGCAGGACGTTACGCAAATACATGTTGCGCAGATAAAAGCTGTGCATCGCCGCCGGCATACGGGTCGAATCAGAGTTCCAGTAGAGCAAATCAAATGGAAACGGCGCCTTGCCGAGCAGATAATTGTTGACCACAAAAGACCAGATCAAATCGTTCGCGCGCAGCATGTTGAAGGTGGTTGCCATCTCGGCGCCCTCGAGATAACCGCGCTCCTGCATCTTTTTCTCGAGACTGGCGACCTGCTGCTCGTCGATGAAGACCTCGAGTTCACCGGGTTCTGAAAAATCGATCATGGTGGCGAAAAATGTCGCACTTGCGATGCGCTTGTCGTTGTTCGCGGCCAAATAGCCGAGGGTAGCGGCGAGTAGCGTACCGCCAAGGCAAAAGCCGATCGCATTGACGGACTTTTCGCCAGTCGCACGTTCGATTGCGTCAAGAGCCGCGAGTGGACCGGCCTTCAAATAATCATCGAAAGTGCAATCGGCGTGCGCGCTGTCGGGATTCACCCACGAAATCATGAACACCGTGTGGCCCTGCGCCACCGCCCAGCGCACAAACGAATTGTTCTCGCGCATATCAAGAATGTAGAACTTGTTGATCCACGGCGGAACGATCAGCAACGGACGACGCCAGACTTCAGCGGTTGAAGGCGCGTACTGAATCAATTGCATCAATTCGTTCTGAAACACTACCTTGCCGGGCGTGGTCGCCAGAGTGCGCCCGACCTCGAACGCCGCCTCATCAGTCATCTTTACGCGCAGCTGTTTGCCGTCGCCAGACTCGAGGTCTTCAAGCAGGTTGTTCAGTCCCTTGAGCAGGTTTTGTCCGCCGGAACTGATGGTTTCGCGCAACACTTCGGGATTGGTTGCCAGAAAGTTGGTGGGGGCGAGTGCGTCGATGTATTGACGCGTATAAAAATCAACTTTCTTCGCCTCGGTCGCCTCCAGCCCTTGCACGCCGCCAACCATCTCGTGCAGGTTGCGAGCAGCGATCAGATAGGATTGCTTGATGTAATCAAACAAAAAATTCTGCTGCCAATCCTCATGCTTGAAACGACGGTCGCCCTTGGCCGGCTCGATGACTGGTTTGGTCTCCATGCCCCACAAGCGCAGCATGGAGTTTTGCCAGAGCGCCGAATAATCCTGCCAGAGCTTCATTTGCGTCTCGGCAATCTGCGCTGGGTCGGCAAGCAACTTGCCCATCATGTCGTAGAAGGCTCGCGCGATGCCGAGCTCATCGCTGAAGACCGGCGCCGCCGCCCCTTGGTGGGAAGCGAGATAGCGGCTGACGATCTGGCTACTACGTTGGGCGATCTCTGCATACGCACGCGCGAGTTCGGCTGGATCGGGGGTAGGGTTTGATTGCGCTGCAGTCACTGTGGATCTCCGCTTTTCGGCACACTCGGTTGACAATCACCGCATAGACATTATGTTTACGTTAACGTAATATCCAAATTGGCTGTTAGATTTGCTTAATCAGAAACCACTCATGTCAATATATTGCATTGCAGCATGACGCTAGTATACACCATTACCGCGTTGGCAAAAGAGTTCCAACTGACGACACGCGCAATCCGCCATTACGAGGATGAAGGGTTGTTACAACCCGTGCGCGAGGGTAGCAACCGCCTGTTCAACCATCGCGATCGCGTGCGCCTCAAACTCGCGCTGCGCTGCAAGCGCCTCGGCTTTAGTCTCGCTGAAATAAGGGAATTATTTTCCCTCTACGACAAGGCGCGTGATGAACCTGCACAAGTCACAAACCTGCTCACCACCCTGGAACATCATCGCGTGCTCTTGGAGCAAAAACGCGAAGACCTGACGGTCATGCTCAACGAAATCACCTTCTTCGAGTGGCAATGTCGCCAGCAACTGGCAAGCCAGCGCGACAAGGCCGTGGACACGCAAAAATGATGCTACGCAAAATATATTCTCGTTTACGTTAACGTAAATTCAATAAACCTGACTTTCCTACCCTTTAATCAAGAGGTCTCATGGACGATCCGGTCGTTATTGTGTCTGCTGCACGTACACCGATCGGTGGATTTCAGGGCCAATTCAAGGACCTGACCGCCGCCACGCTGGGCGCCGTTGCCATCAAGGCGGCCCTCGAACGGGTAGGCGTTGCCGGCACCGAGGTCGACGAAATCATTATGGGCAACGTGCTATCAGCCGGTCAGGGACAAGCCCCCGCACGTCAGGCAGCGCTCGCTGCCGGAGTCCCGGACAGCGTCGGCTGCACAACGATCAACAAAATGTGCGGCTCCGGCATGAAAGCCGCTATGTTTGCCCACGATCTGCTGCTTGCTGGTAGCAACAGGATCATGATCGCCGGTGGCATGGAGTCGATGAGCAATGCGCCCTATCTGTTGCCGAAGGCGCGTGCCGGCCTGCGACTGGGCCACGGCGCAATCAAGGACCACTTGTTTCTTGACGGACTGGAAGACGCCTACGCACGCGACGAACGCGGCGGGGCGCGATTGATGGGCAGCTTCGCCGAAGACAGCGCCGCGCATTATCAATTTTCGCGCGCGGCGCAGGACGCTTTCGCCATCACTTCTTTGCAACGCGCACAAAGCGCGATCCGCTCGGGCAGGTTCGCGCCGGAGATCGCCGGCGTCACCCTCAACTCGCGCAACAAAGGCACCACGATCACGCAGGACGAACAACCGCTCAAGGCCAATCTCGAAAAAATTCCGCGCCTGAACCCGGTGTTCCGCAAAGACGGCACTGTCACCGCAGCGAATTCAAGTTCGATTTCAGATGGCGCGGCGGCACTGCTGTTGATGCGCTTGTCGGAGGCCGCCAAACGCGGCCTTGCGCCACGCGCGCGCATCGTCGGCCACGCCACGCATGCACGCGCCCCCGCCGACTTCACAACCGCGCCAGTCGGTGCGATCAAAACACTGTTCGCCAAAACCGGCTGGCACAAGGACAGCGTCGATCTTTTCGAAATCAATGAGGCCTTCGCAGTGGTCACCATGGCGGCGATGCACGAACTTGACCTGCTGCACGACAAGATCAACGTCCACGGCGGCGCCTGCGCCCTAGGTCACCCGATCGGCGCCAGCGGTGCGCGTATCCTTGTCACGCTGCTGGCGGCACTGGAACAGTATGGCCTTAAACGCGGCGTTGCGGCACTGTGTATCGGTGGCGGCGAAGCCACTGCGATGGCCATCGAAACATTCTAATTACGGAGCACATATGCTTACCCCCATCGATTTCTACTTCGACTACTCATCCCCCTACGGTTATTTCGCGGCGATGAAAATCGACCCTCTCGCAGAAAAATACGGACGCAGCGTCAACTGGAAACCCATACTACTGGGCGCAGTGTTCAAGGTGACTGGCGCCAAACCGCTGCCAACGCTGCCGCTCAAAGGCACATACGCGATGCATGATGTGGCGCGTTCAGCGCGTTTTTACGGCGTACCCTACCGGCATCCAGAAAAATTTCCAATCGCCGGTCAGGCACCTTCCCGCGCGTTCTACTGGTTGAACGAAACCGATCCGGCGCTCGCGCACACACTGGCCCGCGCGCTCTATCAAGCGTACTTCGTTGATAACCGCGACATCTCCAGCCCCGAGATCACCGCCGATGTCGCCGCCACCCTGGGCCTCAACCGCGACGCGTTACTGGCGGCACTCGCCGACGAAATCGTCAAAGACAAACTCAAACTGGAAATCGAAACGGCGATCGCGCGCGGCGTCTTCGGGTCGCCGTACTTCATCATCGATGACGAACCGTTTTGGGGTGCCGACCGTCTTGATCAACTCGAACGCTGGCTGGCCGACGGCCCCTTTTAACGGATGCGACAAACGCCATGCGTAGTGCGGGCGATTGAAGCCAATATCGTCACGCTCGACGTGGACGCCATCGTCAACGCCGCCAGCACCACGCTGCTCGGCGGCGGCGGTGTCGACGGTGCGATCCACCGTGCAGCAGGCCCCGGACTGTTGGCAGAGTGTCGAGCACTCAAAGGTTGCCGCACCGGTGAGGCCAAAATCACGCGCGGCTATAAATTGCCGGCGAAATACGTGATTCATACCGTTGGCCCGGTGTGGCACGGCGGCGACCGCAATGAAGCCGCGTTGCTCGCCTCGTGCTACCGCGAGAGCCTCGCCCTCGCACAAGCGCACGATCTACGCAGGATCGCATTTCCAGCGATCAGCTGTGGCGTCTACGGTTATCCTCTCGGATAGGCGGCGGCAATCGCGGTGCGCGAAACCATCGCGTTTACAAAAACCAGCCATTCGATCGAGGAAATCATCTTCGCCTGCTTGGGCCGTGAGGTCTACGACGCCTACGCAGGAGCGCTCGTATCCACAGTGGAGCAGACCCCCTAAAACGCGTAACGACGCAGCCCGCCATCGACGGGTATTACCGTGCCAGTCATGTAACGCGCCAGAGGCGACGCCAGAAACACCACGAGATTGGCGACATCCTCGGGCTGCCCGAACTCGCCCAGCGGTATTTCTTCGCGCGCGAGTTTGGCACGCACGTCGGGTGCATAGTTGCGCAGTATCTGCTCGCTGATGATCTTGCCCGGAGCAATCGAATTGACCGTGATCTGGTAACGCCCGACCTCGCGCGACAAGGCCTTGGCCCAACCGTGTATCGCCGCCTTTGCGGCATACGCAATATTCATGCGGTCCGGCTCGGATTTGCCCGACAGGTTGATCACCCGCCCCCAGCGACGCGCCATCATGTCAGGGATCACCGCCTGCGTGAGCTGACGCACACGCGTGAAGTTGAGCATCAAGCCCTCCTCCCAGATATTCTCCCCACCGATGATCGGCAATTGACGGCTGCCGCCGGCGGCGTTGACGAGTATCTGTATGTGTTTGAAAGCCTGACGTGCTGCGACGGTGATTTTCACTGGCGCATCGGGCTGCAAAATATCGGCGACAATCAGCGTCGGCCGCGCACCGCCGGCGGCTTCGATTTCAGCCGCCAGCGCTTCGAGCAACTCCCCACGGCGCGCCACCACCGCCACCTGCACACCTTCGAGCGCCAACGCCTTGGCGCAGGCGCGGCCAATGCCGGAACTCGCGCCGGTTACCAGCGCAGTCTTGCCTGTTAGTTGGGTATCCATTTTTCCTCGCTTGCGGGTTCATGTCGCCCAACACGGGACGCGGTAGCATAGAACGTCGCTGCATCGTCTCATGCCCCTGCCGGCAACCATCTTTGGACGCTGATCATACGTCAGCCCGGCGCCGCGCCGAAAGCCACGGCGCATGGCTATAATGACGCCTGTATTTTCTGCGAATATCGCGCCCGCTGCAGAGGCTAGCTCAGCCGTGATGCGCGCCCCCGCCAAAGCATAAGAACAACACAAACCGCGACTGGAAAAATCATGGCTAGCAAGGTGTTGTCGCAAATCGACAAAGACGGCAATGCGACCGTCGCGTTAAACCGCCCCGACGTGCATAACGCACTCGATCCCGAGATGGGCGCGCAGCTGATCAGCACCCTGCAGGCGCTCGACGCCAATCCCAAAGTGCGCGCGGTGGTCATCATGGGGCAAGGTGCGAGCTTCTGTGCCGGCGCCGATATCGGCCATATGCGCAAGAGCGC
>CAMDSO010000060.1 GCA_945906935.1 Bordetella parapertussis
GATGTTGCGCGAACAATCCGCGGGTTTGCTAAAGCCCGATATGAGTGTGAGCGCGATACTCGGTAGCAATCAGAGTAACGCAGTCTATGGGTTTCACGGCCCGCTGGATGCAGTTGGCAAAACACTAAATCCCGATAGCGCCACGCAAAATTACTCATTTATCTACAACCGGCAGTGGAACAACGTATCTGCCAAAACAACAGTAGCAATAAACGAGTCGCGGGTTCGGCAGCAGGAAATAATGCTTGCGCAGACCCGTAGGAATGTCGCAGGTCAGATTGTAGTAGCAGTTGCAGGCGTGCAAAGTATGAATGAGCGTGTCGAGCTCGCAAAGCTGGAAATGGAAATGGCGCGATCGGTTTTTACCCGCGCCGATAAACAACGTAATCTTGGTGTCATCAACGACTTTGAATTAGCATTAAAGCTGCAAGATCTTCGGAGTTCCGAGTTAGCTTACGAATCAATTCTTGTTTCCCGGCGACTTGCCGAAGTCGAAGTGAGGCTGGCTGCCGGTGCCATATGGCGCAAGGACCTATCCACTGGGGCTGCGCGATGAATAGATCGCGGATGAGCAGCTATTACTTTTTGGTCGTGCTTTTTATTGGCGCGATAGACATAAGCTCGGCTGAGGTTGGAAGCGCATCGCCGGCGTCTTCAAGTGCGCCATTAGCAGTGTCAGTGCCCACATTGATTTCCCCTCAGGCGCACCCGCAGGATGCGAAACTGGGGGAGCTGATCATGGCCAAGGTTGCGGAGGATTACCAGCGGGCCGAGGCGAGAAAAGGTTGGCGTTATGTTGACCATTCTGAACTTGCTATTCTGGGGTTGCGAAAAAATCTAATAGCGCGGTTGGCCGGGCTGCAACCCTTGCTCGCACAGGAAGCATTGCTGGAAGCGAGTGCTCTTTTTGACCCTGTATTGGAGGTCTCGGTTAATCTCTCGGTCGCTGATCAAACTGCAAGGTCCATAACCACAAATATTATTCGCCAAAAATACAAGTCGGGTCCCCAGTGCCAGGTGCTTATGACGGTACCAACCGCGGATATCAACAATCGGGCTGATATATGGAAGCTTTGCTTCGCAAAAAAAGACGGTTCCGTTGAATTCATGGGGCCGGTATATGCTGTCCCGCCGAGTAGCGAACAACCTGGAAAAAATAAGGCCGCTGTGACCTCGGTGGGTATTACTCAGCAGTTACCCTGGGGCCCGGTTCTAACAGTGGTTGATACTTCGACCTACAATAAAACATATTATTCGACGATGGGCAATCCTTACAGTTACGACGCAGCCTGGACCTCGAGTCTATTTGCATCGCTTTCAATTCCGTTGCCAGGGACGAAAGGTTTCGGTCCGTTAGCGCCTGCAGACTATTCTGTGAAGCTTGCGCAGATAAACAATCAACGCGGTTTTTGGGACGTCAAAGCCGCCATCAATAATATTCTCTTAGAGATTGATCTGGCGTATTGGAGCCTTGTTTCAGCTGCCGAAAACCTTGCGGTGATTATTGAAAATACCAGGCTGCTCGGATTGTTGGAACCAAGCTTCAGTCGCCGCTATGAACAGAAATTGATGACTAGTTTTGACAAATTGCAGTTCGATAGCGAAATCGCACAGGCAAAGTTAGACGAAGAATTGGCGTTAGACAATTACTATCGGGCGTCGACTGCATTGGCGGGCATGCTCACAGACAAACCGGAGGAGGTGTTTGATTATATTTTATTGCCTGTCGGATTTTCATACGACTATTCGGGGTTAACAACTCCACTCGTCGGGGAAGTACAGGAAGTTGCCTTAAAAAAACGGCCTGAAATTAGTGCGCAAAAGTTGGACCTCGAGGCCAAAAATTTGAATCTCTATTTTGCAGAAAACCGGCTCCTGCCGGACGTGCGTTTCAATATCTCTGGCACATTTAGTCAGAATGGGAGCACGTATGGGTATAAGGATATTGCCCGGTCATTGGAAGGACTGGCATCTCCAGATGCAATCGCCGTAAACACCAGCATAGCGCACACATCCGCGCTGGGAAGGCGTTCTGACAAAGCCAATATGAGGGTGGCCGAAGTTAACGTCGTTGCGGGTAATTACTCTGCGAGGGGCCTCAAGAACAGTGTGAAGCGGCAAGTCAGTGACGCGCATGCCGGCTATATGAGCGCAAAGAACCGATTAGCAGATGCAGGTGATGCACTTGCGATTTCCGAGTTAGCCTATCAGTTGTTAGAAACAAAATTTAAAATTGGCGAGAATGTGAGTCAAGTCGAACTTAACCGCAACAGGCGCGCTCTGGTTTCGGCGAAGCGGGCGGTGAGTGCGGCGCAGATTGACATACGGATAATGGAATCGCGGCTGATGGCTGCTCAAGGCAATATGACAGAGCATTATTTTATGAAAAATGCCGAAAATCAATTTGAGCAACGTCGTATCGCAACGTTAGTAGCAAATAATGTTCTTAAATATTTTCGTAATGAAATTAATTAAAAACCAGGAATCGAGATGAAGATAGGTGTATTGGTACAATCAGCTAGTAAAGAGTCCGCCGGGCTTGTTTCATCAATAGAAAAAATTTCAGGCTGTGCGTGCCTGGTTTTTGATATATCCGATTCTTCTGGAGCCACCGTTCAGTTGGATCAAACCGGTGTTGTTTGGAATGGTTCTCACCTGCAGGAATTCGATAAGCTAGTGATCCTTGGTTTTGAATACCAGGATCCCTTGATACCCCGTGCGGTGGTGAGCGCCGATTGGAGTATTTGGCAGATAGATTATGTGGTGGATCAGCAGTATTACAGTTTTATTTCGAGTGTCTTGAGAGATCTCGAACGCCGTGGCGTTTGCATGGTGAATAAATGGGATTCGTTAAAATATAATTTTTCAAAAGCACTTCTTTTGTCCAGATTGCAGGAAAGTGGATTCCTCTTGCCGCAGTGGTTATGTAGTAATGAGATGTCTGTCGTAGAGAAATTCTGTGCCGATGAAAAGCAGGTGATCTGGAGACCTAACAACGGTCGGGCCGCGTGGCAGTTATTCTTGGACAAGCAACGTTTATACTGTGTTGACCCATCCAAAGCACCTGTTCTTATTGCGAGTCATCCCGGCTTCCAGTTGCAACGGGCGTTTGTTTGTGGCGCAGAGGTTTTGATGGCGTTGCACTGTTCATCCCCCTACGCTGCAGATTTTGAATACATGGAACAGGTTTGGTGTTGTGATTCGACTGCAGTAGCGGCGGAGTTGGTCGCTGCAGTAGCCGCCACTGGCGCAACTTGGGCGCAGGTGCTGTATACCGAGATTGATGGGCGGCCGTGTATTTACGATATTGATACAGATCCAAAATATGGTTGGTTGCCGCTAGAATTTAGAAACTACCTAAACCACCGCTTGGCGGAGCAGTTGCTCGAGATGCCGGTGACGACCGTCGCCGCTCTGAGCAGCACGGCGCGAGTTGAAAGAGATTCTTTATTTGTTAGAAGGATGCTGGTGACCCTGCATGAACTTGAAGCAAATAAATACGCGACTTCCTGAGTGTCATAAACAGCGGGTCCTAGCAAAAACGTTATCGGTATATGTGGTTTAGGATTTAACTTGTAGTTTTAAGGAATGTGGTTGAGGGACGCAAAGTACTGGTTAGCTAGTGGATTAGTCCGCTAGCTTATACGCTGGGATATTCGACGAAGAGATATTGTCAAGAAGCGTGTTGGGTGTCTCTTGTTATGTAGTTTTTTTGTTTTTTTGAGAACATTCTAAGAGTGAAATTATGATGACTATATGTTCGATGTTTAAAAAGTATGTTTTTTCCGGGGTTATTTTTCTTCTTTTTCTTTCTGGTTGTGCTGAGCCGGAGTCCCCTTCGGATCGCTTCAGGCGAGAGCAGGTGGAGCAAAACAGGATTGAGGATGTTCTACGTGCCGAGCGATCCACCATCGACAACAGTTGCGTCACCGCCGGGTTCTCAAAAGGCACCCTTGCGTTTTCAAACTGCGTGCAGAAGGAATATGCTCAACTAGAGCAGCGAAAGTCTATGTCCATGATGCTTCGTGGTAATGGGGCCGCCAACGAAAATTGGGGGTTGGTTGCTGCAAACGATGATTACACTGCTTACGCCGATAAATCGACACTGCGGCGCACTGGTAGTGTTGTGAAAGTATGGCAATTAATTGATGCAAAAAATCCGACTTACGGGGCCTTTTCGCAAGTAAGTCAGGTCGAATATGACTGCAAGATTGAGAAGTCTCGCTATCTTGTTCGCTACGGCTATGCAGGTAAGATGGCCGGAGGCGATATTGTATATAAAGATATTGACATAACAAAATGGGAGCCTAATCCACCATCTAGCATGTCAGAGATTTTGTGGAAAAATTCGTGCTCGAGTGGATTTTTCAGCTTTATCCTTAATTGGTGGTAATTCGAAATTGATTGATGTTGTGCGTGTGCTGGCATCTTGAAAATAGATGCTGCAATATAGGATGTATACGTCACAGAGCTACAGAAAAGCGAAGAGAAAATCCCTTCAATTCCAACGCGGGTTTGGGTCTGTGCGGGTAATTGTCTTTTCGTGAGCTCTGTTCGCACCCTTAGGGAATATCATTTATTTTTCTCAATCGGGTTTTAATCCCGACGTCTTGATGACCTTTGCCCACACCGATGTTTCGTCGTTCAGAAACGCTGCAAATTCCTGTGGCGTGCTGCCGACCGGTTCTACGCCCTGCGCAAACAGTTTCTCGCGCACGTCGGGCTGCTTGAAGATTTTCGTGATCTCCTGCTGCAGGCGGTTGATCACCGCCGTCGGCGTTCCTGCGGGTGCTAGCAATCCAAACCACGAACTCATTTCATAACCGGGCAACCCCGATTCATGAATGGTCGGTACCTCTGGCGCGATCTGTGAACGCTGTTTGCTGCCGACACCGATAGCGCGCATACGTCCGCTTTTTACATAGGGCAGCGAGGTGGCAATGTTTGGAAACATCAGCGACACTTGGCCAGCCATCAGATCCGTGTAGGCGGGGCCGTTACCTTTATAGGGGATATGTAGGACGTCGATCTTTGCCAGCGCCTTGAATAACTCGCCGGCCATGTGCGGCGGCGTGCCGTGGCCTGCCGAGGCGAAGGTCAGCACGCCGGGTTTTGCCTTCGCCAGCGCAATCAGATCACGCGCATTTTTTGCCGGCAGGGATGGATGTGCAACGACCAGGGTCGGCCCCGACAGCAACAGCGAAATCGGCACGAAATCGCGTGTGGTGTCGTAGGGCAGCTTCGAATACATCGCCGGATTCATGGCGTGGCTGCTGCTCACCACCAGCAAGGCATAGCCGTCGGGTTTCGATTTCGCCACCGCCTCGGTGCCGACAATACCAGCCGCGCCAGGTCGGTTGTCGACGACAAAATTGGCACCCAGACTTTCGGTCAGTTTTTGCGCGACGATGCGCGCCGATAGATCGGTGCCGCCGCCAGGTGCGAAGGGCACGATGATGCGCACCGGTTTGTTGGGGTAATCCTGCGCGCTGGTGGAAGACGCTACGATGCCGGCGAGCATCGTTGCGATAACACTAATGGCACTACGAACTGCATGCTTCATTCAGCTTTGGCTCCGGAATGCTTGATGATCCACACCCATTTTACGGTCTCGGTATCAGTGCTGTGGGTAAATTTATTTAGCGTATTGCTGCGCACATCAGACGCGAACCCAGCAAGCAGGCGGTATTGCGCATGGCCGGCGTCTCCCGATTGAATGCGCCTGGCCTACCACGCGTGATAGAGCATGCTGCGCAGTGGACGTTGTGCGCATCGACGCCACTGCGTGGTGACGCTAGACTACGTCCTGCACTTATATTCTACGCAAGGAGTCATCGTGAAAAAAATTATTCTGTTGGTGTGCGCGTTGGCCTGGCCAGCGGGGTTGTTGGCCGCGCCGGCGGGGCAGGACGGCGCGACTGCGTTTCCGCAGCGGCCGGTGCGCATTGTGATCGGCTTCACACCCGGCGGTGGGCCTGATATCACGGCGCGTTTTATCGGCCAGAAACTCGCCGAACGCTTGCAGCAGCAGGTGGTCACCGATAACCGCCCCGGTGCCGGCGGTACCATTGCGGCGAATATCGTCGCCAATGCCAACGCCGATGGTCATACCTTGTTATCGGTGTCGAATGCGCACGCGGTGGCAGCGGCGATTTATGCGAAGCTGCCTTACGACACAGTCAAGGATTTCGCCGGCATCACGATGACCGCCAGCGGCCCTGCCCTGCTGCTGGTGTCACCGGCACTGGGTGCCAAGTCGGCCAAAGATCTGATCGCGCTGGCGAAGGCGAAGCCCGGGCAGTTCAACTATTCCTCGGCGGGCATCGGTAGCGGTTCGCATTTTGCTGCCGAGTTGTTCAAGAACATGGCCGGCATCGAGGTCGTGCATGTGCCGTTCAAAGGTATTCCGGAGGCGATCACCGAGACGATGACCGGTCGCGTACAGTTTTTTCTCTCGCCGCTGGCGAGTGCGCTAAATTTGGTCAAGGATGGACGCGCACAGGCGGTGGGTGTGTCGGGCGTCAAACGCGCATCGCAGCTACCTGATCTGCCGACCATCGCCGAATCGGGGCTACCCGGCTATCGCTTCGATTATTGGTATGGCTTGCTGGCGCCGGCAAAAACCCCGCGTGCGGTCGTCGATCAACTCAATCGGGAGATTGTCGAGATCATGCGCTCGGAAGAGGTGCGTAATCGCTGGATTGCGCTCGGTGTCGAGCCTGCACCGATGACGCCACAAGCCTTCGATCAGTGGGTGCGCGATGACATTGCCAGCTCGATCAAGCTGGCGCGCGCAGCAAATATCAAGGCGGATTGAGGCGGTTGCAGGACGTTTTTTTGGGAGACCGGCATGAGGCGTAATCAGGTTAGGGCAGGTCGCGCGGTAAGCGCGTTGCAGGCACTGGTGGTGGCGTTGTTCTGTGCGACGGCGCAGGCGCAGACCTTTCCATCGAAACCGATCCGCGTCATCGTGCCGTCGGTGGCCGGTGGCGGCACTGATATCACTGCGCGCATGATCGCGCCGAAGATGAGTGAGTTCCTCGGCCAGCAGGTGGTGGTGGAAAACCGCGCTGGCGCGGCGATGATCATCGGCAGCGAGGTAGTGGCGCGCGCCGCCGCCGACGGCCATACCCTGTTGATGGGTATCAGTACAATGACCATCAATCCGTTCGTGCACAAAAAACTGCCCTATGACACGGTGCGTGATTTCGCGCCGATCTCACAAATCGTTTCGCTGCCCAACGTGCTGGTGGTGCATCCGTCCTTGCCGGCCAGAACGGTGCGCGAGTTTGTGGTGCTGGCAAAATCGCGTCCCGGCAGTCTGGCCTATGGTTCAGCGGGTGTCGGCAGCAGCCTGCATTTGTCGATGGTGTTGTTTGAAAGCATGACCGGCATCCAGTTGTCGCATGTGCCTTACAAAGGCTCGGCACCGGCGGTGCTGGACATGATCGCCGGCCAGACGGTGGCCATGACCGGCACCATGCTGACAGTGATTCCGTATATCCGTAATGGCCGCATGCGGGCCCTCGGGCTGACGAGTCTTGCCCGTTCGAGTGTGGCGCCCGAGGTGCCGACGATCGCCGAATCGGGCGTGCCCGGTTATGAATCGGTGCAATGGTATGGCCTGCTGGCTCCCGGCAACACGCCGCGCGAAGTGATTACAAAAATACACGATGCCGCGGCGCGTGCAACGCGCGACCCGGCGGCGCGCAAGCGTTTTCTCGACGACGGCGCTGAACCGCTCGGCGGCACGCCCGAGCAATTCGCCGGCGTGATTCGCGACGACATGGCGAAGTGGGAAAAGGTCGTGCGCGCTGCGAGTATCAAACCCGAATAACCGCTCTTCACTCAAGGAACCTATGGCAACAATGCAAAAACAATCCACAAACACACCCGCTACTCGCCAGCAAGGTGTGGCGCGCGTCATTGGTAACGCGATTTCACGCCATCTGGGTGTGAAGGTATTGTCGGTTGGTCGCAAACAGCTGCGCGCTGAGATGCCGGTCACACCGCTGCATTTGAATAACGCGGCACGCGTCAACGGCGGCGTGTTGATGGCCTATGCCGATGTCGTCGGGGCTGCCGCCACCGTCGCCAATTTGAATCCGGGTGAGCGCACCTCGACACTCGAATCGAAAACCAATTTTTTTGCCGCCGGCATCGGGCCGGTGATGAAGGCCACGGTTGATTTACTACACGCCGGCCGCACCACCATGGTGTGGCAGACGACGATTCGTAATTCCTCGGACGGCAAGCGCGTCGCAATCGTCACGCAAACACAGATCAGGCTGCCGGCGAAATAGTCTTGCTGGTGTGGTGTGGTGTGGTGTTGTGTTGTGTGGTGTGGTGCGCGGCGGTCAGCTGTGACGCTGACGCTTGAGCAGCACGATGCAGCCGCCCAGGGCAATGCAGGCCGCGCCCAGCGCCGTATAGAGTTGCGGCACTTGGCTGTAGAACAGCCAGCCTGCGGCCAGCGTGCCCAATAGCTGGGTGTAGATAAACGGTGCCAGTCGTGTCGTTTCGGTGCGGCCGTGGGCAACGATGTACATGCCATGGCCGACGGCGTAGATCAGACTGGTACCGAGCAATTGCAGCCAGCTCATGGCGTCCGGGCTGTGCCAGACAAAGGGCACCATGCAGCTGGTGACGAGGCTGGCGGTGGCGGCCATGAACAACAGTGTGGTTCTGGCGTTGGCGTGGCGCGTCACAAACGCGGTGAAGATCTGGTAGAAGGCGATCACGCCCGCGCAGGTCAGCGCCCATACATGCCCCAGTTGAAAAACACTCTGGCCCGGTTGCACGATGATCAGCATGCCCGCCATGCCGAGCGCAAGGGCGAGCCAGCGGTCGCTACTCATCTTTTCACGCAAGAGCGGCATTGCCAGTAGCGACGCCAACAGCGGCGAGAGAAAAAACATCGCCGTCGCGTCGGCCACCGGAATCAGCCCCATCGCCGCGATCATCAACACTGCGCCAATCACGGGAAAGGTGCCACGGATGATTTGCAGATGCGGTTTTGGCGTGCCCAGCGCCGCCGCCCAGTCACCGCGTCGCATGGTGACCAACATGATGGCAAGAAACAGCACCGAGCGGCCCCACACCGTTTGTATGATGCCGATGTCGTCCGCAATGCGGCGCAGCCACACATCGTTGAACGCGAACAGGATGTTAGCCGCTACCATCAGGCCGATGGCGGCGGCGTCGGTGGCGCGGGGTGGATGGGCGGCGATGATCAGCTTTCGGTGGAGGACGGCGCCGGCTTCACAGCCGATAGAGGCGTAGCGCGTTGTCGTGGTAGACGGCACGACGTTCGCTGGCGCCCAAATGCGCGGTGCATTCCTGCATCACCGCCATCATGCGGTCGTAGGTCGTCCACAATTTTTCGATCGGGTAATTGCTGCCGTAGAGGCAGCGTTCGGCGCCGAAGAGTGCGAGCGTTTCGCGTATCACCGGTTGCCAGAGCGCCACCGAGCAGGCGTGTTCGAAGGTGCCCAACCCCGAGAGTTTGGTCGACACATTCGCACAGGCGGCGAGTTTTTGCATGCCCTGCCGCCATAGCGCCCAGCCGGCGGCGCTGCGGTCTTCGAGCATGCCGGCGTGCAGCAGCACCAATTGCAGGTCGGGAAAATCGCGTGCGAGTTTTGCCGCATCGTCCATTTGCGAGGCGAAGACTTGTAGTTCAAACAGCAGGCCACGTGCTTCGAGGGCGCGCAGTCCGGCGCGCCATGCGCTGTTGTTCATCAGGTCGGGTCGCGCGGCAAAACGGTAGAGCGGTTTCTCATGCCAATGTAACTGCTGACGAATGCCACGCAGGTTGGCGCAGGCCTGCATGCGGTCGAGTGTCTGTGCGACAGTGGGCGAGGCGAGATCGACATAGCCGACGATGCCGTGCGGAAAACCGTGCTGATTGGCGACCGATTGCACCCATTCGGCTTCGGCGACTTCATCGCCGGGGGCGACGTTGATCTGGATGTAAACCGACTTGATCACGCCGTGTGGTGCGATCTCGCTGATCAACTGCTCAACCGGGTAATCCTGTCGTAGCGCGCTGTAGTCGCCAAAGATACGCGGCAGAATGGGGCCGGCGAGCCAGGGCACCGCTGCCACGCGCCAGATGTGGTGGTGGGCATCGATGATGGTTTCGACGGGATCGCTCATCTTGTTTACGCCAATGATGAAGTGCTGCGGTCTTAGTACGCAGTCTTGACGACGCGGCCGCTGGCTTCGACTAACCAGCGCTCGCTCGCGAACGGTTTGCCGGAAAGACGCGCCTCCATCCAGTCGGCGAGCAGGCCGGTCGGCGCCGGGCCCAGGTGGGCCGAGGGCACATTCCCCACCGAGTGGCGCGAATCCTGATAGACGACGAGCTGCTTGGCGCATTGCAGCGTCTTCAGCAGACGATCGGTGTGCACCAAGGGCGAGAGTTCATCCGATTCGCCGGCTACACAGAGATAAGGCGCGCGCAGTTTTTCAGCGTGGCCTTCCCAGGTCAGTGTTTTGCAGAATGCGTCGAAGGACGCTTCATCGCTATAACCCGACATCCACATGAACCGTTTTTTGAAGGTCGGTGAGGCTTCCTGAAAAATCGTGTGGCAGGTCGGTTCGAGACAGGTCGAGGTCACCGCGCAGGCCTTGAAGCGCGGTTCGCTGCAGGCGGCGATGGTGCCGAAGAACGAACCAAAGCTGCTGCCGCCAATGCCGAGCCGCTTGCCATCGACTTCAGGCCGCGCCAGCAGCCAGTCGGCGACCACGTGTGAAGCGTCAACCCAGTTCGGCACCGAGACCGTGGTGCCCATGATCCGCGATTCATACTGGCCCGGGCCTTCGAGCGAGAGCACGCCAAAGCCGCGTGTCAGCCAGCGGTCGCCGTGCACCGCGACGTTGGCTTCCTTGAAACCGTCCATGCCGGGGATCCACCAGATGGTCGGCAATTTACCGCCGCTGTAAGCGGGCGGCAGATGCCACCAGCCGGCCAGCGTGCCACCTTTAAATGGAATCAGCACCGGCTCGACGGTGTGGTCGGCATGCTTCGCGTAAGCGAGATAGCAATCGCGCTTGGCTTGATTGAGTGCGCGGTTCTTCTCGCCGCAATCATCGAACGGCCATTGCGCCGCCGCGTATTGAACGGCAGCGATGAAGTAATTAGTGCGTGCGGTGACGCGCTGCCCATTTTGTTCGGCTTCTTTGGCCTTGGCTTCGCGACGGCGGGCCGCTGTTTCAAAAGCGGGCGAGAGGTCGGCGAACTTTTGCACGCGTTGACGGATGCCGGCGAAGTCGGCGTTAGCCTCGATGCCACAGGGCACGTTATAGCTGATGGTGCGCGGCTGATCCCAATCGGCGCCATTGGCGCGGATGATGTTATCGACCAGCCAGCGCTGTTCTTCCCAGCGTTTGACGTGCGGTTCGCCGCTATCGATGGATGGTTGCTGTGCCATGATGTTTCCTCTGTTCATTGATCTGCAAATCAAGCTCCAGGTTGTGTAGGGCGCGCACCGCGCACCATTCCACCACCGTCCTGCGTGCGCGTTGCGCACCCTACCAATAGCTGATCCTGCAAAAGTACGCTTTGCATTGCGCAGCCGGCGCCCCGACTTTCGCCCTTGGCCTTGCTTCACGCACGACCTGTAGGGTGCGCACCGCGCACCATTCTGCGTCCGGGATGCGCGCCTTACACCCGATTACTCGCCCTTGAGCTTCTCCTCGCGCAGCAGCTTAAGCCAACGCGCATGATCATTGCGGATACGTTTTCTGAAGTGCTCGGCGCTGCCGCCAAAGATAGCGATGTCTTCGCCTTCAAGATTTTTCTCTGCGTCAAAATGGCGCAGGATAGCAATATGATTGTGGCGAATAATTACTGCAAACCAATAGCATAAGACATCTGGAAAATCCAGGGAATCCAACGCTTAGCATCGCCTGAGCTTTTTGCGCCCAGACTTTCTGCAAGAAAATGGGCTGCTGAACAGGAGCGCTGCATGCTTCCGGCAACGAAGGAAAAGTCGGGACCGATCTGTTGTTGCGGATACGAGCGTGTAGCACAGGAACAAATGCTCTGCGCTCGATGATACAAGCTACGCAAGGATTGTTGCGAGGGGGCGATGGCTTGGTCGCAACAGGCGGCAAACCGTAAGAATGCAGCTCAGGAGGTTCTCGTATTGGGATCAGCCGACCGGCTGTGTCAAGTTGCAAGAGGTCTACTTGAGGAGTAGCTTCTGGGGGATTGCAGATCGCAAGCTTGCTGGTGCAGAGCAGTGGTTTAAATAAAAATGGCGCGAACGATGCGCAACCTGCAGCGGCTGTCAGACCACGACTCTCGGGAATAGTGAATCAACAGGAACCGTACTGAGTAGTGGCGATCTGCAGAAAATCGGGCGTTTCACTGTCAAGGTGAGTCGTCTTTTGAAATGGTGCTTTTAAGCACACGTCATGGCGAGGAGAGAGCATGAATTTGGCGCAGGCATTGATACACGCATTTACACAAGAGGGCATTACACTGGGCTGCGGCATGGGCGGCAATTCGACGCGCGCCATGGCCGATGCGGCCTACAGTCATCCCGACATGCGCATCCTCTACACGCGCAACGAGCGCAGCGCGGTCGATGCGGCTGACGGCTATGGCCGCATCGCCGGCAAGCCGGCACTCATCTTTACCGACGCAGGACCGGCAGCGGCGAATTGCCTCTGCGGCATTGTCAATGCACATGGTGATTCGACGCCGATGATTTTCATCGCGCCCTCGCACAACTCACTCACCAACCAGCATCGCGCCTACAAGGAGATGCCGCTGCAGGCGGTGTACTCGCCGGTGACCAAGTGGACGGGCAGGATTTACGACGAACGCGAACTTGGTCAGGTCGTGCGCAAGATATTCACCCTGCTGCGTTCCGGGCGCCCCTCGCCGATTGTCGTCGAAGTGCCGGGCGACCTCGCCGGCAAGGAAATCGGCGACTATAAATATGAACCGCTGGCGCCGCAGAAGCTGCGCTCGGGCGCCGACCCCGTGTCGCTGGAGGCGGCGGCGCGCATGCTGATCGAAGCGAAGCGTCCGCTGCTCTACGCCGGGCACGGTGTGCTGATCGCCGACGCCAGCGCCGAGCTGCTGGCGCTGGCCGAGCTGCTGACGGTACCGGTGGCGGTCACCCTGGCCGGTAAGAGCTGCTTCCCCGACGAGCACCCGCTGTGCGTCGGCATCGGGGGCTGGCCGCGCGGGCTCTACGCAACGCCGCACGCCACCCGCCGCACCAAGGATGCCGATGTCATCCTCACCGTTGGCTGCAGCTTCCAGCTCGAGGCGAGCTATGACGAGTTTCCGGTTCCGTTCAAGATGATCCAGATCGACGTTGACGCCAACGAGATGAACAAGAAACGGCCTGCGGACATCCCGCTGCTGGGCGACGCCAAGGTGATTCTCCAGCAGTTGGTGGAGACGGTGAAGGCCATGCTGCCGAAGTCGCGCCTTGCGCCGCAACAGGACGTGCTCGACGCCATCGCCGGCGAGCAGAAGGCGTGGATGGAGCAGTCGATGCCGCTGCTGACCGCGCAGGACAATCCGATCAACCCGTTCCGCGTCACCTGGGAATTTAGCAAGCTGGTCGACCCGCGCCGGACCATCGTCACGCACGATTCAGGCTCCTCGCGCGGCACGCTTTCCCAGCATTACATGGCGCCGACGCCGCGCTCGTTCGTCGCCTTTGGCGTGCAAAGCGGCATGGGCTGGACATTGGGCGCGGCGATGGGCATGAAGCTGGCTGCGCCGGACAAGCTGGTGGCGGCGTTCGTCGGCGACGAGGCCTTCGGCGAAACGGCGATGGAACTCGAAACGGCAGCGCGCAACAAGCTGCCGGTGCTATGGGTTCTGCTCAACAACCGCCTGCCGCGGGAACAGCTCGACCTGAAGAAGCAGCCGGCTTATGCCGATCGGCACGCGCTGACCGGAGATTATGTTGCGATGGCGAAAGCACTTGGCTGCGAAGCCTCGCGCGTTGAAGATCCCGCCGAGTTGTCCGCAGCGTTGAAGCGGTCGATCGATTCTGTCAATGCGGGTGCGCCGACGCTGCTGGAAGTGAAGACCCGGCGCGTCGAAACGCAGCTCTGGGGTAGGATTCAGCGGTAGCAGGTTGTTGAAAACCGGGTGAAACGCAGGGTAGGGGCTGGTGGCGGGCATCGCAGCCTTGCCCCCATCCTGCCCTTCCCCCGCGAGCGGGGGAAGGGGCCTTAAGCATCTGCCTTTCGACGAGGCTTCCTGTTGAGCCCCGGGGAAAGTGTGCGTTCTATACCGCGTCGTGTGTTGCAATCGACAAAACAGCGGGCTTGCCAGACCGGTTGCTCCACGCGTGATTGGTGCCACGCTGGATGACGATCTCGCCTGCCTTCAGTGTGACTTCCTGGGTGTCCAGCACCAGTACGATTTCGCCTTCGAGCACGATGCAGAAATCGAGCGTGCGTGTTTTCTGCATGTAGGGATGTGGCGCGCTCTTGGAGAAGGTGGACGCGCCCGGCGAACCCATCGCGCTAAAGAAGGCGCCCACTTCCTTGGCACCGACTTTGCCTGCCCACGCTGCATCCGGCGGAAAGGTGACGACGCGGCAGACCGAGCCACCCTTCGGTGCTTCGATGGTGTGCGGCAGATGCAGCGTTTCGGGGACGATCGGCGCCGGTGTCCTTTCCGCGACCCACAGCCGCGCTGAGGCGAAGCCGGGGCGCGCCGGATCGAAGCGCACGTCGGGCGCGGGTCCGTCGCTCACCAGGCAGGATTTGCCTGGCTCCTTGTCGATGGTGACGATACGGCGCGCCGGCTTTACGCCTTCGGGCAGCTTGAGGTCTTTCGCGCTGACGACGGGAGCGTTGCTCTGCGCGATGCCGACCGGCCCGTCCGGGAAGCCGGCCGAGATCATGTCGAAGACCATGATCGAGCCGATGCGCGGACAACTCCACTTGTGCCATGCGCCGACCTGAATAACGATGTCACCGGGTTTCATCAGCAACTCGCAGTCGTCGAGGATCAGTTCGCGCTCGCCTTCCAACACGATGCCGTAATCGACCGTCTCGGTCTTATGCATGGCCGACGAGTAGAACTCCTTGCTGCCGCGCTCCCACAGCCGTCGCGAGGGCGCGTCCTTCGGTTCATGCTCGGGGATGAATTCCGGATCCTTGGCGGGGTCGTAGTCGGCAGGACGCCCCTCCATCATCATGTGGGTTGCGCGCAGATGGCCGCCCAGGCAGGGGCCCGGGAAGTCATAACGCAGGTTGCCGTCGTCATTTTCTCCGCTGATCGAGAGCGGCGTTTCGTACCAGGCCCAAAGATCGGTCAATCCACGCTTGCCGTTCGGCGCCGGTTTTACATTGGGCGCCGGGCCGTCCCAAATGACTTTCGACCTGCCCTGGTTATCGTCGCCGGTGACGACGCGGCGAATTTTTTTCATTGTTGCCATGCTTTCTTCCCCTCTTTTGTTTGCAATGGAACGCCTGCTGACTGACATAATTTTTCTGACAAGTCAGCGGTTATGGATCTGCGTTTTGCACGCAGCCTCAGTCCTGCGGTTTGATACCACCCAGCCGGACAATCTCTTTCATTTTTTCAACCTGCTCGATAATGTGCCGCGTATACGCCTCCGGCGTGGACGGCAGGGGCTCGTTGCCGATGGCCGCCATCTGCTCGCGAACATCGGGCGAGTTCAAGGCCTTCACAACCTCGGCATTGAGTTTGGCGATGATGGCCGGTGGCGTTTTCGCTGGCGCGACTATGCCCTGCCAGAGCATGTAGTCATAGCCCGGCACGGTCTGCCCGATGGTCGGCAGATCAGGCGCCAAAGCGGTGCGCGTGGCGCCCGTTACGCCGAGCGCCTTGAGTTTGCCGCTGCGGATCATCGGCAGGCAGGCCGTCAGCGGCTGAAATGAAAGCCCGACTTCGCCGGTCATGGTGCCGAGCAAAGCGCCGGGAGAGTCCTTGTAGGGCACATGCAGCATATCGACCTTGGCCATGGCCGCAAAAAGCACCGCCGGCAAATGCGATGAAGACCCGACACCTGCCGACCCATAATTAAGCATTCCCGGCCGTGGCTTGACCAGCGCAATCAGTTCCCGGACCGAGGCCACCGGCAGCGAAGGATTGACCACCAGCACCGAGGGCGTCGTACCCACGAGGCTGATCGGCGCGAAATCCTCGACGAGGTTGTAGCGCAGTTTCGTGTACATCGCGGCCGCGCTGCTCAGTTGCGAGGTCAGCATGAACAAGGTGTAGCCGTCCGGCGCGGCCTTGGCCGCGGCTTCCGCACCGATGCCGCCGCTGGCGCCCGGACGCAAATCCATGACGAACGGTTTACCCAGCGCCGCCAGGATCTTGTTGCCGAGCAGACGCGCAATGATATCGGGGCTGCTGCCGGCACCGCCAGCAATGACGACGCGAATGGGTTTGTTCGGATAGTCCTGGGCGTAAGAGAAAGACGGCAACGCCGCACATAAAGCCCACGCAATAGTGCATACAAACAGCAACGCCGTGTTCACGCAGTTTGGGACTGTTTTCATCGAATTCCCCCGTTTGATTTTTTTGACAGGATCGAATTTCCGGTTTTAGTTCACACCAGAAATCGAAAATTCTAAAGACTGCTCCTCCAACTACTACTCTATCGCCGACCCAACATGCGGTCAATCAAACAGGAAACACCAGCGAAAAGATTATTCATGCAGCGCGCAGCTGATCCTGGTCAGCGCTGTTCTTCCCGGTGTTTCAAAGGGGACGCATCGCGCACCATTCCACCACCGCCCCGCGTGCGCGTTGCGCACCCTACCAATAGCTGAGCCTGCACACGTACGCTTTGCGTTGCGCAGCCGGCGCCCCGACCTTTGCCCCGGACCTTGCTTCACGCACGAGCTGTAGGGTGCGCTCCGCGCACCATTCTGCGTCCGAGATGCGCGCCTTAAACCCGATTACTCGCCCTTGAGCTTTGCCTCACGCACCAGCTTGGCCCAACGCGCATGATCGTTGCGGATACGTTTGCTGAACTGCTCGGTGCTGCCGCCAACGATAGCCATGCCTTCGCCTTCCAGGTTTTTCTTCACATCCGGGTCGCGCAGGATTTTATTGGCGGCGGCATTCATGCGTTCGAGTACCGCGGGCGGCACGCCCTTGGGCATGACGATGCCGAACCACGACTCGACTTCATAGCCGGGCAGCGCCTCGGCCATGGCCGCAACATCCGGCAGCGAATGCCAGCGTTTGGCGGTGGTCACCGCGATCGGGCGCAGACGGCCGGCTTGTATATACGGTTGCAGCGGCACCAGACCGCCGAGGATGAGTTGTGTGCGCCCGGCCAGCAGATCGGTGGTGGTGGCACCCGTGCTCTTGTAGGGCACGCTCAATAAATCGATCTTTGCCATGTGTAGCATGAGTTCCATTGCCAGATGCGTGATGGCGCCGATGCCAGGTGTAGCGAAGGCAAGTTGCCCGGGGCGCGCCTTGGCGAGTGCGATCAGTTCTTTCGGCGTCTGCGCCGGCACCGACGGGTGCAGCGACAGCACCAGCGGGTTGAAGCCGATCTCGATCACCGGTGTAATGTCGCTCACCGGATCGAACGACGGCTTCGACAACGCCGCAGCGGTGCTCCAGCTGCTGGTGGAAATCATGATGGTGTAACCATCGGGCGGCGACTTGATCAGTGTTTCGAGTCCGACCACGCCGCCGGCGCCGGGTTTGTTCTCAACGATGAACTGCTGGTTAAGTTCGCCAGTGAGCTTCATCGACATATTACGCGCGGTGATATCGCTGCCGCCGCCGGTGGCAAAGGGCACAATGACTCTCACCGCCTTGGATGGATAATCCTGTGCACCCGCAGATGCACACATTAGTGCCGCACTGCATGCGGCTGCTATGCGAAAAAAATATTTCGATATCATCATTCGTCCTCCGGTCAGGTGGCCGCGCTGCGCGCCGGCCCGTGCGCCTCGTCAGAAGACGGGGGCAAATCAGCTAAAATAGATCTCTCATTTTGAGATTACCACAACACGTTTAACGAGGGAGAAAGAGCCATGCTGTACATGCTAAAAATCGTCGTGCGTTTGCCGGATGACTGGTCGCCGGAGAAACTGGCTGAAACCAACAAAAACGAAACTGCGCGTAGCATGCAGATGGTGCGCGAAGGCAAGTTGAAGCGCATTTTCCGCATCGCCGGCCGCCGCGCCAACTTCAGCATCTGGGATTGCGCCTCGCCCGAAGAGCTGCATGCCACGCTGACCGCGATGCCCTTGCACCCGTATATGGATATCGAAGTCACGCCGCTGATCAAGCACACCACTACCCAGGCGTGGGAACAGGAAATCGGCGATATGCCGCATTTTCAATAGGCGCTGCGTTTGAACTTCGCCGGGGGCAGCCCGGCTGCTGCTTACTTTCTTTGACGGCCAAAGAATGTAAGCAAAGAAAGCCGCCCCTGGTTCGCCGGTCCTGCGGACTGCCCTGTGCTGCTCGACATATCGGGCGGCTGCGCAACTCGCCCTCGCAAGCGAGGGCTCAGACAGTGCTCGCCGACTGCCCCCGATATGTCTGCGCTGCTCGGCGGCTCTCAAGGGGCAGCGGGGTGATGGATTACACGGTTGCGAGAAAAGGTCCGTGCTTCGTAGGGCGCACTAAGCGAAGCGCATTGCGCCGAATAAAAATGATCCAGCGCAATATCTGTTCTGCTATCGATTACTTCTGCAGCGGTTTCAGCGCCGGTTCCACACCCGCCGGCAGCGGCGTCTTGTCGACGTTGAGCAGAAACGACACCATTGAGTAGTAACCGTTGACGGCAATGATGTCGACCACACCGCGTTCGCCAAAACGATCAGAGGCGCGCTTGAATAACTCGTCGCTCACACCGTGGTTGTTGTGCAGCGAACGTGAAAACTCATAGACGAGGCTTTCGTCGGCGTCCATGCCTTCCGGTTCACGCCCTTCAGCAATCGCTTGTGCGATGGCCGGGTTAAGGCCGCCCTGCAGCGCGAGTTTGCAGTGCGCATTCCATTCGTAATTGGCCATGTAATGACGCGCTGTGGTGATGATCGCCAGCTCGTTGAGCTTGCCTGAAATGACGCTGTTAAAGCGGATCTCACCGCCGAGCTTCTGGATCAGCATGCCGATCGTCGGGCTGCGCAGCATGACGTTGAACGGTCCGCCGATCGGGCCCGGCTTGGAGGCCGAAGAGGTGGCGAGCTTGCTGCGCGGGCCGGCACGGATGTCGTCGGCGATGGCCTGTTGCTCGGGCGTGAGCTTGTCAACGGGGATCAGGGGAAAGCGGCGGTCGGCGGCGGGCGTGCTCATAACGGTCTCCAGTGGATGGTGGGGCTTTGTTTTTGGTTGTTTGGTGAGGCGAGGGAGTGAGTTTAACGTGGTGGGGGAATGTTCGCTTTTGCGGGTTGTGAAATCAAACGCGCGAACGTTGATATTCCCTACGGTTCACTCCTTCCCCCCTTGCTGGGGAAGGCAGGGATGGGGGGATTACTGAGTTTATTTTTTCGCAGCGCTTCAAAATCAACTTCGCCGGCGGCGGCCCGGCGGCCGGTTACTTTTCTTGCTTCGCCAAGAAAAGTAACCAAAAGAAGGCGGCCCCGGTTCGCCGGTCCTGCGGACTCCCCTGCGTTGCTCGACACAGCGGGCGGCTGCGCAACTCGTCCTTGTCGCTGCACGACAAGGACTCAGACAGTGCTCGCCGACATCCCCCGATATGTCTGTGCTGCTCGGCGGCTCGCAGGGGAAGTCCAAACCAAATGGTTTGCTATTGCCGGCGAAAAAATAAATTAGGTTGGGCCGACGGAGGAAGCCACAACAATGTGCTAGCGGATATTAGTGTTGGGCTTCCTTCGTCAGCCCAACCTGCGAGCTGCAAACATGATTGATGCGACGGCCCCTGTAGTCTTGACGAGGCCAGGCATTGCTGACATTAGAGATCAGCCCAATAGACTGCCTAACGCCGAGTTCAGCGGTGCGTAGCCCCTGCGCGAGTCCGTGGGAGCGGCAAGTTAGAGGCGGTCGTTTCAAGTCGCTCCGCCAGCCAGATTTTAATAACCGACTGCCGTGTAACGCCGAGTTTGCTGGCTTCACGATCGAGGGAATCAATCATCCAGGTCGGAAAATCAACATTCACTCGTTTCTGTTCTTGCAGAGCGCGCTTGGCTTTGGATAAATTCAAAGAAGCCGTAAGGTCAACACCATCGTCAAACTGTTGATCGAACTTTTTAGCTTTCATAAATTGCCACCTCTTCTGTGCGTGCACGACGAACGGATATCAACCGGACATTGGTCCCGCGATAGGTAATTACCGCCGACCAATGCTTCCTATCAATAAGCCCAATCATCAGATACCGTGGTTCATCATCAGTTCTTACCGGGATTTCCAGTAGCATCGGGTCGTGCCAGAGATCCTGCGCTTCTACAAAATCGATGCCATGCTTCGTGCGATTGGTTTCGCTCTTGGCGGGGTCAAATTCGAAGCTAATCATAGTATAAAAAATATACCTTAATTGGCATTTAATTGCCAGCCAGCAATGGGTGCTACCAAGGCGATGGCCATGCAGGAAAGTGGCAGAATGGTTCTATGAACATCGCGCGCGATTGCGCCGACATCTAGGCTGGCGCGGGGCGTCTACCGCCCAAACACCCGCTGCGCACACAACCCCAGCCCCTTGCCAACGGTGCCGAGCATGTCGCTCGATTGCAGACGCACGTTTTTGCCAACCACATCAGCGACAGCGTCGCTGACGATGGGCGAAATGGCCATGCCGCCGGTGAGGAAGACGACATCCGGCTGGGCGCCGGCGGCGGTGACGGCTTCGAGGGCGAGTTCGCGGACTTTGTCGATGAGGCGCGCCGAGGCGTCGCCCAGCGCGCGACGGTTGACGGGGATGGCGAGGGTGCCGTCGAGGTAATCGAGCGGCACGTTGAAGTCCACGGTTTTCGAGAGTTCGATCTTTGCCGCTTCGGCGCTGTGCACGAGGCGGTGTTGCAACTGTTGTTCCTGCAGCGTGGCGAGGCGCGTGAGTTTTTCCGGTTCGACAGCCTGTTCGATCAAGTCGGCGATTTCGCGTTTTGATTTGGCGAAGCGCAGTTGTGCCGGCAGGTTGCGGATCGAGATCGCGTCATAGAGCAGCGAGTGTGGCACCGGGAAGCCGTTCTTGCGCATGGTGTCTTTGCCGAAGGCCGCCATGAAGGCGTGCCAGGCGAGCGCTTCGTCGAAGTCGGTGCCGCCGACGCGATCACCGGAGACGCCAAGGATGTCGTCGTCGCGGTTAGCGTGACCGACTTTGTCAGGGCTCACGCGCATCATCACGCAATCGGTGGTGCCGCCACCGACGTCAACGACGAGTAGTTTTTGTTCTTCGCGGATGCTGGTTTCGTATTCATAGGCCGCGGCCAGCGGTTCCAATTCATAGCGCACGTCCTTGAAGCCGGCGCGTGCGGCGGCGCGCGACATGACGTCGAGTGCTTGCGTGTCGCCGTCACGGCCCTGCGTGCCGTGATAACGCACCGGGCGGCCGAGCACCGCGCTGGTGATCGTACAGTCGTGCGCGGTTTCGGCGACGCTGCGGATGTGTTCGAGCATCGCGGTGACGATGTTTTCAAAATGCGTGAGATGGTTCTGGCTGATCTTGCTGCCGAGAAAGGATTTCGGCGATTTCACCAGCACGCCGCTTAACGGGTCGGAGAAATAAGCGCGCAGCGCAGGGGTGCCGAAGAGGATCGCCTGGCCGTCTTTTAAGAGCGAGAAGAAGGTTTGATCCCAGTAGGATTTGTTCGCTTCATCGGCGGCTTCGCGGCGCATGGCGTCACGGATGGCGCGTTGCAGTTCTGTCTCATCGAGCGCGCGGCCGCCGCGTTTGCGTTCCTCGAGGCGCGCTTGACGCAGGCGTTTTTCGAATTCACTGTCTTCGACTTGACGCATGGCGACTTCGCGCCGCGCGGTGAAAACCACCGAGGGCAGGCTGAAGCTGCCGTTTTCAAGTTCGACCGGGAAAACTTCGGTGGGTGTGGCGACGTGGGCGAGACAGTTGGAGGTGCCGAAGTCGATGCCAAGGGAATTCATTGATTCTTCCGGTGAAGGGTTGTTCAGTGGCGCTGGCGGTTGCAGTGACCGCATCAAGCAGCCCAACCCCGGGGCTTATTCGGCGCGAATGCCGAGTTCCTTGATGAGCTTGCCGGTTGTTGCCATGTCGGATTTTATCGCAGCGGTCAGCTCTGCTGGTGCGCCGGCTGCGACATCTGAACCCGAGTCGAAGACGCGTTGTTTGATCTCTGGCGTGTTCAGTGCGCGTACGATCTCCTGATTGAGTAGTTCGATGATGACCGCCGGCGTTTTCGCCGGCGCGAAGAGGCCGACGATGGCTTTCATTTCGTAGCCCGGGAGGCCGGACTCTGCAACGGTGGGAATGCCCGGCGCCAGGGCGGACGGTTGCGCGGTGGTGACAGCCAGACCAATGATGCGGCCGGCCTTGATGAAGGGGGTGGCGGAGGCGGCATTGGGAAAACTTATCTGCGCCTCGCCGGTAATCAAGGCCAGCATCGCCGGCCCCTGTCCCTTGTAAGCGATCCGCTGAAATTTGATGCCGGCCATTGACTGAAACAACTCGCCGGCGAGATGGGCCGAGGCGCCAGACTGCCCGCTTGAATAATTGAGTTCGCCGGGGCGGGCCTTGGCCAGCGCAATCAAGGCCTTCACCGAACGCGCCGGCAACGCAGGATGGCTGACCAGAATATTGGGCGATGTCATTAGCAAGGCCACTGGTGCGTAGTCGCGCAATGCGTCCCACGCCACGTTGTCGCGCATGTATTGCAGCGTCCATAGGCTGCCGCTGGCGATGAGTAGTGTGTAGCCATCAGCAGGCGCGCGTGCAACCTGTTCCATCGAGGTGATGCCGCCGCGGTTATCGACAATGACCTGCTGGCCGAGGCGCTCGGAGAGTTTTGGCGCGATAAAGCGTGCCGCCAGATCGAGGCTGCCACCGGTGACCTGGGTGACGATGCGGACGGGTTTGTTCGGGTAGGGTTGCGCTTGCGCGGCAGTGATGCACAACGCGAGTATGGACAACGGCAGGACTCGAATGAAGATCGGCATTTGATTACCTCGTGTCATGCAATGCAGCGGTAACGGAATGACCCTCACACTGAACCTCCCCCGCGTGCAGGGGAGGGAACCCGACCACCGGTCTCAATGCTGGTCTGGCTTTCAGTGCGCAGGCTGCGCATCGCGCACGCGAAAACGGCGACTCAAGGTGCGCAGTGCGCACCCTACGGTAGAACTCCGGCTTACGCGGGTGTAATTGATGCTTTGAAGCACGGATTCGGTGTGTAGGGGGCGCATCGCGCACGCGGAAACCATATTGCGTACGATATCAACGAAATGCCGGCTTCGCCTTTAGCTTGTCGCTCGGGTAGGCGCGTGCCGCCTGTTTGATCCCCATGTTGACCATGGCACGGGCCATTTCAACCGCGCACGGGAAGGCACCCATCAGGTTGATTTCATGGTAACCCTTGGCGTCGAGGCCGGCGCGTACTTCGTCGAGGAAACACTGCTGGTGCGGCGAGCCGATGATGACGGTGTCCGCCCCCTCGTCTTCGATCGCATGCACAAATTGATCGACGATACTGTTGGCGAACTCCATGACCTCGGGGCTCTGCAGGCGGTCGGCCTTCGGATATTTGCGCACCAGCGCCATAGTGAACGTGGAGGAACGCGAAACGTAGCGCACGCTGGTCAGCTTGTGGTTCATGCCGTAGAGGTAAGCATTACGGCGCACGATCATGGCTTGCGCATCGGTGGTGGTGAGCACGCAGAATTTTTCCCCGAGTAGCGAGGCAAAGTGCATCGCCGAGTGCACCGGGTAGGCGATCGGTAGTGTCGACACCACGTGCGCAGCGAGAAAGCCCGGTTCGATTCCCGCCTGTGTGATGACGGCATCGTATTTACCCATCGCGCAGACGGCCTTGACGCGATTGACCACGCCGACGGCGATGTTGGAGACGACCTCTTCATCGCGCGACTCCGCGCCGTGTTCGGTCGGCGCACCTTCATCGATATCGATTTCCACGCCCTCAAGCTGGCCCTTGGACTTCAGATAGGACACCAACTCCTTCATCATGAAGTGTCCTTCCTTGGGGTCGTAGTTCACGCCGGCGCGTTGGTAGGGCGGGATATCGATGATTCTCATGCTTGCTCCTCAATTGGTTTTTTAATTGGTGTGGACTTGTGTGACTGTGAGCGGGCGATAATTTCGCCTACCGTCCCGTGAACTTCGGTTTTCTTTTTTCGACGAACGAACGGAAGCCTTCTTTGACGTCATCGGTGTCTTGAATGTCATAGAGGCGTTCCCACGTCCACGGAATACCGGCGACAGGGCCGCGGTCGATGGCGCCGAGGATGGCTTTCTTCGAACCTTGCACGGCGAGTGGGGCGGCGTCGTCAGCGATGTGGGTGGCGATTTCCCAGGCCTTGTCCATCAGTTGATCTTTGGGCACGATTTCCGAGACGAGGCCCCATTGCAGCGCTTGTTGCGCGGAGAGTTTGAAGTGACGGCCTTCGAGACACATGCGCATGACGATGCCGACGGGCATCTTGAAGGCGAGGCCGGCGGATTCAACACCGTTGATGAGGCCGATGTTGACGTGGGTGTCGAAGAAGCAGGCGTTGTCGGCGGCGATGATGATGTCGCTGTCAGCGACGAGGTGCCAACCGCCACCGATGCAATAACCGTTGACCGCGCAGATGAAGGGCTTGTTGATCGACTGCATCATGTCGGTCCACGGTTTGAAGATCGTATAGCCTTCGGTGCGGCCGCTGGCGGCGGTTTTGTCGGCGGCTTCGGTTACATACATGCCGCTGCAGAAGGATTTCTGGCCGGCGGCGCCGATGATCATTACCCACTGCTCGGGGTTATCGCGGTATTCGGTGAGGACTTCCAGCATTTCGTTGCCGGTGTCGACGCTGATCGAGTTCATGCGCTCAGGCCGGTTCAGCGTCATGCAGACGATGCGGCCGCGTTTTTCGACCAGAATATCTTTATATGCCATTGTTTATTCTCCTTTGATCAATTGTCAGTTGCGCAGCATGCTGCGGCCGATGATGCCGCGCTGGATTTCGGATGTGCCTTCATAAATGCGGGTGATGCGGGCATCGCGATAAAAACGGCCGACCGGATTATCGGTGATATAGCCGCTGCCACCCTGTATTTGCAGCGCGGAGTCAGCAACGAAGGCCAGCGTTTCCGAGGCGAAGAGCTTTGCCATCGAGGTGTCTTGTGAGGTGACGCGACCTTCGTCGGCGAGCACGGCGGCGCGATAGGTGAGCAGGCGCGAGGCTTCGGTGCGCGTGGCCATGTCGGCCAGCATGAAGTGGATGCCCTGGAATTCACCGATGGCCTGACCGAACTGTTTGCGCGTTTTGGCGTAGTCGGTGGAGATTTCCAGCAAACGTTCGCAGGCGCCGACACAACGTGCGGCGACCACGGGGCGGCCTTCCATTAATGTTTTGGTTGCCGCCAGCCAGCCCTTGCCCTCGGGGCCGAGGCGGTTTTCTTCCGGCACTTCGCAATCCTCGAACAACAGTTCGGCGATCGGATGGCCTTTGCAGCCCATGGTGTCGTAGACGGTGCCGATACGAAAGCCTTTGAACGACGGTTCAACCAGAAACACGCTCATCTCTTTCGAACGCGGCGCGGGGTTGGTGCGCGCGACCACCGTCAACAGCCCAGCGTGCGTGCTGCCGCTGATGTAGTGTTTCACGCCATTGAGAATATAGCGGTCGCCTTTTTTGACGGCGGTGGTGGTGATGCCGCCGGCGTCGGAACCCGCGCCGGGTTCGGTTAGCGCGAAACAGCCGCGTAGTTCGCCGGTGGCCATGCGTGGCAGATAACGCTGTTTCTGTTCCGGCGTGCCGATGGTCACCAGCGCTTCTGAACCGATGCCGCCATGCGCGGCGAAGATGCCAGCGAAACCAAAGCCGCTGCGGCCGAGCATCTGGTGCACCAGCACGCGCGAGAG
>CAMDSO010000061.1 GCA_945906935.1 Bordetella parapertussis
AATTTAGGCTCAAACTTACCGTCACTTAATTTTAAATTAACGGAGAAAAAATGTCCAAAGCATATGTCGACGTTTCCCAATCTCGAGAATACCCGCTGATCATCGAGAAAGACGTGATGATCCCGTTGCGCGATGGAACAAGTATTTGCGCTGACGTCTACCGTCCGGACGTCGGAAGCGAGCGCATTCCCGTCATTATGAATATCTGCCCATACCAAAAAGACAAAGTTTGGGTCCCGATGGCAAATGTCGAGGAAAAACCTAATCCCTACATGAATTGGGAGACAGGTAACCCGATGTGGTGGTGCCCGCGTGGCTATGCGTTGCTGCGGGTGGACTCCCGCGGTTCGGGGAAATCGCCGGGTGACTCGGACCCGATTTCCCACCAGGAAGCGCTGGAGGCTTACGATTGCATCGAGTGGATAGCTCGGCAGTCATGGTGCTCGGGCAACGTAGGCACGATGGGGGTTTCGTATAACGCATTGTTTCAGTGGAGAGTCGCGGGATTGCAGCCACCGTCGTTGAAGGCCATCATTCCCTGGGAAGGCTGGGCGGATACCTACCGCGACGTGGCCTATCACGGCGGGGTACCGGCACGGTTCATCTATGACTGGTATCTCCAGAACACGGCATGGCACGCGTGGGGAAAACCGCGAAAATACAACCCCAACGCGTGGAACAACAACATGGCGTGGCGCTACAAGCGCCACGATCTCGATTCCGGGTTCTGGCGCTTGGCCAGTGGCCAACTCGACAAGATCACCGTGCCGCTCTACAGCGCAGGCAACTGGGGAGGATTCTCCATGCATCTTCGCGGCAATACCGAGGGCTATATGTGTGCCGCGTCGAAGCACAAGAAGCTTCGCATACACACCGGTACGCACTGGGGACCTTTCCACTCGGAGGAAGGACGTATGGACCAGCTTCGCTTCTTTGATTACTGGTTGAAGGGCATTGACACTGGCATCATGGATGAGCCTCCGGTGAAGCTCGAAATCCGCACCGGAGGCAGCATGGAACCGTACGCGTTTCGGTTCGAGAACGAATGGCCGATCGCCCGCACGCAATGGACCCGGTTTTATCTCCTGGTTGAGCGCGAGTCGTCGGAGGCGACTAATGCGGTGGAAGGCACGCTGGCCGCGACGCCGCCAAAAACCACAGGCAAACTGACCTATGCGTCGAGCCCTCCCAGCCGACCAGGAAAAACACCGAGAGGCGTTTCGTTCGAGACCCCGCCAATGGCGGCTGACACAGAAGTCACGGGGCCTATCGTGCTGAATCTGTGGGTCTCCAGCACTTCCGAGGACATGGATATTTTTGCGACCCTCCGCAACATCGACCGCGACGGCAAGGACGTGTGCGAGATCGGCCAGCGCGGCGACGCGGTACCCTGCGTCACTAAGGGATGGCTGCGCGCTGCGCACCGCAAACTGGACCCGGAGAAATCGCTGCCTTACCGCCCGTATCACGCCCACAACGAGCGGCAGTGGCTGAATCCTGGCGAAATCGTGGAGTGCCAGGTCGAAATCTGGCCAACTAGCATGGTGTTCAAGAAAGGACACAAGCTGCGGCTCGATATCGGGCCAATGGATGGCATCGGCACGTTGTACTTCTCGCACTTTCATATTGACTACAACTATGGTGCGGAGAATACGATTTATTCCGGCGGAGACAAGAAATCCTACCTGCTGCTACCGGTCATCCCGCCGAAATAGCGGCCGCATCGCGCTGTAACTATAGCCTACAAAAGTAGAATCTCTGGATAGCGGAGGAGTCATAATGAGGCCGAACACGATTCACCTGGCAAGCATCATCCTGCTCGTCCCAACGTTCGGCACAGCGATTCCCTCCGCGTCCGCCCAAGAGTATCCCACCAAGACAATACACTTTATCTTGCCTTTCAGTACGGGGGCGACGAATCTCGTTACGCGCTGGCTTGCCAACAAGCTCGAGTCCGCGCTCGGGCAATCCGTTGTCGTGGAGCCCAAGACGGGGGCAGGCGGGAACATCGCCCACGAGGCGGTGGCAAAGGCATCGCCGGACGGCTATACGCTGCTGGTGTCGGGACCACCGGTGGCGGCTAACCCTCATCTCTACCGAAACGTGGGGTACGACCCGGAGCGCGACTACGTCGCCATCGCAAGGATCGCCTCGATGCCTAACGTGCTGGTCGTGCATCCCTCAGTTCCGGCTAAAAATCTCAAGGAGCTTACCACGCTTGCCCTCAAGTATCCCGGCAAAATGTCCTATGCATCGGGCGGCGTGGGCTCGGCTCCGCATCTCGGCGCCGAGCTATTTAAATCCCTCACCAACACCAACATCCTACATGTGCCCTATAGGGGCGGCTCGCTTGGACTGATCGACATGATGCGCGGCGAAATCGACATGGCGGTGCTGGCGGCATCGGCCGTCACGCTCTACGTAAAGGAAAAGGGAATACGCGGGTTGGCTGTTCTCGATGAAAAACACCTTGTCTCCCTTCCACAGGTGCCGACTTCCGCAGAAGCTGGGCTGCCGAAGCTAATTGTGGTCAACTGGTACATCCTGTTCGCGCCCGCAGGTACACCGGACAAAATCGTCCGGCGACTCAACGCGGAAACGGTGAAAAGCATACGGGCAGCGGACACGCTCAAGCGCTTCAGCGAACTCGACATCCAATCGACACCGAGTTCGCCCGAGGAAGCCGCGGAATATCTGCGCATGGAGTATGCGCGCTGGGGCGCGGTAATCAGCAAGGCTGGCATCCGCGCGAATTAACGCCGTCCGCGCTGCAAGCGGTTGTTCAAACTCGATGTGGACTTGTCCCCCTCTCTTGTGTATCGGAATTTCAAACCCCTTTTTCCCGTTCGAGTAGGCCGGAGGGATTACACCCGTATGGTCAAAAAACCAATCGCCGCCGATTCCCAGAAAAACAACAGCATCTTCGCTACCGCGATCTCGGCTGCGTAAAAAACAGCGGAATTACTGCTCACACGCCACGCGCCAACACCGCAGAAACGAGTGGGCGCAATGCTCGCCCTGCTCTTCCCTGCCACGTCAAACGCTCAAGCTACCTTACGATAATGTAGCGCAGGAGTCCGCCGAGCCGTTCGTGACATTCGACGACAGCACCTCGCAGCCCAAAACTACGACAGGTTCATTAGTTTCCTAATTTGCAACCATACGGGGTGTTGCCACCCGCGATGACAGGCACGACATTTTTCACTGGACGCGTCGGAAAATTCTGGGCGTAACCGGTGACCACCGCACACAATGCGATCACCAGCATCAGGCCGAACCGCATGATGATTGATTTCGTCATAACCGACGCGCCTCCCGTTCGCGCGACTCAGGTCGGGTGCGCAGCCGCAGCCGGGAGTTCCGCAAGCTCGATCAGGCAACCTTCGGTACCGGCCGGATCGAGGTAGGCAATGCGGCAACCCGCATGGCCGATGCGAGGCACCTGGTCGAGCAACGGTATACCTTTGGCTTTCAGTTCCGCCAGCGCGTCCTCGATGCTCTCGACCTCGAAGCACATGTGACTGATTCCCGCCCTGCCTTCGTCGCACATGCGTGCGAACTTTGTGTCGGGCCCAACACCCGCGAGTAGTTCGACCATCGATTCGCCGACCGGGTAAATCGCAATCTTATGCGGCTTGCCAGCGTGATGCTCGACGCTATGCAGCGTAATGCCGAAAACACCCTCCCAAAGCGCGCGGCTCTTTTCCAGATCTCTGACCACCACGCCCACGTGCTCGATACGCTTGATTTTCATCGCTACTCTCCGTAATTGAATCTGCTTGTTAAGGATCCTATATCCGCCATATGGTCACGCGAGTCAATATAGGCAATCGGTTACACAAGGCGCACGTGGTCGCTTGTCCCCGTATGGTCAAAACACAAAACTACGCCGATTTTCGGAGAAACAACATCGTTTTTATTAGCGCAAAAGCCGATTGTGAACTGCGCTAATCTATAAAAATAACGGCACTTCTTCGAATATGCCAGGCAATTGTTGCCGCCGATTCGAATTTTCTTATTTAGAGGGAGCGGCGAAAATATTGGACTGGTTTATGCTGTAAGTCCACTGCTCGCTGGAAGCGTCGGCCCTCAGTTCGTCGAGTTTCTGTTGGACGCTCTGGTTTCGTTGCGTTGCCAATCCCGCTAACAGCATAAATCGCTAAACCAGATTCTACGGGCCTATTCCGCTTTGATGTTAGCGAGCTTAACGACGGGACTAAACTGCTTGAGCTCGCTTGCTATTTTCGCCCTAAATTCCTGCGGTGTGTTGCCGACTACTTCCGCACCTAATTCACTGATCCGTCGCTGAACTTCCGGCAACTTCAGTGCTTTGACGATCTCGCCGTGGAGTTTCCCGATTAAGACGGGCGGTGTGCCAACCGGCGCCGCCAACCCATACCAACCGCTAATTTCAAAACCACTCAAACCGGTTTCGCTAAGCGTAGGCACATCAGCGATTAACGAAAGCCGCTTGGAAGAAGCCACGCCCAGTGCGCGGATGCGTTTGGCTTGCACGTGCGCCATGGACGCTAGCGCAGTGTCGAACGCCATGGTTATGTGTCCGGCCAAAAGGTCGATCATTCCAGGGGCACTGCCCTTGTACGGCACGTGCACGAGTTTTGTTTTTGTGATTTGCTGAAACATTTCTCCGGCGAGATGCGAAGAGCTACCGATACCAAAAGATGCGTAAGAAAGCTGCCCCGGATTTTTTTTCGCCAGATCAATAAGTTCGCTAACCGTTTGCACAGGGACCGCCGGGTGCACGGTCAGGATCAGCGCCGCATCAGAGAGAACGCTGATTGGCTCGAAATCTTTTTCACTATACGGTAGTTTTTTATAAATTAGTACGTTGGTAACAAAAGTGCCGCCGGTTCCTAGCAGCAGCGTGTAACCGTCTGGATACGCCTTTGCCACAATCTCGGTCGCAATAATATTGGCAGCGCCTGGCCGGTTATCGTTAACAAAGTTCTGGCCAAATGTTTTCGTGAGTTCCATCGCAATGAGCCGCCCCATGATATCGCCCCCACCGCCGGGCGAGGATGGATTGACGATGCGCACCGCTCGATTCGGATAGGATCTTTCTACCCCCATTCCTTGCGCGTGAACAGCGCTACAGAACAAAAACAGTAATAGCAGAGTTTCAACGGAAAATCTGTTCGTCAGGCTATTCATGTTGCGCCTCCTTCAATTATTTTTTTATAAATTCACGAGAGCAAATTAGTAACCTTTAGATGTGGGCTCATTTGTTTGTATAGAAATCCCCGAGTTATAAGTGGATTTCATAGAGTTTGATTTCGCCAAAAGTCAATCAATCGCGGTTACCACATTCGATTTTTTCATTCTATGCGGCTGTCAAGAGCTTGTGTAGAAATTTTAGCTAATCCAGTTTAAGCAGAAGATTATCGAGACTGGAATGTGCACGTTCGGAGCTGTATCAGCGGCAGTAATCGGCAATATCGGCGCGCATCACCCCCCCCAATCATAAATCTTTAGATTAAGCTTTTCGGAGAACGCGCTGCCTCCCCCATTCGGTGGAAACGCCAAACTAAATTTCCTGATGGGCATTGACGATCTCCCTTACGTCATATCGGGCAAACACTTGTGCGAACACTTCCCGGGCATCTGAGGCCTCCAGCGTAAAGGCTACCTTGTTAAATGACTATCCACATCAACGGTAGACAGCAGATACGAAAAAATTTTGCGCCAGGCTAGGTTTTTCGATGCCTGCTTACCGCGCCAGCATTGCCCACAGGTTCGGATATGGCGTCGACCCACGTAGATACTTGCTTGGGACAGTTGGCGCTTTTCTTCGGATGTATAATAGAGCAAAATCATTCTCGGCTGCATTTGGCGTAAGCAACTGTAAGCGAAATAAGCGCTGGCCTTGCGGCAAGTCAGAAAAAGAAACTGCTCGAAGTTCAATCGTCACCTGTGGTGAATATTTTTTTGATCGCGATACATTATTAAAAGAGAGTGTTATGGCACAGTTGAAATTCGTGAAGGCAGACGCAGTTACGTTAGAGAATATCCGCGGATTCGGCAAGGAGGCTGGGCACGTGCGAAAAATTATCGTAACTGAAAAAATGTTTTTCAATGTCGATGTAGTTAGCCCTAGCTTCAGTCCGCATCATTTTCACAAGCATGACAGCTACATAGCCGACGGTTACAAAATTGAATATCCCGCCGATTTCGAGGAGATCTATTACATCCTCAGAGGCCATGGTGTTATGCAGTGGAAAACGGCAAGCGGCGCAGTCGAGGAACAGTCGTTCGGTCCTAGCGACACTATCTTTATGCCACCCGACGTCGTCGAGCATCAATTACTCAACAATAGTAATGAAGATATTTACCTTGCCGTGGTTGGCGTACCGCCGCCAAAGAAGACAAAGATTTAGTTCAGGATATTGACTGGCGATCGTCGCTGTCAAGAACTGTTTTCCTATGCTGATGTATATGTTGCGTTCTGCTTAGCTCTTAAGCGGCTGTCTGCAAAAATTTTTTCGCAGAATATCTCGAACAGTTTTAACCATATGAGCGTTGTGATTTCGGTGGTGTAGCCGGCTATTGAGTCATCGATGGCGGCAATCAATTTCGGGATTCTTGTGAACACGGCGCACCAGAGTCGTTCCGTTATTATGTCGCAGAAGAACCGCTAGTGCATATTTCGCCACGAAGCGGAGGTCGGCGTACAGTCCATCCTGAAGCGTGGATGGTCAGCGACACGCTTCTAATCGTTGGCGCCTTCGTGCATGCCGTAGTTCCAGAGGTATACATCCGAGCAGTAGCGTTTGACGCATTTATTACAAGGAGAAAATATGTTTGCAAGCCATCTAACGGCTGCAGCACTGCTCGCGATGACGGTGACAGCTTTTGCGCAGGAGCAGTTTCCAAATCACCCACTAACCATGATCGTTCCTTATCCACCTGGTGGATTCGTTGACCTGACGGCGCGCCAGATTGCGCCGGCAATAGAAAAATTCTTGAAACAAACCACTACAATCAGCAATCGCGGCGGCGCCGCTGGCGCAGTCGGTACTGCGGCTACCGCCACGGCCAAGCCCGACGGTTATACGATCGCGATAGCTGCCTCGAGCATTTCTGCAATTCCCGAAGTCGATAAGTTGTTTGACCGCAAGCCCGCTTTTACTTTGGACCAGTTGGCGCCGATCGCACTGCTATGGACCGACCCGATCTATTTTGTGATTAACGCGGACAGTCCCTTCAAATCCATCAAGGAGCTTATCGCTGCAGCTAAACAACGTGACGGACAAATGGCGTTTTCCTCCTCTGGACTCTACGGCGCAGTCCACCTGCCGATCGAGATGGTCTTAAGTGCGTCCGGAGTGAAGATGCGACATCTACCAACTAACGGTGGCGGCCCAGCGATCACGGCGTTGCTAGGCGGACACGTCGACATGACAGCAGGCGGTCCAGCCGCACTGGCTACGCATATCAAGGCTGGAAAATTTCGCGCTCTGGCCGGTTCTGGTGCAAAGAGGCATGAACTGCTGCCGGACGTGCCAACGCTGCTGGAGGTCGGTTATAGTGTCGAGTATTATGTCTGGGTTGGACTATTCGCGCCGGCGGGCGTGCCGGAAGCGTCGATGAAGGTACTGCGTGAAGCCTCGCGCAGGGCGGTCGAAGACGCTGATTTCAAGGCGGGGATGGCTAAGCTCTATACGCCGATCTTTTATCTCGACGCCCCCGAGTTTCAGAAGTTCTGGGAACGCGACGCTAGACGATTGGCCGACGTAATCAAGGCAGTCGGGCGCGGCAAATAGGAAGTTTATACCCTCTTTTTTTCTATCAAGGGCAATTAAGTCTTGAGTATGAAAAATCGGAAAAATACCGTCCGATTGTGCTGCGTATCTTACCCCTCACGGTCATGTCTTCCGCCAGACGCGCCGATGTTGTCATGGCCGACGATGCGCGGAAACAGAATCTGCACACAACAAGCCATACTATTCTGGTTGGTCAACTCCGACCCGCAGGCGAGCAACGAGGACAACTCAGGGCAAAGGTCCAAGGTGAAAAACGTATTCGCCTCGCACAGCATCAGCGCTCCCATGGTGTCCTAATCGCATGATGGAAGGGGTCAGCGGAACAGGCTGCGCGCCGCCTTGATGAACAGCGTGCGGTTGACGCCGTCCGAGTGCAGAAATGCGGCGGCGTCACGCACTAGTTTCTCTACCCCAAACTCTTTCATGTAGCCGTGGCCACCGTGGATTTCGAGCGTCCACGTCGCAATTTTCCACGCCGCCTGCGACGCCATTGCCTTGGGCAGCACACCCAGCGTCGGGTCCCAGCCCTCGTCGCGATGATCAGCGAGGTAGGCCGAGCGATGAATGTAGGCGCGCGAGGCTTCGATCAGCATGTGCATCTCGGACAACTGCGCACGTATACCGTCGTGCTCGATAATCGGTTTGCCGCCCTGCACCCTGAGCTTCGCCCAGTCGACCGACTTGTTATACAACGCCACCGCGACACCCAGCACCGATGCGCCGGCATAGGCGTTCGAGAACGGCGAGAAATTCGCAGTTACCGCCACCGAATCCCCGACCTTACCCACCACGTTGGCGTCCGGAACGAAGCAATCCTGGAACACCAGCTCGGCGTTGTTGGCCAGACGCTCGCCCATCTTGTCGTGTACGCGGCCGATGGTGAAGCCGGAGTGACCGCGCTCGAGCAGGAAGCAGGTCGAGCCATCCTGCATGGTTTTTTTGCGATCGGTCTGCGCAAACACCAAATACCAGCTCGCGCGATTGCCGTTAGAGATAAATTGTTTCAAGCCGTTGAGTTTCCAGCCGCCATCGACACGCTCGGCGTGAGAGGCAAACGGAACTGGGAACGAGGTGTGCTTGTCCGATCCGTTACCAGGTTCGGTCATGCCGATCGCCAGCACACCGCGCGGATCATTGGCGAACGCCGGCAACACTCGCTTTTTCTGATCTTCGTTGAAAGCGAGCTGCATGATCTGCGCGATCTTGAAGGTCTGCGCCAGCACTACCGAGGTGCCGAGGTCAGCGATGCCAAGTTCCTCGACCACCATCGAGGTCGTCAGCGCGTCCATGCCGAGGCCGCCCCATTTTTCCTCGAGCGTCATGGTGCGGATGCCGAGCTCGTGTGCCTTCTCGATGATTTCCCATGAAAAGCAGTCAAGCGGATCCTTGTTGGCATCGAGCGTGGCGACGCGCGGCACCACTTCCTCCTTGCAAAAGCGGCGCACGGTGTCGAGTATCGCGCGCTGTTCTTCGGTGATGCTGTGAACCGATGCCATTTTTCGCCCCCTATCGTCGTCGATCAAAAGCGCTATCCAAATAAAACGGGCGCCTGCTAAGGTTCAATGCCCAGCGGGCACGCCGCCGCCACGCGCCATGCTTTCGCCAACCAAGTCTGCAAGTGGATTTCTTCGGCCTTAAGCCCTGGGCTTATTTCGCTACAATCGGGGGAAAGCGGAACACCGCGAACACAATACCACCGACCGGGTATTCGAAGGGACCGTGCTCGGTGTTCGGCGGCGCGTACTGAAAATCGCCACGCCGTAATATTTTACCCTCGGTGTGCTGCTCGCCCTCGATCACCGTTACGCAATGTGAGGTGACGTGCTGGTGACGTGGCTCGTGATAACCGGGCGGGAACTTTACAAGCGCCGCAACCTGGCCCCGTTCGTCGTCGCGCATCAGCACCTTGATCTTCAGATTTGGGTGAATTTTGTGCGCGCCGGTGGGGAGTTGGAAAAGCGTGATGTTCTCATCCCATTCGATGCTGTCGGTGTTGATAGCAAGTGCTTGATCAGGCATGGCTTGTTCCTTAGGTTTAGCGCGGGAGACTCCCGCGTAAGGCACGGTAAAAAAAGTCAATCGACTTTGACGCCTGAATCCTTGACAACACGGCCCCAGCGTTCGTAGTCTTTTTTGATGAAATCGGCGAACTCGCGACTGGTACTGGGTGCCGGATACTGGCCAAGACTGGCAATACGCGCCTGCACATCGCTGGAATTGAGCGCGCGCACCACTGCAGCGTTCAGTTTGGCGACAATTTTCGGTGGTGTCGCCGCGGGCACCGCCACGCCATACCATTCGCGATAATTGGCGAGCTCGGGGTAACCAGCCTCAGCCGCCGTTGGCACTTCGGGCATCACTTCGATGCGCTGGTCGCCGAGGATGGTCACAGCGCGCATCTTGCCGGACTTCACGTGCGGAACGGTCGGAAACGGGATCACAAACATGATACCTACCTCGCCCGCCATCAATGCGATGACGGTTTGCGCTCCGCCCTTGTAGGGCACGTGCAACATGTCGGTCTTGGTCATCAGCTTGAAGAGCTCGCCGACCAGCCACGGTCCAGTAGACGAAGAAGCGAAGGTGATTTTGCCGGGGGTTTGCCTCGCCAACACCTCCAGATCTTTCATGGTCTTCACAGGCACGCCGGGATTCACCACCAAGATGAAGGGCATGATCACCCCTCCAGAGACCGCCGCAAAATCCTTCAGTGTGTTGAAGCCGGCGTCAGGATACAGGTGCGGGTTGATCGCCAGTGAACCGGAGTGTGCCAACGTCAGCGTATGACCATCGGGCGCGGCGCGCGCGCCCATCGCTGTACCGATGTTACCGGCGGCACCGGTACGGTTATCGATGACTACCTGCTGCCCCCAGTATTCCGTAAACTTGGCGCCGAGAATGCGCGCCAAGCCGTCGGTGCCGCCGCCAGCGGGAAACGGCACGATAAAACGCATCGACCGGTTCGGGTATTGGTCGTCAGTGGCATAGCAAAGCGACGGTAGAATTCCGATAGCGAAAAGCAGGCAGGTGCAAACACGTAGCATGACGTTGCGCACTCCATTCGGATTACGTTCGTGGTGCGCAAGGATCGGCGCGACGTGGATACTCTCCTGCAATAGCAGTGGCGAAAATAAATTTTCACTATTAACTTAATATACGCGGCGGCGGCGCATCTGGTCAAGACTAACTGGCTGGCTGCGTAGCACTTGTAACTTCTATCCAGTCAGGAGCTCGATAAATTTCTTTTGGAAACGTTAGTTTTGTTGGCACTAAAAACTACGCGTTTTAAATAATTAAATGATTTTATTATCTATGCTTTTGTCACATTTTTGCATTTCAAAAAAAATTTATAAAATTTAAACGAACTGGTCAGAGAACTCAAATTAACAAAATATTGGCCACCCTAGTGGGTAAGTAAACGAGATATCTGCGGCCAGTTATAACCCACGTATATCCAATTCCTGTTCATCGGCTCAAAACTATCGTGGCGGACTCTCCCCGTATTATCAAAATATTCATCGGCGCCGATTTCCGGAAAAACAACAGCACCTTCGCCGCCACTTCAAACGCCAGGCCGCCTTGCAATGGTAGTAGCGCAGGAGTCCGCAAAGCCGTTCGTGACATTCGATGGCAGCACCTCGCAGACCAAAACTACCACGGCTTCTGTAGTTTCCTATTTTTTGACCTTACTGGCGAAGCCGGACAAGAATGAGGGTTTGCTATTTAATTTTATTTTGGCATGCAATAAATAGAGTATTTCTCAATAATTGCGACAACTTTGATACGATAGCTCCGAAAGCTAGCATTACTTGAGAGGGAGCGTTGAGATGGGTACTGTGAAACTGTTAGCTAGCGTCATTGCGGCATTAGTCGTGGTTCCAGCAGCGCACGCGGCACAACTCGCCTACCCTGAAAAGCCGATCCGGCTCGTCATCGGCAGCACGGCGGGCGCGGGTGTTGATATCATGTCGCGCGCCATGGTCGAGCGCTTGCACGGCGCACTTGGCCAGCGCATCGTCGTTGATAACCGGCCGGGGGTCGCTGGGATTTTGAGCGCAGAACTGGTGCTGCGCTCGCCGGCCGATGGCTACACGTTGATGATGCTGACCTCGCAGCTGTTTGTAGCCACCCAGGTGTTTCCCGATGTGAAGTTCAATCTCGAAAAGGATTTCGCCTCGATCAGTCTGGTCGGCACAATACCGTTTGTGCTCGTGGTCAATAATGATCTGCCGGCGAAGTCAATTCGCGAGCTGATCGAGCTTGCGAAAAAAAGGCCGCTCCGTTACGGATCGGCCGGCGCCGGTGCTTCCGAGCATCTCTCGGCGGTTCTGTTTAACAGCATGACCAGCACCGAGATGCTGCATGTCCCTTACAAGGGCATTTCGCAGGCCCTCACCGACACAATCGCCAACGAGGTGCATCTCACTTACGCGATCATCTCCCCTGTGCTGGCGATGTTGCAGGCCGGGCGTCTGCGGGCGTTGGGCGTCTCCGGCCCCAAGCGCAGTGCGCTGCTACCCGATGTGCCGTCCATATCGGAAGTGTTGCCCGGCTACCAGATGTTCGGATGGGCCAGCGCAGTGGCCCCTGCCGGCACACCGGTCACGGTGCTGAACAAGGTCAGCGCTGAAATCGCTAAGGTGGTCAAGGAACCGCAATTCAGCGAAGCACTCTCCGCGCTGGGGTGGGATCTCGTCGGTAGCACACCCGCCGGGCTCGACACCTTCCGCCGCGAGCAAACCAAGCGTACGGCGGATGTCATCAAGGCCTCGGGCGCAAGCGTCAAATAGGTTAGCACTGTGGGCGGAGTGCCATTCCATAGCGATCGGGCGGAAATGCGCTGCGCTTGCTTAAGCCGTCATTCCCGCGGAGGCGGGAATCAAGAGGCAGGGTGCGCACCGAGCACGCGCTACGGCGGTGAATGGTATAAAGGAAGTTCAAACTTGGTCGAGTAGGCTGGAGGTATTGCACCTCCAGCATCTCCTAGAACGGAGCGTGAACCTCTCGGCTCACTGATCTCAAGGCCGGGCCTCGCGGCGCGGCAGTGGCCATGACGAGGACCTGGGTGACGATGTCGGCGCCGTGGCCGCCCCATTCTTTGTGCAGCGCGAGCGTGCGAAAGTCGAGCTTGGAGCCCTTCTTGATGATCTCCCAGTCGAAGGTCTCGCGCGCGCTGGCGATGGCGTCGCGCTGCAGCGAGATCCTGCTGATTTCCGTTTTCGCGAATTGCCTTGCCTTGAGCTGCCATGCGCGCTGCTCTTCAGTTAATGAAAAATCCATTCTGCTCCCCTGAAAATTAAACGACATGCTATTAGAAACCACAAGCCTCGTCCGACCGGTTCCACCCGCCCGGCCGCAACCGATCGTCGCGCCGTGCAAGTCCCGATTTTAAATGCGATCCGGCCTGCCGTTCTCAGACGCGGCGGGATTTCTCATTCGCGCGGGATGCCGGCCTGGTTGACGACCTTGATCCACTTCTCGATCTCCGACTTGATATAAGCGCCGTGCTGCTGCGGCGTGTTGCCAACCGGCACGGCGCCGCTATCAAGCAATTCCTTGCGAATATTGGGGTCCTGCAGGGCGCCGACCAGCGCCGCGTTGAATTTCTCGACGACTAGTTGCGACATGCCCGCGGGCCCGACAAACATGAAGCCGCTGCTGACAAAAAAATCTTTCACGCCCGATTCGTGCATGGTCGGCACCTCCGGCAGGGTCGACACGCGTTCGGCCGCGCATACAGAAATCATGCGCAACTTGCCGCCGCGGACATGGTGGATGACGACCGGGATGCTCGGAAACGACAGGCTCACGTGTCCGGCCAGCAGGTCGATTATGGCCGGGGCCACGCCTTTGTAAGGCACGTGGACCAGCTTGATGCCGGCGTTCACGTTCAGCAACTCTCCCGCTAGATGACCGACGGCGCCGCTGCCGCTGCTTGAGAAAAAAATCTGGCCCGGACGCGACTTGGCCAGCGCGATGAATTCCCTGCCGTTCCTGACCGGCAGCGAGGGATGCAGGACGACCGAGGCGGGGATTTCGACTATCAGACCAAGCGGAGTGAAATCCTTGACCGTATCGAACGGAAGATTCTTGATCAGTGACGGGTTAATCACAAAAAACGCGCCCGGCAGCGCCACCGTGTAGCCGTCGGGCGCGCTCTTCGCCGCCATTTCCGAGCCGATCCTGCCGCCGGCGCCAGGGCGGTAATCGGCGACCAGTTGCTGGCCGAGGATTTCGCCCATCTTGCCCGCCAGTAGGCGAAAAATGATGTCGCTGTTGCCGCCGGGGGCGGCGGGATTGATGACTCGTATCACCTTGTTCGGGTAAACCTGGGCGCCGGCCGGGCCGGCGATCAGCACCGCGGTCATGCAGAAAAACGTGAGGGCAAACCGGCTCAGGAGATTGCGGCTAGTCATGGGTAATCCTTTCAATAAATTCACGGCTGACGGCCCAAGCCACACCATGCACACGAAAAAAAGAAATCCGCAACGAATGAAATTGGTTGGCATCTGTTTTGACAGTAGTTATCGGTTCAACCGGCGGTCCCGAAAGGCTCGCAACAAGGTTTTCTTTGTTATGTCTGAAGATAAGACGGCACCTGAATTAAGTAAGCGGTGGCCATATTCGAGTTCCAATAGTCGGCGATCCCGGCGTGTGCACTGTATTTCCTGTAATACGCGAACTCCAGTGCGCAGGGTCCAGGGAGAGCGATTCGTGCGGATCCTCAAAGTGTTTTAGGCGCGCCTCCAGCGATTCAAATTCATACAGGACACCGTGTTTTGCCCAACCGGCAACCCCAGCGAGCTTGCGCGAGCCTATGCAACCAGGCATCTGCGCCATGTACGGTAGGCGAAACTGTGCATACCAGCGTCCCAGGTCAAAATCCTGTTCGACCGTGCGCATCCGGAACGTGCCTAATTGAATCACGGGCCCGGGCGTAGATCCCGGCCCTTCCTTACCATCGGCGGGACCGTTGACCCGCGCCTCCTCCACGAAGACCGCAGTTCGGACACCTCGCCGCATACCCAGCATTTTTTCAAATGTTTCCGGAAAAACCAGATCCTGAATGGCCGGCTTAAAGAAAGTATGCGGCGAAGGCGCACCGACCAGCACGACATACTGGCTGCCAATGCCAACGTCGTCGGTGGTACGCCCGACAACAGTTTCTTCGACTTTTTTCATTTTGGCGCCACCGCCCTGATGCCTGTAGTGGGCGACCCATGAATAACCTGGAATCTGGCGCAGATACGGCAAATAGGCGGAGTGCGCCCACTCAATGTATCGGTCGCGCGATTCGTCAGGAAGGTTGTACCAAGTTGCCCAAATGCCAAAATCCATTCTGTTTCCCCTCAAATCGATTAATGGAACTCCAGAATTGAATTACCCATGTGAAAACCCGCCTTTGTGAATTCGCGAGAGCATATGTCTAGCATCGCCTAGTCGGCCCGGATATCGGCAGTTTTCGCCACGCGCGACCACTTCGCGATTTCAGCTTCGATGAACGCGCCGAAGGGTTCTGCCGCAAGATAAGCGGGCGCCACGCCGGCGGCCGTCAGGGTAATCTTGACTTCAGGTAAGGCCAGCGCCTTTGCGCTGACTTCGCCCAGCCTGGTGAGCACCGGGGCGGGGGTGCGTGCCGGCGCAAGCAAGCCTGTCCAGCTCACCACCACGAAGCCCTTCAGCGTGTCGCCGACCGTCGGCAAATCAGGCAGTTCCTCGACGCGGTTAGCGCTGGTCACCGCGAGACCGCGCATCCTCCGCCCTTGCAAATGCGGCAGCGAGATGCCCAGCGTCGGCATCAGCACAGAAACTTCGCCGGTGAGCACGGCCGTGATCGTGGCACCGCTGCCTTTGTACGGCACGTGCACCAGCTTCAGGTTGCCCGCCATCAGATTGAACAATTCTGCCGTCAGATGTTGCGAGCTGCCGTTGCCCTGCGAGCCGATATTGATCTGCCCAGGCTTCGCGCGCGCCAGCGCAATCAGTTCGCCCGTAGTGCGCACCGGCAGAGAGGGATGCACGACAAGCACGTTGGGCGACGTCGTATACATGGCGACGGGCGCGAAGTCTTTGACCGGATCGAACGGTAGCTTAGTGTAGAGCGCGGGAATGGTGCCGTGCGTGGAAATGCTGGCGAGCATCAGGGTGTAGCCGTCAGGCGGCGCTTTAGCGACCATCTCGGTACCCAGCAGCCCGCCGGCACCGGCGCGATTATCGATAACAATCTGTTGCCCCAACATCACCGACATGCGCTGCCCGACCACGCGCGCGACGGCATCGCTCAGACTGCCGGGAGCCTGAGGCACCACAATACGCAGTGGCTTCGTAGGATAACTTTGCGCGTCGACTGCTGGAATTCCATACATCGCAGCGACCAGGATCACTGACGGCAGGTGGATTTTCATGGGTCCCGCTCCTTCATTCGGCCAATAGACAGCTCGCAATCGAAAACCGCTCTGGAGCAGAGGACCGTATCTACTTGAGTTCGACTCCAAGCTCGTCGAGCACCTCTTTCAACATGAATGCGGCATACAGCTTCGGCATGCCGGCATAAAGAGTCGCCAGCCAGCATATTTCAAGAACCTCCTTTGGAGGAATGCCGAGCTTGATTGCATTGGCCATGTGAAAACGTGCCTGCGTAAATTCTCCGATGCTAACGACATCTGCAATCATGATAAGCGTACGGTCTTTTTGGCTGAGCACTGGGCGCGCATACATGCCTGCGTGCACCACATCGATCCACGGCTTTGCATAGGTCGGATCGAGGACATCGCACTTGCTTATTACGCTCGGGAAATTAACAGGTTGCATCATCATACCGATGCTCATCCCCTCCCATCCGTATTTTTTAATCAAAGTATCCCGTTGAGGAAAGTCCTCGATGCTAACAAGCCAGCGCTCGCGTTCCTCATCCAGACTCCGCTTGTCCTGCCAGCCAGCAGGTCCAACGTCCCGGGTCAGTTCTTCGATCGCGATCTTCCGTTCTTCGCAAACGCTGAAAAAACGTTTCAGCGCGCGATCGATGCGCGGTTTTCCAACATAAATGCGCGCCTGAAGTATCACCTCAAGGATTTCAATCGGGGCCGCCGCTTCCGACTCAAGCGCTTGTCGTACCTGAGACTCGACCTCTTCGTCTTCCCCCATGGTCGCGCACTGTCCGATAATCGCAAGACTTCGAATTCGATTGCTGAGCACCCCTCGTCCGGCAAGATGCTCTTCATACACGGCCCATACATGATTGAAATGGGCATCGATCTTTGTTTTGAAATCCGACTGGCTTTTCATTTCGCGCTCGTTTCTGATTTGTAGTGAAAAAAGTTCATTCCAGCGAAATGTTCCGGTCGCTGATCACGTTTTTCCAGATCTCTGTTTCACGCTTGATCAGTGCCGCAAACTCTTCCGGGCTTGAGCCAACGGATGTTGCGCCCATGTTTTTTATGCGTTCTTCCACCTGCGGATTGTGAATGTAGGTGGCAAGAAGTTTGCTGAGCTTTTCGATAATTGGCCGGGGAGTTCCGGCAGGCGCAAAAAAGCCGTTCCAGGTCTTCAGGCCACCAAAATCCGGAACCGTTTCATTAATTGCTGGCACGTTAGGCAGTTCCGGAAGCCGCTCTGGCGTTGGCACAGCGATCGCGTAGAGTCTGCCGTTCCGGATCTCCTCAAGCACCACCGTTGTCGAAACAATGCCCATGTGTACCTGCCCTCCAAGCAGTGCGATCTTGACGGCAGCCGCCCCTCCGTAGGGCACGTGGGTAATCTGCGTACCTGTTCTCAGCATGAACAGTTCGTGAATCAGATGGCTCCATCCAGCCACCCCCGAACTACCGTATGTATACTTTCCTGGGTTCGCCTTCAACAACTTGATTAACTCCGGCAACGACCTTGCTGGAAAATTGGCCGGGTTGATCACAAATGTATTTGTCGTCGCCATACTCTGGCCGATGGGCACCAAATCGGTGACCTTGTAGGCCGTATTCTTGCTGACCAGCGGGACAATGCAAATTGCCGACTGGGAGGCATGCAGCAACGTATAGCCATCCGGCTTCGCTCTCGCCACTGCTGCCGTGCCAACCGTGTTGGCCGCCCCCGGGAGATTCTCAATTACAAAAGGCTGCCCCAATTCAGCGGAGAGTAGCGCTCCCACCAACCGCGCCCCGACATCCATGCCACCGCCCGGCGGCTCTGGAACGATAATTTTTACAGGTCGAACAGGCCAATTGATGGCCTGCTGCGCATGCGCAGTTACAGGCAGGCTAATTGATACCGCCAATCCGACGCCGAAAGCGCCAGACAGCCCCCGAAACAGTAGTGTTTTAATTGCGTGACGCATTGTCACTCCCCCCGGAAATAAACATGCTTATCAAAAATTACTAATGCCATCACTTTTGAAGCAAGGAGAACATCACATTCGAACACTCGTCTTAGGTGCGATTGCCATTACGATGGGGGAATTTACGGCAGGGGACCGCGTTGCGACTCCAATAGTGTCCACGCCTTCTCGCCGAATTGCTTGCGGCAACGCTGGTAGAAGCCGTTCTTCTTGAGTCGCTCAACGAATGTCGATGTATCCACAGTGTTGAATATCAGTCTTGACTTGAGACGCTCGGCGGCCTCGGTGTTGGCTTTGACCATATCATCGCGGAACAGCGCGACATATTTCTTTGCATTGTGTTCGACGTTATCGCGCACGTTTTGCGGCAATGCGTTCCAGCTGTCGGGATGCGCGCACATCCAGAACGATCCCAAACGGTGGTTTGTTACGCTCAAATACTTCTGCACGTCCACAAACTTATCCATTTCCACGTAGAGATACGGCGTTTCCTGTCCCGAGGCAGCACCGCTTTTCAGATTGTCGTAGACAGCTTGATAAAAAATCTGCTGCGGATCGCATCCGAGCGAACTGAATAAATCGAGTTTGTACGGAACCTGTGCGATGCGCAGCTTAAAACCGTCGAGATCTTCAACCGTACGGATTGGCACGGTGCTGCTGGTAATCTGGTTAAAGCCCTGCGGCCAGATGTTGGGGAACACGACAAGGCCCTTGGCAGCTATTTCCTTGCGAAGATAATTGCCGAATTCTCCGTCAAAAACGCGGCAAGCCTCCTCCTCGCTTCGATAAGCGAATGGCAGCCCCTCCATCGCCGCAACCGGCACAATCGTTGACAACGGCATTCCAGACACCATGTGAAAGCCAATCTCGTTGTTCAACAATTTTGTTAGGGAAACTTTCGACGGACCGGCCGCCCCCCAAGGAATCGTCTCGACCTCAAGCACCCCGTTCGTTTCCTCACGCACCGCGTTCCACATCTGCTTGAGCCGAATATCCAACGGATTCTCGACACGCATATCGTGTGCGCAAACGTACTGAAACTTTGCACTCTTTCCCGCTGTCACAGACATCGTTGTTCCCCTTTCAAGGTAATACAATTGGAAATATTCAATCCGCCTTGATGTTGGCTTCCTTGATGATCCTGGACACCCGCGCATATCCATCGCGCGTCCGGATGCCGAGTTCGTCCGGGCTCGAACTGCGCGGCTCCAGCGACATTCCCGTCAAGCGGCTCTGGATCGCCGGGTCCGCCACCGCCGCGGCCGTTTCAGCATTCAACCGGTCGATTACCGCTTTTGGCGTGCCTTTCGGCGCAAACAGGCCGATCCAGGTATCAAACTGAAATCCGACCATCCCGCTCTCAGCGAGGGTCGGCACTTCGGGCAGCAATGCAGAACGTTTATCACTGGGAACGCCAAGCGCTGTGAGCTTGCCGTCCTTGATATGCGGCAGCGGGACCACGGTCGCCGAGAACGCAACCGAAACCTGCCCGGCGACCACATCGACGACGGCCTGGGCAGCCCCGCGATAGGGTATGTGATGCACGTCTATACTGGCCGCACGTTTAAAAATTTCCATAACGATATGGTGCGGGCTGCCGTTGCCGGCCGACGCGTAATCGATTTTTGCGGGTTGCGATTTGGCCAATGCTATGAACCCGCGCACGTCCCTGGCAGGGAGTGAAGGGTGAGAGACGAGAACCCAGGGGATCGTGCAGATCAGGCTGATCGGCGCAAAATCGTTGATCGGGTCGAATCCGGGCTTCTCGGCGAGGCTCGGCGCATAGTTCACCACGCTGTCACTCAACCCTCCCAATACATAGCCGTCGGGCGCCATGCGCGCAAGGCGCTGCGCCCCGATTAATCCGGCTGCACCCGGCTGGTTCTCGATGACAATCTGCTGCCTTACGTTCTCGGAAATTTTCTGGGCGACGACCCGCACTGCGATATCGCCCGCACTGCCCGCCTGCACAGGCAGCAGGATCTGGATCGTTTTTGCCGGATAGGTTTGCGCCTGCGCTGAATACTGGAGGAACCCTCCGATCAAGAGACTGCTTGCCGCAAAAAACAATTTCATCATGCCCCTCCGCACCTGAAACCCATCGGAATATGGATCAGTTTTTTTCTGCTTCTCGCATTGCGCGGGCCCCGATCTGTACTGTCAACGCACCAGTCATGGGCAGCACACAGGATATCGCCTCAAGCACTTGACGGCGACTCATGCCGTATGAGTAGGCCCGCCGAATATGATGCGCGGCGAATTCGGCTTCACCGCGAGCACACAAGGCCGCAATCGAAATTAGTTCGCGAACACCTGGGCCGAGCAGAGGCTCCTTGCCACCTTCAGCGACTAGGCAATGATCGACAAATTCAGTTGCACGGCGTGCCAACTCAGGATCGATCTCTGCGACGTAGCGCCACTCCGGTGTCTGACCCAAGCTGTCGTCAGTCGCTGCAACCCGGGTGCGACCAAGTTTCAATTCCGGAAATGGGGTCAATTCTTTTGGTTCGCCATCGGCCGGCAGTTCACCGAATGGATATTTCGGGTCGTTTGCGGTCAATATAGCCTGCGCCACATGGGCGATCGTAGACCAGCCGACAATTGGCGCGATACAGCACGCCGCCTCCAGTATCAGACGATTGTTGATACCCATCCGGTACAAACGTCGCACGTGGTTGGGCGCGAACCGATCGTCATTCTTTGCGCACAACTGACAGGTCGCAATGAGTTCACGCATTGGACCCGATAATTCCTGGTCGGATGTTGTCTGGTTTTCGTAGAAGTGTACGTAACCGGCTGTACGGCGTATCAAATTGACCGTCTCCGGCAGCTCACGTGCCATCAGATGGAACTCTTCAAACAGATCACCGCGTTCTGCGATGAAGCGTGCCATGATGTCTTCTGCGCTAAGGCTCGTTTCTGTAGTCATTTGCACGACACTCCTTCGGGGGTTCAATGACTGGCGATCAAGCGCGGCATTACGGCGGGTCGCGCCGCATCATTCGCCGCGTATGCCCTTGGCGGCGATTATTTTTGCATTGCTCGCCGACTCGTCCCTGATCAGCGTAGCAAGCTGATCAGAGGTCATATCTTTAGGCTCCACGCCTATGCTGCTCCACCGCTTGCGTAATTCGGGCTGGTTCGTCACTGCGCGCGCCTCGGCGGAGAGCCGCGCGACAATCTCCTTCGGCAGCGCTGCCGGTCCGAACAGCGCAGTCCACGGTTCGTAGCTGAACTCCGGCACCCCGGACTCCTGTATCGTCGGCAGGTCCGGATACAGCGCATAGCGCCGGTCGCCGCTCCACGCCAACAAGCGCAATTTCCCCGACTGCACAAACTGCAGCACTGTGGGAATTCCTTGGAATCCGGCATCCACCCGCCCGCCCGCAACGTCGAGCGTCGCCTGTATGCTGCCCTTGTACGGCACGTGGACGAGGTCGAGGCCCGCCATCGACTTGAACAGCTCGGTGGCGAGGTGCTGGACGCTGCCGTTACCGCCGGAGGCATACGTCAACATGCCGGGCTTGCGCTTCGCCAACGCGATGAATTCCCGTGCTGTTTTGGCCGGCACCGTCGGATTGATGAACAACACGCTGGGAAAGGCCGCCACGAATGCAATCGGCGCGAAATCCTTCTGCGCATCGTAAGGCGGCTTCGGTTCGAGATGCGGCCCGATGGTGAGCGTTGCCATGCTCAACGCGACCAGACTGTAGCCGTCCGGCGCGGCCTTTGCCACTTTCGCGGCAGCGACGACACCTGCCGCACCCGGCAGATTTTCGATCACGATCTGCTGTCCCAACAGTGGGACCATGCGTTCGGCGACGGTCCTCACCGCAACATCGGAACCCGTGCCCCCCTGCAGTCCGACGGAGATCAGAATCGGTTTCGACGGGTAGGCCTGGCACCACGCGTGCGGCGCCATCGCCAATGCCCACAGCAGCGCAAACGAGCGTATTGAACGCAACCCGCGTGTCCCCATGATTCCTCCTCTAACCGTGATAACAGATAATTTTTATTATGCAGCGGATATACCCGCTGTTATACGCGCATTCTCAACTTGTGCTAGTTTGCGACCTCGACGTTCCAGCAGCTCGCGTGGCCTCGTCGCTCGGGGGAACAATTGACGAACAATGCCATGCAGGATACATTTTTGGTTTAGGCGCATCAAGGAAAGTTTGGCTGCGTCGCACCCGCCGCCGCATGATCCCATTTTGAAACAAAATTTAACCGCACAGACATTCGGGGAGAATTGAGATGCGTTCGGCAGTCTTAGCGGCTCCGCGAAAAATCACGATCGCCGAGCGTCCGCGTCCAGTTGCGGGCGCCGGCGAGGTCATCGTCAGGATCGCGGCGACCGCGGTCTGTCATACCGATCTCGATATGTATCTCGGCGGCATCAAAAATCTGCGCTATCCGGTCGTGCTCGGGCACGAGTCAACCGGCACCGTCGTGTCGGCGCCGACGGATGCGGCCAATCTGGTAGTCGGCCAGCCGGTGCTGATCAATCCGGTGCTGACCTGTGGACATTGCGACTCGTGCGCACGGGGCCTTGATCACCTGTGCCGCAATGCCGGACTGTTCGGCCGCGAAGTCGAAGGATCACTGAACCAGTTTGTCAGCCTGCCCGCGCGCTACCTCTACCCTCTGCCCTCGCACATTCTGCTGCCCGAGGCGACGATCATCGAAACGCTGGCAACGGTTTGTCATGCCCAGAAGCGCGCCGGACTGGTCGCCGGAGAATCCGTGGTCGTACTCGGCCAGGGCACCAGCGGCTTGCTGCACACACGGCTTGCGGTACTAAACGGCGCCTCACCCGTGATTGCCGTGTCGCGCACCCGCTGGAAACTCGATCGTGCAGTCGAAATGGGCGCCCGCCATGTGGTCGACAAAAACGCCGAAGACGCGGTGGATGAGGTGCTGCGTCTGACCGGTGGCGTCGGCGCCGATGTCGTTATCGATACTGCGGGCGGCGCCAACACGCTGCGCGCCGGCATCGACATGTTGCGCCCGGGCGGGCGCTTTTGCTCATTTTCTCTCAGCCACGATCCGATTGCCGGGCTGAGCGCGTTTCCGCTGTATTTCAAGGAAGTGAGCATCATCGGCTCGCGCGCGCTGACGCCGGAGGACATCAAGGCGTCGATCGACCTCGTTGCATCGGGTCAAATCGATGTCGCGGGTTTTATCACGACCACCTACCCGCTAAACAATACCGCGGAAGCGTTTGCCGAATACGAGGGCAATCCAAGCCGCATACTGCGTATCGTTATTGACGCCGGGCACGCAGACTGAGACGGCGAGCGTCGTCATTGATTGCCTGTGCATTTTGAAGTTTCAACCTAATCAACAGGGATAAGGCCAACTCTATGGAACCTATTTTCATCATGAACGACGATCAGCGCTCGATCCTGCAAACGGTCGCGCGCTTCGTCGAGAAAGAGGTCAAGCCACGCGCCGCGAAACTGGATGCCGATCCGGATCCCGCCAAGGGCTATTCATTCGAGATCGTAGAGAAGGCAAACGAGGTTGGCATTCGCACAATGACGCTGTCGGAGAAATATGGCGGCCTCGGCACCGACTCGCTGACCACCTCGATGGTGATCGAGGAACTGGCCAAGGGCGATCTCGGCGTGTCGGTCATTTTTGCACAGACCCTGAAGATCGCGCAGATCATGGAAAAAGCACTCAATGACGAGCAGCGCGCCCGCGTGCTGCCGAAGTTCGCCGCTGATCCGCAAGGCATGCTCGCCATCGGCATTACCGAACCCGACAACGCCTCGAACTATTTTCTGCCATACCCGACGCCCTTTCGCACTAGCGCCGAGAAAACCAAGGGCGGCTGGATCGTCAACGGCATGAAACATTTCATCTCCAACGGCAACCGCGCAAGCTTCTACCTGCTGTTCGTGCAGACTGAAAAAGGCAAACCGATGGCCGAAGGCGCGACCTGTTTTTTACTGGAGCGCGGACGCCCCGGTTTCACCAATGGCCGAACTCACGACAAGATGGGCGAGCGTCTCGCTAACAACGCGGAGCTGATTTTCCAGGATTGTTTCATTCCCGACGAAAACGTGGTCGGCGTGCCCGGCAAGGGATTTGGCGTGCTGGCCGAGTTTTTCCCGCAGTCGAATGGCTACGCCGCCGCCTCCATCATCGGCGTCGCCGGCGCGCTCTACGAAAAAGCCGTGGCCTGGGCGAAACTGCGCGTACAGGGCGGCAAGCCGATCATCGAGCACGACGGCATCCGCGCCCAGCTTGCCGAAATGCGCATGCTGATCGACGCCTCCCGTTCATACACGCATCGCGCGTGCTGGCTGGCCGACCATCAGGAACACGGCTGGGACAAGACGTTGGGCGTGCTGCCCAAGGCAATGGCGTCGCAGGCAGCGTGGAAAATAGCGACGTGGACGCTCGAAATCCACGGCGGCCACGGCTACATGAAGGAGTTCGGTGTCGAGAAACTGGTGCGCGATGCGGCAGCCTTCCTGCACTCGGACGGCGTCAACCGAACGCTGTTCCTGAAGGCGGCCAATTTCATCTACAAGGATTGATGCGCCACCATGAAAGCACTCGTTCTCAAGGCGGCCAATACGCCGTTTGAATTGACGACCTTGCCTGATCCGGCGCCGGGCCCGGGCGAAGCGGTCGCGCGCGTGCTCGCCTGCGGCTCCGGCCTGACCATTCAGCACATCAAGGCCGGACGCATCGCCGCGAAGTTTCCGCGCATCATCGGCCACGAAATCACCGGAGAAATCGTTGCGGTTGGCAAGGGCGTCAGCGGCCTTCGCGTTGGCGATGGAGTAACCACCTATTATTACCTCAACTGCGGCCATTGCCGCTGGTGCCTCGCGAACTTCGAGCCGCTGTGCGTAAACTCCGGCGGCAACGTCGGCATCAGCTGCGACGGCGGTTATGCCGAGTACATCAAACTTCCCGCCCACATTTTTATCCGCCTGCCTGAAGCGCTGAATTACAAGGCGCATCCGGCGGAAGTCGGCGTGATCACCGATGCATTGGCTACCCCCTACAAGGTGCTGCGTCGCGCCAGAATCAAGGCCGGCGAAACAGTGGCCGTATTCGGCGCTGGCGGCGGCGTCGGCATCCACCAGCTCATGCTGGCGAAATGGGCCAGGGCCAGGGTGATTGCAGTCGATGTCGCGAAGACCAAGTTCGACGCCTGCCGCAAAGCCGGTGCAGACGAGGTCGTTGATGCGACCGCAGGCAATGTGACGGAAGCATTACTCGATCTAACCGGAGGCAAAGGCGTCGATGTCGCGATCGATTACGTTTCTTCGACCGCGACGCTGGAGGCCGCCGCCCGTTCTCTGGGCATTCACGGTCGCCTCGTCACGTTGGGGGGCGCCGGTCAATCGTTTAGCGTATCTTCGCTCGACATGCTGCTTAAAGAACAGGATTTGCTCGGCAGCCGTTACGTCACGCGCAGCGAAATTCTGGAAACACTCGACCTCGTAGCCCGCGGCGAGGTTTGGCCGCTGGTGAGCGAAATTCATTCGATGCAGGATGC
>CAMDSO010000062.1 GCA_945906935.1 Bordetella parapertussis
GACGGCATCGAAGAATGCAGCTGCAGTGGCGTCCAAAACATTGGCCGCGTTCCCTGGAAAACCCTCGGTATCGCCGAACCGCGGGACGCCAGCGGTGAACCGCTTTGGTATGCGCTGAGCGACAACTTTCGCGCCTGGACTGCCACCGCCTCGCCAGTCGTCATCAACAGCGATACCAAAGGTACTCTGGCGGTCTGGAAAGACGACCTCTCAAGCAGTCTGACCAACGAAGCCGTGGCCGTGATCATCGCACCCGGGCAGGTCGTCGGCACCCAAAAACGTGCGGCCGGCACCACTGCCAGCTGCACGACAACCAATACCGTTATCGCGCAAACGCTATGCGCCAGTAACTACATGGAAAGCTCGCCCAACGGCGGCTACAACTGGAAATACAACGGGCCGTTCATCATGGCCCTGCCGACGCCGGCGGCAGCAACATTCAACGATCAGTTGCTGGCGGTCACGACGAGCGACCTGATCCCGCAGGTGGAACAACGCGTAGCGCGGGACGTCATCTCTTTATTCACGCAATACAGGGCGATGAGCAACTGTCAATGTTTGCCGTGGGCCGCGACCACTGCTAATGATACTGGTATCAGCAACATGCCGGCCACCTATGACTACCCGCCGCTGGTGCAGGCCACCCCGGAAAATTGGGGTAGCGTTACAGCTCGTGGCCAGATACCAACCGTACCGACTTACCTCACCAATAACAAGTGGTGGCGGGTGCTCTATTACGGCATCAGCAGAAAGACCTCGGATATGAAAGTCGGCACTGCGATCAAACTCAACGGCAACACACAAAACACCAGTCTCGTGCTGATTACAACCGGACCCGCCGACAGCAATCGCCCGAAGCCAACTTGGGCCTGGACCAACTACATCGAAGATGGTGAAAACATCGCCATTGGTGGCAACGACATCGACTACATTACACCACTTTCCAAAGCCTACACGCGGGACCGCCTCTACTCGATACCGTACCCATAACAGGCGCTCTCTGCTGCCGCCAAATCTCAAACCGGGCGGCGGTGCAAAGTGTTTTTAGTCAGCCCCCAATTACACCGGGCTTATTCGAGTCTATTGACCATTGTCAATAGACTATTTACACTCGAAAAATGATCCGCACCTTTAAACACAAAGGGCTTGAGCAGTATTTCAAGACGGGCAGCAAGGCCGGCATTCAGCCGGCCCACGGCAGCCGGCTTCGGCTGCAACTGGCGAAGCTTGACGGCGCAAAGTCTGCGCAGGATATGGCGCTACCCGGCTGGAGACTGCACAGGTTAACGACGGGGCATTGGTCTGTCTGGGTCAATGGCAATTGGCGCCTGGCCTTTGCGTTTCAGGGCGTCGATGCCGTACTGTTGGATTATCAGGATTATCACCAAGGACAACCGATATGACGCGCATGTTTAATCCCCCGCATCCCGGAGAAGTACTGCGGGACGGCGTTTTCACTGGCACTGGCATTACGGTGACCAGCTTCGCCCAGCGGATCGGCGTCACGCGGGTCACGTTGTCGAATTTGCTGAACGGTAAAAATGGCGTCAGCGCTGACATGGCCGTGCGACTGGCAGCAGCACTCGGTGGCAGCGCAGAATCATGGCTGCACGTGCAGGCACAATATGACCTGGCCATCTCAGAAAAATCACTGAAAAAGATTATTGCGAAGATTGAACCGCTGGAAAAAATTGTGGGTTAGAAATCGCCAACCAGCACAATCCTAAAATCAATAGCCTCCCTTCACCCAGTATTGCACCCTCTCCTCCGAAAGGGTGCAGATTTGCGCGGATGTTATGTCAAGATGAATCGAAACTTTTACCGCATTACGTGTTGCGTGGCCGCTTTCGCCGCGGTTGCCACCGTCCAGGCGCAGACGCAGCCGTACCCGACGCGCCCCATCCGCCTCGTCGTCTCCTTCGCCGCCGGTGGTGGTGTGGATCTGGTCGCGCGTTTGATCGGACAAAAACTCTCCGAAGCCTGGAGCCAGCAGGTGGTGATCGACAACCGGCCCGGTGCGGGTGGCAATGTCAGCGCCGAACTCGTCGCCAAATCGCTACCCGATGGCTACACGATTTATCTGTCGAGTGCGTCTGTGGTGGTCAATGCCAGCCTCTATAAAGCGCTACCTTACGATCCGTTGAAGGACTTCGCACCCGTGACGCTGCTGGTCAATGCGCATAACGTGCTGGTCTCGCACCCATCGTTGCCAGCGAAAAATATCCGTGAGCTGATTGCGCTGGCGAAGAAAAAACCCGGACAAATCAATTACGCCTCAACCGGCAGCGGCAGCTCGGGCCATCTGGCGATGGAACTCTTTCGCAGCATGGCCGGCATTGAATTAACACATATCCCGTACAAAGTGATCGGCCAGACCACCGCCGATCTGCTCTCGGGCCAGGTCTCGTTGTGGTTTCCAACCATGCCCGGCGTCTTGCAACACATCAAGAGCGGGCGCATGACCGCACTCGGCGTCTCGGGCAGCCGCCGCGCGCCGGCATTGCCAAATGTGCCCACCATCGCCGAGGCTGGTGTGCCCGGCTACGATGCCTCGACCTGGTATCCGCTACTCGCCCCCGCCGGCACGCCGGCGGCCATCGTCGACAAAATGAACGCGCAACTCGTTGCCATACTCGCCAGCGCCGATGTGCGCGAGAAACTGCAGGCGCAAGGCATTGAACCGGTCGGTTCGACACCGGCGCAACTGGGCGCCCATTTGAAAAGCGAAATGGTGAAATGGGAAAAAGTCGTTCGCCTGTCGGGAGCCAAAGTTGATTAATTACACGAGCACTGCCTGCCTCCTCGCCGTTGTCTGTGCGATGGCCCTGCCGGGCCACGCACAATCAAATTACCCGAACAAACCGGTGCGCCTGATTGTCGGCGCCGGCCCCGGCGGTTCCGGTGATCTGTTGGGGCGCGCACTCGCGCACAAGCTGAGCGAGCTGTGGGGACAGCAGGTGGTGATCGACAACCGACCCGGTGCCGGCACGGTGATCGGTACCGCACTGGCCGCCAAATCTGCGCCCGACGGTTACACCCTGTTTCAGGCCAATGCCGCGCATACGATTAATCCGGCGCTGATGCGCAAGCTGCCCTACGACACGCAGCGTGCTTTCACGCCAGTAACGCTGTCGGCAGAACTGCCCAATGTGCTGGTCTTGCATCCATCGGTGCCGGCACGCAGTGTGAAAGAACTCATCACACTCGCGCAAAGCAAACCGGGCCAGCTCAACTATGCCTCATCGGGGGTTGGCAACGCCACCCATCTGGCGGCTGAACTCTTCCGCACGGCGACGCACACCAAGATGGTGCACGTGCCCTACAAGAGCGGCGGCTTTGCGCTGACCGACACCATCGCCGGACAGGTACAGTTTTATTTTGCGACGCTGCCCTCGGCCCTACCGCACATCAATGGCGGACGCGTGCGCGCACTGGCGGTGACCACCATACGACGCTCATCGGCTGCACCGCAATTGCCGACCATGGACGAATCCGGTGTGCCAGGGTTTGAAGTGACCTCCTGGTACGGCATCCTGGTGCCGGCCGGCACCCCCGTCGCACTCGTCAACAAACTCAATCGTGACATCAGCGCCAGCCTGCTCGACCCCTTGGTGCGCGGCCAGATCAGTGCGCAGGGTGCCGATCCAGTCGGCAACACACCGGCTGAATTCAGCGCCTTCATTGCGCGTGAGCTGGTGAAATGGGCACGCCTGGTGAAGGAAGCCGATATCCGCCCTGAAGGCGGTTAGAGCACGACGGCGAGACTAACAACGGCGCCGACACAAACACCAACGACAACACCCTTGACCGCACGACGCCAAAACACGTCACGCGGTCAGCAGCCGCATTAGTCGACTTTGGCGCCGGTGTCCTTGATGACCTTGGCGTAGCGCGCGATATCTGTCGAAATAAACTTCGCGAACTGTTCCGGCGTCGCCCCCAGCGTCACCGGCTCCCAGCCGGTTTCGGTAATCTTCTGCAACACCACCGGGTCTTTCATCACCCGCGTGACTTCGGCACTGAGTTTGGCGATCAGCGCCTTCGGCGTGCCAGCGGGGGCAACCAGCCCGTTCCAGCCGTTGGCTTCAAAGCCGGGCATACCCGCTTCGATCATCGTCGGCAGATCAGGCACCTGCGGCGAACGCACCGCACTGGTCACCGCCAGCGCGCGTATCTTGCCCGCCTTGATTTGAGCCAGCGAGCCGGGGCCGGTCTGGAAGAACAACTGCACCTGTCCGCCCATCAAATCAATCATCGCCGGCGCCGCGCCTTTGTAGACGATATGCACGAGGTCGATCTTCGCCATGTTCTTCAGCATTTCACCGGCCAGATGCGGCCCGGTGCCGTTGCCGGCCGAGGCGTAATTCAACTGACCGGGCTTCGCTTTGGCCAGCGCGATGAGCTCCTGGATATTGCGCGCCGGCTGCGCCAGATTGACTGACAGGATGTACGGTGACATCACACACAACGCGATCGGCGAAAAATCCCGGACGATGTCGTACGAGGTTTTCTGCAACACCGCATTGATCGTATAGGAAGAAGTGATCATCAGCAGCGTATAGCCGTCGGCCGGCGCCTTCGAAGCCAGCTCCGCAGAAATGACGCCACCGCCCCCGGGCCGCTGGTCGACCACCGTCTGCTGCCCCCACGCCTCGGTGAACTTCTGGCCGATGATGCGCGAAAGCACATCGGGGCCGGGGCCGACGATGATGCGGATCGGTTTATTGGGATAGGTTTGCGTTTGCGCCTGGATCGTACCGGCGGCCAGCGCGCCGGCACATGCTGCAACAACGAGATGCCACTTCATTGATTCTCCTGTGAACGTAGTTCGATGTGCGCACCTGCGCCGGTGTCAACGCAGGTCTGCAGACTATTCATCCTTGGCGTAATAAATACGGCGGTTAAACAACGGTACCACTTTAACCGAGACGCGGGCATCAATGATCATCGGACCGGGTTGCGCCACCCACTCGGCAACCGCCGATTTCAAATCGTCGATGCTACTAACCATGCGTCCGCGACCACCCAACGCAGTGGCCACCGCACCCAGATCCGGCGTGGTGATCATCGACAGCGCCGTATCCATGTGATGGGCGTCGAGATGGTAATACTCCATGCCCAGACTTTGGTTGTTCAACACCACGATCAGCAGCGGCACCTGGTGCCGCACCGCGGTTTCAAAGTCCGCCAGATGCATCATCAAACTGGCGTCGCCATCGACCAGTACGCCGGGCTTGTTGCCGCTTGCAAGTGTGGCACCGATGGCCGCGGGCATCATCTGCCCGATGCAACCGTAAAAATAGCCGGGCATCACAACCGGCCGCCGGCGGTTGAGCAGCATATTGGAAAAACCCGCCGTGCAGCCGTTACCGGTAAATAGATTGATGTCGCCGGGCACCGCCTCATCGAGCGCAAGACAGACCTCGCGCGGATCGAGATGACCCGGCTCAAGCGCATAGTCTGTTTTATCGGCAAAGGCGCCGGCCAGACGCGCCTTGATTTCCGGCCGGCGATAACCGCTCTGACTGAACTTGTGCTTCTCCAGCGCGGCATCGAGCGCTTCAACACCCTCACGCGCATCCGCCTGCAAATAACATTCGGCGCTGCGCAAACCGTAGAGCAGGACGTGCGGTTTGACGTCAATCTGTATAAAGCGTGCCGCCGGATAATGGTAGCCGTGTCCGGTGGTGTAACGGTTCATGCTGGCACCGACCACAATCACACAGTCGGCATCCGCACAAAGATCAATCGCTGTGCGCGTGGCATAGCTGCCCGAAATACCGAGATGAAAGTCGTCTTCGCTGAGCCAGTTCTTGGCCATCAACGACGTGATAATCAAGGCGCCGCTGCGCGCAGCGAGCCGGCGCACAGCCTCACCGGCGCCCGACCACAACGCGCCACGCCCCACCACAATCACTGGCTTACGACTACCGGCAATCATCTCTGCCGCGGCCTCGACGACGGCTGCATTGGGTCCCGGCCGGAGGGTCGGCAACAACGTGGATGACGGCTGGTAGGGCTCGTCATCTTCAAATTCTTTCTGTTGTATGTCGATCGGCACACTGAGCATGATCGGACGCGATTCGCTACGTGCCAGATAAAACGCTTTGCGCACCGCGTCGTCAGCATCATCGGCGGTGGCAAGCCGTACAAAGCCCGTCTCACAGGCGGCGGCGAAGCGCGCCTGATCCAGCCGCTGGTTATATTCAGCATCGCTGGTTGGAAATTCACCGCAGAAAACCACCAGTGGCGATTCGGCACGGCTTGCCGTAACCAGCGCAGTCGCCAGCTGGGTGACGCCCGGCCCGCAGGTAGTGGTGGCAATACCGGGATTACGCGTCAGGCGCGCCCAACCATCAGCCATGCCGAGGCCGGCCCCCTCATGACGCACTTCGACGGTGGTGACACCGAGCTTGGCGAGAGCGTTGATCCAATAAATATTCCCTTCGCCCATGATGCCGAACACATGCGACGCACCTTCAGCGGCGAATGCCGCCGCCAGACGTTGATAAACCTTCATGCGTGAGCCCCCAATGCGGTGTTCCGTTGAGACAACTATGCGCTTGCCTGCGGCTTAATCGAGCTTGACCTTGGCATCCCTGACCACCGCTGCCCATTTCGATGTTTCAGCGCGAATATAGGCGGCGAACTCACCACGCGTATTCGGCGCCGCATCGATACCGCTCTCAAGCAGGCGACTTTTTACGTCGGGCAAGCTGAGCGCGCGCACCAGCTCAGCGCTGAGACGCACACTGATGTCCTCAGGAATGCCGGCCGCAGTGAACACGCCACACCAGTTATCGACAGCAAAACCCGGCAGGCCCGCCTCCGCAACAGTCGGCAAATCGGGCATCAGCGGAAAGCGCTTCGTATTGGTAACTGCCATGGCACGCACACGGCCGCTCTTGACCAGACTGATTGCCGTCGGCACCGTGGCAAACATCAATTGCAAATTTCCACTGACCAGATCGACCATCGCCAGCGGCCCGCCTTTGTAGGGCACATGCAGCATCCTGGTCTTGGTCATCACCTGAAATAACTCACCCGACAGATGGTCGGCAGCGCCCGCCCCCGAGGAACCGTAATTGAGTTCACCCGGCCGCGACTTGGCCAGCGCAATCAGCGCCGTCACGTTTTTCGCAGCCAGCGCCGGATGCACGATCAGCACATTAAAAATGTTACCCGCCATGCTCAACGGCGCGAGGTCCTTGACCGGGTCGTAAGGCATTTTGGCGTAAAGACTCGGATTGATCGCGATCGGGCCGACGGTTGCCAGCACCATTGTGTAGCCATCAGGCGGCGCTTTTGCCGCTATTTCAACCCCAACCATGCCGCCGGCCCCAAGCCGGTTGTCCACAATCACCTGCTGTCCGAGACCCTCGGCAAGCTTTGGTGCCACCGTACGCGTCAACAAATCAGTCGCCGCACCCGGTGGAAACGGCACGATAAAACGGATCGGCTTGGACGGCCAGGCCTGCGCCTGCGCGGTGGCCGCCGCAAACACGAGACTGCTAGCAAAGATAAGCAATGCGATGGTTCTGGCTGGCATGCGGACTCTCCTTCCGGGGTTGGCCGGCCTGTCAACAGGCCGTGTCATTGTTCTGCGGTTTGCAGCGGGTTCCTCAGGGTGGCACACCCTGCACGCATTCTGCACCCTGCAATGCCACACACTCAAGCGCCACGGCATGGCATGACAGGAAGCGGCTACTGCCTTGCCAGCAAAACCAAATCGACTCTGAGCTGCCGCGCAACCGCGCAGAACGCGCCCTCCAAGCGGGTACCGCAACGTCTTTAGCAACCAGCGCACCACCCCGTTCACCACGAGCGCCACGCCAACGGACAGCGCCACTGAATGTCTCGACAGAGCGGCGTGGCGGCGTGTGAAAGCGGCCTTTATGCCGCATAAGCCGCGCCACCCTTGAGCGCCTTACATGCCGATCGGCCCCAGCACCGTGCCACGTCCATCCTTGGGCGGGAAATTCTCACCGCGCAACTGCGGAATGGTCATCGTGTTCACCCGATCGATAATCGAGGCGAAGGCGCGCACTGAACGCTGCATGCCTTCGGCCGGCACCAGCTCCGGGTTGTCGAGACTGGTGTGATAGATCACATGATTGATGATGTGAAACGACGGCGCAAAATTACCGTTCTTCGGCGTGTCTTCGACGCCATACACCGACACCCCGAAATCGCGCAGCTGATTGAAGACCATGCGCTCGAACTCGACACTGCCCAACGCATTCCAGCGCACCGCGCTTAACGCATTGGTGGCGGTGAGATTAGCGTTATACATATACAACAGCGTCTCTGAAGGATGTTCGAGCGTGAGCTTCAAGGCCACGCGACTCCAGTCGTAGGTCTGGTCTATCCCGCCCTTCATGCGATGCGCCACCTCGCCGTGGTGGTGATCGGGAAACAATATAAACGTCAGCGTGCGCGGACGTCGCTCCTTCGGCAGCGCCGCATAGTGACGCGCCAGTTCGAGGCCCGCCGCCATCCCGGAATTGTTGTCAGTCGCCCCCTGAAAATAATTGTCGGTGTGGATTTGCAGATTGATTTCCTCCTCCGACATTCCGGGCAGCGTGGCAATCGTGTATTCGACCGGCACATTGAGCAGCGGCGGAATAGTCAGATTCAGCGTAAAGGTGATCTTCTCGCCTTTGCCGAGACGGTCGCGCAAGGCGAAACCTTCGTCCTGGCTCACCGTGATGTGCGGGATTTTGGTCAGCCCGTCCTCAGGCTGAAATACCCCGTTGCCGGGCACCGCCATAACGTTGATCACCATCGCCGCACCGAGGCGCTGCGCATGCGAATTCGCATTGAACAAGCGCGAACGATCCGAGGCCGAATGACTGCGTCCGCCGGGCACAAAGGTGCTGTAGATGACGACTGCGCGGCCTTTGACCTCGCGGCCGATGAAATCCGCCTCGGCGCCTATGCCTACCCACACCGCCTCGGCGCTCAAACCCTGCGCTGGTGTCGCCGGCGAACCCGAGATCGGAAACGCCGTCAGCAGATCGATGCGGGCGCCCGCCGACGAGGTGTAGCCTGCGCTCCAACTCTCCGGCCGCCAGTCTTTCGGCAACACATAGGGAAAACTCTTGATCGTCATGCCCAGACGCCGGAACTCATCAGTCATGTATTGCACGCCCTCGCGATCGGCGACGGTGCCGGGGAAACGACCCCACATCTGTTTGTTCACCGTGTCGCGATGCTTGAGCGAAATTTTTGACAGCGCAATGATGTCTTTTTTCATACGCGCGCCGTCAATGTTCTGATAAGCCTCCTGCCCGGCCTTCAGGCCAAACACCGGATAGTCTTCATCACGAAAGAGCTGCGAGGCATGGTCACGCGGCAAACCGATACCATAGGTTTTTTCCACCTGCGGACCGCGATCCATCTGCGCCGAGGCCGGCGCAATCGACAACCATGCACCAAACGCAAGGAGCGCAAAGAACACAAACCCCGCCGCCATGCCTATCCGATCAAGAAAATTACGCATACCCCCTCCGTTCATATCGATTGAGATTTCACCGCCTGTGCGGGGCTTGCAGCCCTCTTTGCGGCAGGCAAGACTTTAACAGCCCACACAAATTTTTTCGGCGCCGTGACAAACACCGGCGCCGAAAAATAAACGCTACGAGCCCGCGCTGCGAGCCGCTGCGCATAAGCGCCTAGCGCGGCCGACCACCGGCACGATAAACGATCTTGCGCGCTGCACCACCCGCTGGCGCGCCGGCACGCGGTGCCGCTGCGGGCGCCCCTGGCCGTGCGCCCTGCAGATTAGCGCGCCCCGGTTGTGCTTTCGAACCGGAGTCGCGCCAATGTTGTGACTTCGCCGGTGCTTCGCCCGGATGACGCGGACGCGCCGGTGCAGCCGCGTTCGGACGGCCTTGCGACTGGCCCGGCTTGGCAGCCGCTCGCTGCCCCGGGCCTGCGCCCTGACCTTGCCTCTGTCCCTGCGCTTGTCCTTGTTTTTGACCTTGGGCGTGACCACCGCCACCGGGCTTGCCACGTCCTGCCCCTGCCGCACCACTGCGCTGCTGGCCCTGACCGCCACCACGTGTTTGCTGGCGCGGCTGACCACGGCCCTGCCCCTGGCCCTGACCACGCCCCTGGCGTTGCAATATCGGTTCGGCCTTGGCGTGCGGATCGGGGGTAAAGCCTTCAATCACTTCCTGCTCGATTTCGCGTTTGATCAAGCGTTCGATATCGGCAAGAAAAACATGTTCGTCGACACACACCAGCGAGATCGCCTCACCGCTGGCACCGGCGCGACCGGTGCGACCGATACGATGCACATAATCTTCGGGCACATTGGGCAGCTCGTAATTCACGACGTGCGGCAACTGATCGATATCGATACCGCGCGCCGCGATATCGGTCGCGCACAATACCTGCAGGCTGCCGCTCTTGAATTCAGCCAGCGCCCGCGTGCGCGCGCCCTGGCTCTTGTTGCCGTGAATGGCCAACGCAGTGATGCCGTCCTTATTAAGTTGTTCAGCCAGCCGGTTGGCACCGTGCTTGGTGCGCATAAACACCAGCACCTGCTGCCATTGGTTTTTCTTGATCAGATACGCGAGCAGCTCGCGTTTGCGCTCGCGGTCCACCGGGTGCACCTTCTGGCTGATGATCTCGACGGTGGAATTGCGGCGTGCCACCTCGATCATCGCCGGCGCGTTGAGCAGGCCATCGGCGAGCGCCTTGATCTCGGCGGAAAAAGTCGCCGAGAACAACAGGTTCTGCCGGCGCTTCGGCAAGAACGCCAGAATGCGCTTGATGTCGCGAATAAAACCCATGTCGAGCATGCGGTCGGCTTCATCGAGCACCAGGATCTCGACGTGAGAGAGATCGACCGCGCGCTGTTGCTGCAAATCGAGCAGGCGGCCGGGTGTTGCGACCAGAATATCAATGCCGCGTTTGAGCAAAATCATTTGCGGATTGATGCTCACACCGCCGAATACCACGGTCGACGAACATTTCGAATATTTACCGTAGACGCGCACGCTCTCTTCAATTTGCGCAGCGAGTTCGCGCGTCGGTGCCAGTATCAGCACGCGCACCGGTTTGCGTCCGCTGGCGGTCACCGCGCCGGGGCGCGACGCCAGCAGTTGCAGGATGGGCAGCACGAAGCCGGCGGTCTTACCGGTGCCGGTCTGCGCACCGGCCATCAAATCGCCGCCGGCGAGTACTGCCGGAATCGCCTGCGTCTGGATCGGCGTGGGAGTGGTGTAGCCGTGTTCGGCAACGGCGCGTACGAGATCTGCGGACAAGCCGAGGGTTTCAAATGACATGTGGGTATCCAAAAAAACGAAGGCCTGTCACCGCACAAGGCGCCAGTCACAGGCGAATAAAAATGATGTGTCGGAATCGACGGCGACCCGGGGACTGGTCAACAGAATCGCGTGGCGCGGAGTATACCAGCGCAACAGCGATCGGATCGACGGGATTCAATATATCAACAAGCAGAAACCCTTTTCAACAACCTGTTGCCGCTTACGTTGGGCAACAACGCCGGCGGCAGTGTGCTGGTGGTGCTGGTGGCGATAGTGTGTGACACGATCTACCGCCAGCCGGCCAAACCCTGATACGCGTGGCTGTCTAACTGCCGAGCGTGATGCTGCGGCCAGTGCGCGCCGACTCTTCAATGGCGAGCGTAATTTCCAGCGTTTGACGTGCCTCACGCGCGGTCGCCATCGGACAGGGCCGGTTGCGCGAGAGATGATCGAGCCATACGCGCGACTCATCAGCCACCGGGCCCCAATAATCACCAAGGTGCCAGTTTCCGGGGGTTGATGACGACAAAAACGCGGTCTTGAATTCGAGCCCCGGAATATAGGCGTGCGGAATGCCCTTATTGGTAATCAGCAGTTCGTCGGTATGGTCATCGTTGAGTATCAACGAGCCTTCCGAGCCATAGACCTCGATGCGCACACCCATGCCGAGTTGCGGCGCATGTTCCGGCAGCGCGTAGTAAACGCCAAGATTCACCACCGCGCCATTTTCATAGGTGATCAGCGCGAAGGTCGCGTCATTGACGTCGTAACCGGCCGCACGAAACACCGTGCCGTGACCACGTGCAGTGACTTCGCGCGGCCGTATGCCTTCGAGAAACCAGCCGGCGACATCCACCCAGTAAGTCAGCACATCCACCACCGGTGTGGCGGTGGCGGACCGCTTGAGAATCTCGATCCCTTGTGCGCGCGTGTTGCAGGCGCGCCCGGTGAGCGCGGTGATTTCGCCAACGCGGCCAGCGAGAATTTGATCTTTTGCCGAGAGATAGCGGCGCTTGAAGCGCTGGGCGTAGCCGACATACAAGGGCGTGCCGGTCGACTCAGACTTGGCGATCAGCGCATCGGCATCAGCGAGCGTGAGTGCGATGGGCTTCTCAACCAACCCCGGTTTACCCAGTTCCAGCGCCTGCATTACCGGCAGCAGATGTTCGTGCTCGCTAGTCGAGACGATCACCGCATTGACCTTCGGATGCGAGATCACCGCCAGATTATCCGCCGAGGAAAAATCAGCCCCCGTGCGTTCGGCGAGTTCCGCCGCGCGATCAGCGCTCAAATCCGATACCGCCAGAAACTTCACCGCCGGATGCGCCGCCGCCATTTGCGCCCGCAGCGATCCGATGCGCCCGGAACCGACCACCGCGATACCCAATTCACGTGTTTCCATATCCACTCCTTAGAATTGCAGCGTCGGGCCACCGGCGCGTATGCCTAAACATTGTCGCACCGCCCGACGGCAACAGCAAAAGCCCCGCCACAGCTATTGACCGTTACGCGGACACGGGCGCAAGATCGCGACGGTTTTAGCCACCACCCTACCGTCTGCGGAGAAAAAATTTTGAGGTCTTATTTTTACCGGCTGCTGCCGGCGTTGTTGGCAACGTTCACTGTGTCGTTCACGATGGTATTAAACACCGCACAAGCCGCATGGCCGGATAAACCGGTGCGCCTGATCGTGCCGCTCGCTCCCGGCGGCAGCGTCGACACGGTGGCGCGTCTGGTGGCCGCACAGCTCAGTGAGAAATTCGGTCAGCAATTTGTGGTCGACAACCGCAGCGGTGCCGGTGCCACAGTCGGCATCGCCATCGTCGCGCGCGCCAATCCCGACGGCTATACGCTGCTGATGATGTCGTCGTCTTTCGTCGCCAGCCCCGCGCTCTACAAACTGCCCTACGACCCGGTGCGTGACATCGCACCGATTGCCTTGATGGCCGCCGGCCCAATGTTTCTGGCAGTGCATCCGGGCGTCAAGGCCGGCAACCTCAAAGAGTTCATTGCGCTGGCCCGTGCGAAGCCGGGCAGTCTCAACTACGGCTCGGCGGGCACCGGTTCCTCGACGCATCTGGCCACTGAATTATTCCGGCAGATGGCCAACATCAACGTCGTGCATGTACCTTACAAAGGCATCGGACCGGCGATCATCGATTTGCTCGGCGGCCAGATCCAGTTCTACATCGCACCCGGCGCCGGCCTGCTGCCGTATACCAGTACCGGCAAATTACGCCTGCTCGCCGCCACCGGTGAACAACGCTCACGCGACCTGCCCGAGGTGCCGGCGGTCAACGAAGTGGTGCCCGGCTACTCGGCTGAATTCTGGTACGCGCTGGGCGCACCCGCCGGCACGCCGCGCGCCATCATCGCCACACTCAATCAGGAGGTCGCACGCGTGCTCAAACAACCCGAGCTGCAAAAACGCCTGCGCACCTTCGATCTCGAAGCCACGCATTCAACACCGGAGGAATTCGCTCGCCGCATCACCCGTGAAATCAGCATGTGGTCGCAGGTCGCGCGCAACGCTGGTATCAGCATGGAATAAGAGCCGCGGCCGGCCGCGCGAAAACATGCTGACGACTGAATGCCTGGCCCGTTACATGACAGCCACCTGCACCTAAAATGACCGCGCACCGGCTGGCAGGTCACATTAACAGCCTGAGTCCCACTCACCCATCAGGGTTCCAGCGCAATACCCGCCTGCTTGACCACCTTCGTCCACAACTGCAACTCACTGCGCAACAACGCCGCAAACGCCTGCGGTGTGGTGGGGGTGATTTCGCCGCCCTCCACCAGCAACGTTTCTTGCACATCGGGCAGCGCGAGTATGCGGACGATTTCACGGTTGAGTTTGGCAATGATTTCAGGCGGCGTTTTAGCCGGTGCGAGCACACCATGCCACGCCGTCACATCAAAGGCAGGAACCCCCGCTTCAATGACGGTCGGCACATTGGGCGTGAGCCGCGTACGATTCGCACCAGTGGTGGCAATGGCGCGGATACGCCCGTCGCGCACAAACGCGATCTGTGAAACCAGCGAGGACGAAACAAACACCAGACGGCCGGCGGCCAGATCCAGTAACGCCGGTGAAGCGCCCTTGTACGGCACCTGCACCAGCTTGATCGCCGCGCGCTGACTCAGTAGCTCACCGATCATATTGCCGACACTGCCACTGCCCGAGGTACCGTAGGTCATGTCGCCGGGCCGCTTCTTGGCGGCGGCGATCAACTCCTGCAGCGAGGTGATCGCAGTGCCTGGATGCACTGAAATCATCGAGGGTGCTTTCATCAACAGCGTCAAGGGAGCGAAGTCCTGCAAGGGGTCGTAGCTGCCACCCGCGCGCAAGGCCGGCCCCACCGTCAACGAATTGGGATGGCCCATCAACAACGTGTAACCATCGGGCACCGCCTTGGCGACCACCGCCGCCCCCAATGCCATGCCGGCACCCGGGCGGTTATCGATGATGACCTGCTGCCCCCACGCCTCGGTCAGTTTTTTACCCAGCAGGCGTGCGTAGAGATCAGTACCGCCGCCCCCGGCGGTCGACGGCGCGATTAGTCTGATCGGTCGCACGGGATAGTCTTGCGCCTGCGCGCCCGTCGTCATCTGGCAACCAAACAGCAATAGAAAAAGCACAGCACGCATCAGATTTCCCTCAGTTGAACCACGACTCACCACAACACCCCGCCACGCTGCCGCGCCACTTCATGACCCGCCACCGCCGGCGCGTCATTGCCCCACGCCGAGCGGATATAGCTCACGAGGTCGGCGATCCGCTCGTCGCTCAACGTGCCACCGAAAGGCGGCATGCCGAACGGTTGCGGATTACCCACCGTTCCAGGCGCATAACCGCCCTGCAAAACAATGCGTATCACATTCATCGCCGGCGTCATGGTGACATCACGGTTACCGGCCAGCGCACGCGTTGCCGGCACACGGCCCTCACCCTGTTGGCCGTGACAGCCGGCGCAATGATCGGCGTAATCGCGCGCCCCCCGCGCGTTGGCCACCATGCGCGTTTCGGCTGACTGACGAGGCGCGGCGGCCGGCGGCGGCGATACCTGCGCCTTGAGTGACCGCAGATATACAGCCATCGCCCGCAGGTCTTCATCGCGCAGATGTTGCAGGCTGTTGTAGACCACCTCGGCCATCGGCCCGAGGGTTACCGCCTTTTCATTGAGACCGGTGCGTAACAGTGCGATCACCTGATCTTCCGACCATGCTGCAACCCCCGCTTCAGCAGCCGCGTTCAACGCTGGCGCATACCAGTTGTGTATCACACCACCGGCAGCATCCGCCTGCCCGCGGATCGCACCGAGCGCATTACGCGCGTCGTGGCAGGCGCCGCAATGTCCGAGCCCCTGCACCAGATAGGCACCGCGGTTCCAGCGCTCATCCTGTGTGGCGGCCATTTGGTAAGCGCCCGGCCGGAAGAACAGCGCCCGCCACACCACCAGTAGCCAGCGCTGGTCATACGGAAACTGCAGACTGTGGGCCAGATTGCGTTTATTCACCTCAGGCACGCTCTGCAGATACACATAAAGTGCGGCGACATCAGCACGTGAAATTTTGGTGTAGTGGGTATACGGAAAAGCCGGATACAGCGGCGTACCGTCGGGGCGTTTGCCTTCACGCATGGCGCGCCAGAAATCATTTTCGCTCCAGCGTCCGATGCCGGTTTCCGCGTCAGGCGTGAGATTGGGTGTGCGGAACTCGCCAAACGAGGTCGCGATCACGCGCCCGCCCGCATAATCCGCGCCACCGCGTTCGGTATGACAACCGCGGCAGTTGCCCGCCAGCGCCAGGTAACGGCCACGCGCGACGCGATCCTGCACATCAGACGCAATCACCGGCGCAATCGATTCTTCAGAGCCATCACTGCGTAAGCCCAGCCACGCCACGAGTGTCACGCCAGCGATCAACAGCAGCAGCGCAACCATGGCAACGCGCAGCGCCTTCGTCATCGCGGGTCCAGACTGCCGCAGCGCAGCGGTGCCTCAAACCGTTGCAGCGGCGCGCGCGCATCACGCGGCACCGGCTGCGAGGCCAGCCACGCGCTAACGGCATCGACATCGTCGGGCGGCAGCGCTTGCGCGATCTCTGCCATGCAATCAGGCGCGCGGGCATGACGCAAGCCCTGACGCCAGGAATTAAGTTGGGCTGCCAGATAATATTGCGGCAGTCCGACCAGCCCCGGCACAGCGGGTGCGATGCCCGTGAGCTGCCGGCCGTGACAGGTCATACAGGCAGGAATGTTGTGCGCAACATCCCCCTTGCGCACCAGTTGTTCACCGCGCGCCATTGATGCGGCATCGCGCCGGACCACTCGCGGCGTCGCGTAGGGAAACTCCTGTTGCGCAAAAAATTCTGCCATCCTGCGCAGGTAAGCCTCGGACTGGCGATCCACCATATAGCTCATCATCGGCGAGACCCGGCGACCATCACGAAAATTCAGCAGTTGTTCGTAGAGATAGCCGGCCGGCTTGCCGGCGATCCGCGGCGAATAGCCTTCCGTGGCCGGACGCCCTTCCCTGCCGTGACAGGCAGCACAGGGCTGCATACGCTGCGCAAAGTCATCCAGCGGCGCGATCTCCGCCGCATGGACGCCAGCCGCCATGCAGATCCAAACCAATAACGCCTTCCAGGTAACGCGCATGCCGTTTCTTTACCACCATGGTGTGTCGAGGCCGACCCTATCAGCGCGACGTTAGTAGATAACTCCAGAGCGACCAATCCAGCGCGCTGTTTACAATCAGCCCGGCGGCTCCATGCCGATCTCGCGCAACACCCGTGCCGCCTCCGGAGACACCAGCATTTTGAGGAGCGCGCGCGCCGCATCGGCCTGGCGAGCATTCACGCTCAGCGCGGCAGAGAAGCGGGTGTAGTTCTGAATTTCCGGTGGCAGCGGACCGGCCAGCTCGGCCCCCTTCTCATACAACACCTCGCTGATCTGCGTCACACCGAGTTCGACCTCGCCTCTGGCGACCGCCTCGCCACCGCGCGTGTTGACGAACTTGGCTTTCATGTTTTCAGTAATGCCAAGACGCTGGAACAGCACCGCCAGATAGCTGCCGGTGATGCCGCCATCGATATAGGCCACCGACTTCGCATTGAGCATCGTGCGCTTGAAGGCTTCGGCAGTGCTGAGGTCGGGTTTGGGCGCGCCCTTGCGAATCGCCACCCCCATGCCTGAACGCGCCACCATCGTACGCGAAGCGGCGACCAGCCGGCCCTTTTGAGTCAGCTCATCGATGCCATCTTCGCCGAGGATGGTCAGATCAAACGACTCGTTCTTTTCAATACGCGCCTTGAGCGGATTGGTGGAGCCAAAAGTCATGATCAGCTTGTGTCCGCTTTCACGCTCGAAGCGCGGGCCAAGTTCCTCCAACACCGTTTTCACCGCATTGGAAATAAACAGCGTAACCTCGGCAGCGCTGGCGGCCAGCGGCGCGGCCATCATCATCAACGCCAGCACTACGGCTTTTAAGTAAACGGTCGTCATGTAAGCTCCAAATTGCGTTGTTATATTTTGTACCCCGCGCCGCTTGATCGCAGCGCGGTATTCAGAAAAATTCATTCAGTGCACATGCGAAGGCTGGCTGACTGGCGGGGAGCGCCGATCAGCCCGAACAACCGCTAGGACTTGCGCTCCTTGCGCGCGAACTCTCCGAGTTTTTCTTTCCACGCATCAGAGTGCATGCAGGCGATCCACGCCTCATCGTCAAAGCGCAGGCCCTGCGAGAGCGCCGTTTCCATCGACTGGTTCATCGCACGCTTGGCCTGGATCACACCCATCGACGGATAGGCGGCGATTTTTTTTGCCATCGTCATCGCTTCGTTCAACACCTGATCAGTCGGCACAATTTGATTCAGCAAGCCGAGTTCCTTCGCCTCTTTCGCATCGAAACGACGGCCGGTGAGGATCAATTCTTTCGCCTTCTGATATCCAATGATGCGCGGCAGACGCTGGCAGGCGCCGCCGCCCGGGAAAAAGCCGTGCGTCACTTCGGGCAGGGCGAAGATTGCGTTGTCGGCGGCGATAGAAATATCGCACTGAAGCACCAGCTCGAAGCCGCCACCCATGCAATAGCCCTTGACCGCCGCGATCACCGGCTTGCTCACACTGGCAACGACCACGGTGAATTTTGGAATCATGTAATGACGGTCATGCACCATGTCGGCGGTGGTGCGTGACGAGCGCTCCTTAAGATCGGCTCCCGTGCAAAAGGCCTTGTCGCCCGCGCCCGTCAATACGATCACGTTGACGTCGTCGCGTAAATCCAGCAATGGGAAGAGTTCCAGCAACTGCAGGCGCAGTTCGCGGTTAATTGAATTCATCGCCTGCGGGCGGTTGAGGGTGACCAGCGCCACACCGTCTTCAACGGTGAGTAGATAGAGGGGGTCCGACATGATTACATTCCTTCAATGGGTGATGACAGTATTTGAACAATCTTCAGAAGCGAAGAATACCGTAGCGGCGGCGGTAATTGGACGCAGGAACTCTACCCAAGACACCAAGCGACTGCTGATACTGGCTGTCGTCATCAAGGTCCACTCATAAGTTACTCCAGTCGCCGGCCAATTGATGGCGAGGTAATCGGGGCTTCTGATTTGAGCGTCCGCTTCCGAAAACTCCCAGATGGCGCTATCGACCCGCTGTTGTCAGCGCTTCGGTAGGTTGGGTGGTATCCGCCTCTGCGTGCCGAGCCATGAATATCGACACGGGTTGCGCTTGAGCCTACGCCTGCCTTGTCGTCCAGTACAGTGCAGCGAGAGCCGCAAGTGGGCCAATCAGGAAACGGCGGCCATTATCGAACTTGAGCATGTTTACTGCCCTTTGCAGTCGCCTATGACGCCCCACATCAATTGGTAACACGGGAACCTACGTATGCATTGGCCCGACAGTAATACGCCGCCGAGTCAATCACCGGAAAAAGCAGCGCCAAATTATTACCCGGCTCTGCCCCGGGTTGGCTCCCGATCCAGGCTCGTACCAAGCGCCTCAATTAGCGCACCGTGACTGGCCGTTAAGGGTCGAAAGTGTGATCTGGCGATTTCGGACTGCGGACGCTCGAATTCACAATCCTGTAGCTCAACAACCACTGGCCCCCAGTAACCGCTCAGGCCGAGGAGCAGGCTTTGTCGGGGGTGACTTTTACCGTCGGAAGTTGGCAGAATCTGTTGAAAACTTCAATGTTCCGAAACGAATCTATTAGAGGCGCCGTGGTGCGTCCATACGATCGTGCAACACGCGGATTACGGCAATCCCGTAATCGGTGATGCGGAAAAAGATCGCGTGTCGCCCCACCCGGCTGCGGCGATACCCTTGCCGAATATAGTCGCAGGACGCACCGAGCTGCGGATTGTTTGCGAGTTGACCAATGGCGGCAGTGAGTTCATCGGTGTAATGATGAGCTTGCTCGATACCCCATTCTTTGAGCGTGTACAGCCAAATACCTTCAAGATCGCGCTTCGCGGCCGGGGCGAGCCGGTATTCAGCGCGCTTTTTGGGCATGCTTGGCGGTCATCTCCCGTTTGAAGCGTGCCGCGTCGAAGGGTTGCGGATCACCGCTCGCTTCACCCTTGATCAACTCAGCTCGAACGGCCTCTATTTCCGCGTTACGCGCCTGATCACGGCGAATCAAATCGCGGACGTATTCACTGTCATTGGTGTAACCCCCAGCCGCGATCTGCGCCTTAATCCACTCATCCTGCTGGTCGGTGACGGTAATGGTCTTGCGGGTGGTTCCCATCCAAGTCTCCAAAAGGGTCGGATTAAAGATCATACTATTGAAGCAGAATAGCACGATTTAACGCGCGCGTAATTCGCCTTAGGGCATGCCATCTGACATTTTTATGGGGCAGATGCTCAAGCCCGAAGCGCCGACCATCTCTTGGGCATTCGCTAGCGGCCGCTCTGGTCGACAGACCTCCGAACCGGGAATTCTGGCCGAATGCGCGACGACGAGGGTTGCTGATCAACGATGGTCGCTATATGCACTGTTTCCCTGCTAAAGCCCATGGTGGCGCAGGCGAGGCTGCTAGGGTTACAAGTGCTTGGATGTGGAAAGTGCCCTGACAAACGTTTCTGACGGGCGAAATGCGTTGCGAAAAGTTTGTTAAAAATGATGAGAGTTTCCATCAGCACTAACGCCGCGTCATCAGCGATGTGTGGTGGACAACACCGTCACAACGATGTCGTGATGCACCTTCAACATCACAACGGTGAGCAGATAGAGGGGGTCCGACGTGATTACATTCCTTGCGAGTTTGGGTTGTTTGAACGACGGCTCATCGGCGACTTTTATGAAACACCGTACACTGCCGCACCGGCAACGTGATATCGAACCCACTATACTATGGCTGATGAATATTTTTTTATTGCAAACCGTTAAACGCCCGCCATCCCCTTGGCGGCACACCGTCACGCGATCGCTGTCGGCAGCGATAACCTGCGCGGTATTTCTGTTGCAGGCCAACGCACACGCGCAGACACGCCCCTACCCGGAACGACCGATTCGACTAATTGTTCCCTATCCGGCTGGCGGCGGCGTCGATATTGTGGCGCGTGCGGTTTCAGGATCGTTGGGTGAACGTCTGGGTCAGCCCATCGTCGTCGACAACCGGCCCGGTGCGGGCTCGGTGATTGGTGTCGATCTTGCCGCGAAAACGCAGGCCGACGGACATACGCTGTTGTTCATCAATCTCGCCTACGCGGTCAACGCCACACTGATACCGAAACTGCCGTACGATTCGTCGCGCGATCTCTACGCGGTCTCGCTGCTCGGCACCCAGCCACACGTGTTGGTGACCCACCCCTCGGTCGCCGTGAAAACGGTACGCGAATTGATCACGCTGGCACAGGCAAAGCCAGGACAGGTCAGTTATGCCTCATCGGGGATGGGCACTGGCCCGCATCTCGCGGCCGAACTCTTCGCCATGATGGCGGGCATCAAGCTCAACCACATCCCATACAAAGGCGCGGCACCGGCGCTCGTCGACGTCATGGGCGGTCAGGTGCAAATCAACTTTTCGACCATCGTTACCGCCATGCCGCAACTGCATACCGGCCGGCTGCAATTCCTCGCCGTCACCTCTCCGCAGCGCGCGCAGGTCCTGCCATCAGTGCCGACGGTCGCTGAAGCGGGTGTGCCGAAATACGAAGCGCTGGGATGGTATGTATTGATGATCCGTGCGGGCACCGCGCAACCCATCGTCACACGCATCCACAATGGCATCGTTGGCGCACTGAAAGACCCCGTCGTGCGCGAACGCTTGATCAGGGATGGCGCCGAAGTGGTCGGCGGCACGCCTGATGAAGCCAAGCGTTTCCTGCAGACGGAAATTGCGCGCTGGGGTGCGGTGGTGAAATCTGCAGGACTCAAAGCGGAATGAACAAGGGCATGCTGTCGGCCGTAACCGTCATCGACATGACCGAAGGTGTGGCCGGTCCGTACGCCGCATCGCTGCTCGGCGACATGGGTGCCAATGTAATAAAAGTCGAGCGCAGCGAAGGCGACTGGTCACGTATTGCAGGCGGCAATACGATCGCCCATGTTGGGAGCACGCAGTTCGTCGCGCTCAACCGGAACAAGCGCGATATCAGCCTCGACATTTCCACCCCCGACGGTTTGCGCATCATCGAACGTATGGTGTCGCAGGCGGATGTCCTGCTGTCCAACTTTCGGGCCGGCGTGATGGGTAAACTCGGCCTCGACTACGCGCGTTGCAAAACGCTGCGACCCGACCTTGTTTACTGCACGATCTCCGGCTTCGGGCAGGACGGCCCCTACGCGCAGTTTCCCGCCAGTGACACGATACTGCAGGCGTTAAGCGGCGTGATGAATCTGGTCGGCGAAGCCAATGGGCCGCCACTACGCGTGGGGTTTCCGCTCATCGATCTGGCCGCCGCCAACAGTGCCGTGCAAGCGGTGCTCGGCGCGCTCTTCGCGCGCCTCTCCGGACAAGGCGGGCGCCAGATCGACATCAGTTTGATGGCTGCGGCGATGGCGCTCATGAACGTCACCTTCACCGACTATCTGGCAAGCGGCCGTCTGCCACAACGCCATGGCAATCAGAATTCCGCCCACGCGCCGGCCGGCGCTTTTGTGACCGGTGATAGCCGCTACATTACCGTCGCAATCCTGCGCGACGCACACTGGAAAAAACTGTGTGCCGCCCTCGGCATGCCTGAACTGGCCGACGACCCCAGGTTTATCAACAATGGGCTGCGTGTAGCCAACCGCACCACACTCGACGCCATCATCACGCCGATCTTTAAATCAAAACCGGCTGAACTCTGGATTGAGCAATTACGGGCGGCAGATATTTTGTGCGGCCCGATCAATACCTTTGCAGACATCATGGCCGATCACGACTTGGCGGCCTGCCTGCCGTTAATCGATCCTAAACTCGACGGCGTTACACGCATCATGGGCAATCCGATCCGGCTCGACGGCGCCTACTTTACCGCCACACAACCCGCACCGGTGCGCGGCCAGCATACGCGGGAAGTGCTCTCGGAATTCGGCTTCGACACCGCTGAGATCGAAGGCTTTCTGCGCTCGGGCGGTGCCTATGATCTTGATACCCCTGCCAGCCTTGTTTCCCCGGCCACCCTCAGCGCGCCACCGGCATCGTAATCTGCGTCAACTCGGGGTCACCCGGCACGAAAGTGCCGTCCACCTGCAAACGACGGCCAATCATACGACCACGCAGCGTGAAGTCCTGCGCGATGGCGACGTGCTCGCGCTCCCAGGCGGCAAGATTCGCCGCCCAATCACGTGCCCCGCCAGGGTCGCGCAACGCATCGGCCAAGCCCCAGGCTGCGCGCATCGCCCGCGCTGTTGAAGCGCTCACATGCGGGCGCGTGGCGGCGGCCGCATCGCCGACCAGCACACGGCGACCGAACACCATGCGCGAGGGTTCGACGTCGTTGATGGTGGTGACAAACGGCTCGGCGCGCGATAACACATCGACCGCCGCCGGCGGCAATTCTGCAGCGACGTCGCGCTGGAATTGCTCGACATGACACGCCTGCAAGAGACCGGCGCGTATCGAGGTCGGCCGGTGCACGCCCTCACGATCGGTCATCAGCGACTCGATTTCGGCGCCGGCGGCGACGTTGCGGTACCAGATGGCGTTGATCAAGCGGCCGCCTTCGGCCCCAAGCCCGGCCTCGCCCGGAACCGGATAGAGAATCACATGACTGAGTCCAACAACGATGAAGATACGCGCCTCGTCGAGCAGCGCCTTCGTTTCAGCCGTTAACACCGACTCCGGCACCAGCCCGCGCCACGCGACATAACCCGCATATTGCAAACCCGCCGCCGGATTGAGTGCCGCGCGTCCGGTCGAACTGATGCCATCAGCGAACACCACCAGATCGGCGGTCTCGGTGCGTCCGCTGGCGAAACTGACCTCGACCTTGTCAGCGTGCTCGCGTGTGCCAATACAACTCTCGCCACAAAAATAATTTTCTGCACCAAAGCGCGCATGCAGGGCGCGATAAAGGCTGCCCCACGAGGCGAAGTGACCGTCCTCGGTTTGCTCAAAGATGACACGGTTTTGCGCGCTCTCACGACGCGGCGCGAGATGCCGATCGAAGCGCGTGCGCGTGGCGAACTGCTCAAGGTCGATACGCGCCTCGCGCCACAAAATATCTGCCAGCAGCGGCTGCACGCGGATACCGGCCCCGGTGCCGCGCAAAATCTCCGGCGCCCGCTCGAACACGCGCACACGAAACCCCGCGTTCTGCAAGGCAATCGCAGAAAAAAGCCCGGCATGTGAACCGCCGATAACGATGATGTCTTTTAATGCACTGGTCATTACATTCATCCATCTGAAAAAACGAGTGTGTCGCGCCGCGACTTACGCAAACCTGCTCTGCACCGCACATACCCACCAGCACGATCGGCACATGGTTGGTACAACAAGTGCAAGGCGCTCTCAACGAGGAAGTGCGGGCCGTCGAGTTTATAGCCAAACGCCACGCTCCGGCGGCGACGCATGTTTCCTGTTTACAGAACTGGCAATTAACCCCACTCCCCTGGCACAACGTTTATAGTCCTGCACTTTTGCAGCCTGCGCTGGCGGGTCTCCGATCAATACTGTATGAGGTGAAGCGCAATGTTCAAACACGTAACCAGACTGATGCTGGCCGCCTGCTGTCTGCTCGCTGCGGCCAGCGCTGGCGCACTCGATGCGCCACGCTATAACAACATCGAACTGCAGGCCGAGGCGCAGCGCGAAGTGCAAAACGATCTATTGAACGCGACGCTGTTTATCGAACTCAACGATGCCAGCCCGGCAGCACTGGCCAACGCCGTCAACAAAAGCGTGAACGACGCGCTGCGCATCGCCCGCGATTACAAGAACGTGCGCGTGCGCTCGGGCAACAACCAGACCATGCCAGTCTATGCCAAGGGCAATGTGCTGCAAGGCTGGCGCGGCCGCGCCGAGATCCGGCTTGAGAGCCGCGACTTCGAGGCCGCCTCGGCGCTGATTGGCAAATTACAGGCCGGCATGCAGCTGGGCGGGTTGAATTTTTCTGTCTCGCCTGAAGCCCGTCGCAGCGCCGAGAACGAACTCATCGCCGAGGCGATCACCGCCTTCAAGGCGCGCGCCGAAATCATCAAGACCGCACTGGGTGGGCGCGGCTACAAGCTGCAACGCCTGAACGTGGCGCAGGGTTATAACGGACCGCAACCGCGCCTCGCGATGGCGGCCCGCGGTGCAATATCGGCCGACGTCGCTGCGCCGAATCTGGAGGCCGGGGTGAGCATGCTGACCGTCAACGCCAACGGCGCAATCGAAGTGCTCGAATGATGCCGCAGACGCGCCGCCCCGGTCGCCCACACTGGCGTGGAGCCTGATTTGTCGCTAGAACCGCGCGCCGGCCGCATCATCACCACCATCTGCTGCGCCGAAGTGTTGAGCATGACGGCGTTTTCCGGCTTTGC
>CAMDSO010000063.1 GCA_945906935.1 Bordetella parapertussis
ATCGACGGCGCGTCGTTCGCACAAACGACAACGGACGAGTCTAAACTCGCTCGATGGGAACTGAATTCGCCTGCGCGCTCGGCGCCATGCTCTGTTATGGGCTGGCTGATCTCGTCTACAAACGCGCCGCCATGGCGGGCCTCAAGCCGCATCACTTTTTGATGGTGCAGGCGTGGATGTTTGCGCCGGCGATGGTGGCGTTTTCGCTGGCGACCGGAGCCTTGCACGTGGTGCCGGCGGCGGCGTGGGGCGCGGCCGCCGGGCTCTGTGTGTTTGTCGGTTTGTATCATTTCACGCGCAGCCTGCGTGACGGCGCGTTGAGCGTGAATGCGCCGATTTTCCGCCTGAGCTTTACCATTACCGCGGCGCTCGCCGTCGTCTTGTTGGGCGAACCGCTGGGCGTGTTGAAGATGGCAGGGCTCGCCCTTGCGCTGTTGGCGACGTGGTTGCTGCTCGGCGGTGGCGCTGCTGCGGGCGTGACGCGGGCTTCTTTGATGCGGGTGTTGCTGGCCACTTTTTCGTTTGGCGTTGCCAACTTCTGTTACAAGCTCGGTGTGATGTACGGCGCCACACCGGCCACCATGGTGGTGTCGCAGGCGGCGGTGTTTTTTCCGCTGGCGACGCTATTTGGCTATCGCGCCGAGGGGTGTTTCAATCCGCCACGCCTGACCTGGCGTTATGCGGCACCCGCCGCCTTGCTGCTGGCCTTTGCTTTCATGCTGATGGCCACCAGCCTCGTCGAAGGACAGGCGAGCGTGCTGGTGCCGGTGGCGCAGATGGGCTTCGTGATCACCGCGGTGGTCGGCATGTTTTGGATGGGCGAGGCACGCAGCGCGCGCAAGTTTGCCGGGCTGGCGGCGGCGCTGGGGGCTTTGGTTTGTCTGGCGTCAAGTTGAGTGCGGGTTTAGCGGGTTCTAATGACGATTTTGATTCAACGATCTAACGAGTAAGGAAATAAGCATGATACAAAAACAATCTCTGGCGGCACTGGCTGCGCTGGCTGTAGTGACACTGAACCCGACGGCCCCGGTGCAGGCGCAGGCCTACCCGGCCAAACCGATCCGCCTGATCGTGCCTTTCGCCGTCGGCGGCGGTGCCGACATATTGGGGCGGCTCTTCGCGCAAAAACTCTACGAACAGACGGGGCGTACGGTGGTGGTCGATACGCGCGCGGGGGCGGGCGGCAACCTTGGCGCTGAACTCACGGCCAAGGCGCCGGCTGATGGATACACCGCGCTGTTCACCACCAATTCGATCGCCGTCAACATGAGCCTGTATCCGAAGCTCGCCTACAACGCGCTAACCGAGCTCACGCCGGTGGCGCTGGTCGCCAACGTGCCGCTGATTCTGACCGTGCATCCGTCGGTGCCGGTGCGCACGGTGAAAGATCTGGTCGCGCTGGCGAAGAAGCGGCCCAAGGGTTTGAACTTCGGTTCCAACGGCAGCGGCACCACCAGTCATTTATCGGGGGTGCTGTTCGGCGATCTGGCCGGCGTTACGATCACGCATATTCCATACAAGGGCGCGGGGGCGGTGATGATCGCGCTGTTGAGCGGCGAGGTCGATATGGGTTTTGTCGGCGCGGTCGGTGCCACGCCGCATTTGAAAGCCGGCAAGCTGCGCGCGCTGGCGGTGACCACGGCGCAACGTTCCAGTGCCTTGCCGGATATACCGACCATGGCAGCGACCTTCCCGGGCTTTGATACCGATCTCTGGTACGCCTTCTTCGTGCCGCATGGTACGCCAGCACCGGTGCTAGCCAAACTCTACGAAGAAATCCAGAAAGCGCAGAAAGATCCGACGGTGCTGGCAGCGATGGCGCGTGATGGCGCCGAGCCGCGCAACCTCGGCCCCGATGAGTTCCCGGCCTTCTTCAAAAAGGAAGTCGAGAAATACGGCAAGCTGGTGAAGCTGGCGGGGGCGAAGCCGGAATAGGCAAGGCATACCCTGATGCAAAGGCGCCGGCGGGTTGCGGCGCCTTTTTGCAGCGGGCTGCAGGGGTTAGACTGTGGTTTGTTTCTTCACTGCGGACACGCCCCATGCGAACCATCCCTGCTGTATTGCTGGCAATGAGCGCGCTTTCCGTTTCGACGGCTCACGCGCAACCCTATCCATCAAAATCAATCCGGCTGGTGATTCCGTTCGCCGTTGGCGGTGGCGCCGACATACTCGGCCGCCTGTTTGCACAGAAGCTTTATCAACAGACCGGGCAGACGGTGGTCGCCGACACGCGCGCCGGGGCGGGCGGCAACCTCGGTGCTGAGATTACTGCAAAGTCATCGGCCGACGGCTATACCGTCATGTTCACCACCAACTCGCTGGCGGTGAATGTGAGTCTCTATCCGAAACAAAGTTACAACGCGATCACCGATCTCACACCGGTGGCGCTGGTTGCCGCGGTGCCGCTGATTCTGGTTGTGCACCCGTCGGTGCCGGTGCGCAATGTGAAAGAGCTCATCGCACTGGCGAAGAAAAAACCCAACGGCCTCAATTTCGGTTCCAACGGCAGCGGCACGACCAGTCATCTGTCGGGCGTGCTTATGGGCGATCTGGCGAAAATTGCGATCACGCATATTCCATACAAAGGCGCCGGTGCAGTAATGATCGCGCTGCTCGGCGGCGAAGTGGATATGGGGTTCGTTGGTGCCGTCGGTGCGACGCCGCATTTGAAGGCTGGCAAGCTGCGCGCGCTGGCGGTGACCACGGCGCAGCGTTCAGGTGCCTTCCCTGAAACGCCGACCATGGCCTCACAGTATCCGGGCTTTGAAACCGATGCCTGGTACGGCTTCTTCGTGCCGCAGGGCACGCCGGCGCCGGTAATCACCAGGCTTTACGAAGAAATCCAGAAAGCGCAGAAGGACGCCACCGTGCAGGCGGCGATGGCGCGTGACGGCGCCGATGCGCGCAATCTCGGGCCGGAGGATTTTCCGCCGTTCTTCAAACGCGAAGTCGAGAAATACGCGAAGCTGGTGAAGCTGGCGGGGGCGAAGCCGGAGTGAGGCTGTATGGGGGCGGGGCTGTCAGGGGAATTACTTCACTCCCACCCCATATGCGGAAGGCGTATCTCCCTTGAGCGCAGGGTTAGCGCTCATTGCTTGAAGCCACGATATGTCCAGCCAATAGCCCAACCAAGCGCAAGGATAGAAATGCATGGGGCCAGCCACCAAATAACTGCCTTTTGTATAGCCGCAAGACGTTTCTCCTGAACAATTGAATTCAGGACGCGAGCATAATCTTTGGATACTTCCTGCGATTGATTTTTTGACGTATTGCCATGCACTTCGAACGTGGTGCGATTTTCCATTTCCAGCACGATGGGGGCGTTCTTCCAGTTCGGGTCATTCTTTGCGACTGACGGTTGCGCATGCCCCGCGAGGATTTCTAGGCTCCGATCAGACAACCTTTCGAGGTGGCCGACGTGATACGGAATGTCTTCGATTTTTGGAAACGACTGCCAAGTAATTGCAATTACAGCCGCGCCATAAACGGTTGTAGCTACAATCCATAGCCTCCACCATCCGCGAATCCGTATAAATTTCACTGCTGAGCCCTAACCTATAGGTTGCACAAAAGACGCTTTGCAATCCGCAGGTCCCTCAACGTTGAATGATGGGCATTCATGCCGGAGTTGATTCGTTTTCAAGAAAATCAATTCGTTCCCGTTTTCCAAGGTTCAATGGAAATAAGCGAGGGGGCGGTTATTTCGAGATCAACGGGAAAACCTCAGGGTTTCGAATTGATTCGATTGAGAGATCAACGTCGATGTCAGGCCAATACAGGTGGCCATCATGAGGGCGTTCGACATGGGTCAGTTTCGCAATCGACGCATCTTTGAACCATGGAAACGCCGTATACGGGACGAACAATTCCTCGGCGTCTAACAGCAGCCAGAAGCCGTGCGCAGAGACGTTGGTAACTTCAACTTCCGAAATGTTGACGCCAAGCAGAACGGATGTCATTTTCGTGTTTCCTGACCAGGTTTTCGGTGGCCCGCAACTGGCGGTCGCTCAGGCCGTGATTCTGCGCCAGTTCGAGTGTTGGCTCAAGCCAGAACTTGGCTTCCCCATCGGCACAGGTGACATGCACATGCAGACGTAATTCTTCTCGAGAAAAGAAGAAAAACCGAAATCCATCTTCGCGAAAGATGGTTGGGCTCATTGGCTAGCCCTGGCCATCATGCACTGAAAACGCAATCCTGCACGGCCTGTCCGACCGATTACTCCACGCGTGGTTAGTGCCGCGCTGCACGACGGTGTCGCCTGCACTCAGATGCACTTCTTCCTTGTCGAGCACCAGCGTGATTTCGCCTTCAAGGATCAGGCAGAAGTCGAGGCTGCGCGTTTTCTGCATATAGGGATGCGGCGCTTTGGCGGAATAGGTCGAGGCGCCGGGTGAACCCATGGCAGCGAAGAAGGCTTGCACTTCTTTCGCGCCGACTTTGCCTTGGTAGCTGGCGTCAGGCGGGAAATCGACAACGCGGCAGATCGAACCGCCTGCCGCTGGTTCGAGGGTGTGCGGGGCGCTGAGTGATTCACGCACGTTTTTCAAACGGGCCGGTGTGCGGTCGGTGACCCAGACGCGGGTGGAGGCGTAGCCGGGGCGCGCGGGGTCGGTGCGCACGTCGGGTGAGGGGGCGTCGGAGATGCATTTGGATTTATTGTTGTCGTCGATGCAGACGATGCGGCGGACGGGTTTGATCGGTTCTGTCATTGGATCCTCGGTTCTTTTTTTGGCTGATTTTTTTCAGCTTGCTGTTGGTCTGGTGCCGTAGTCCCCCCATCCCTGCCTTCCCCCACAAGGGGGTGAAGGAGTAGGCCGGAGGGGAGCGTCGGTTATCGCATTGCGCTTGTTCAATCGATTTGTGTTCGGCGGCGTATTCGATTTACTCGTCGTATTTCGCGCCCATCATGACGAAGGCCATCAGGCTGCCTTCGCGCGGGTTGCACCAGCCGTGCCAGTTGCCGATCTGCACGACGACGTCACCGGGGTTCATGATGTATTCGCCGTCGTCAAGCAGCAGCACGCGTTCGCCTTCGAGCACGATGCCGTAGTCGAGCGTTTCGGATTTATGCACGGGCGAGGAAAAACCATTGGCGCCGCCCTTGTCCCAGGTGCCGCCCGGACGCTGGCGCGGTTCGTGCAGCGGCACGGCGGTGGGGTCTTTGGCCGGATCGTAGCCCGGCACCATGCCAGGCGACTGCACGATGCGCAGGTGGCCGCCGTCTTCGGGCGGCTCGAAGCTGAAGGGCAGGTTGCCGTAATCTTTGTCGCCGCTGATCACACTCGGGCATTCTTGATAGACCCAGACATCGGTCATGCCGGTGCCGGGACGGATCGGGCCGGCGTTGGCGTTGGGCGCAGCGCTGTCCCAGAGTACGCCTGATTTGCCGTCGGCATCATTGCCGGTGACGACGCGGCGGATTGGTTTCAATGAATTGGCCATGCTGCGGGTTCTCCTCTGGCTGGACTGTTGTAGACTGGCGACCATTATAAATGTCGTGGCGGAATGGACTCATGCAAAAAATAATTGGAGTGGCACTGGCACTGGCACTGGCACTTGCGCTGACGTTGCCGCTGCCCGCGTGGGCTGCGGACAACGCCGCGTATCCGCAGCGGCCGATTCGCTTGCTCAACCCCTTTGCGCCGGGTGGTACGGCCGACATCAACGCGCGCACGCTGGCCAGTGAAGTGGGGCGGCAACTCGGCGGCAATATCGTGGTCGACAACCGTGACGGCGCCAATGGCATCGTTGGCACGCAGATTGTGGTGAATGCACCAGCCGACGGTTACACCATATTGCACACCACGACGTCGGCGGCGATCAACCCGTCGGTGCAACGCAAGCTGCCCTACGACACGCTGAAGGATCTGACGCCGATTACCTTCGTGGCGCTGGGCGCGGGATATGTGGTGGTCGCGCATCCGGGCTTCGCCGCGCGTTCGATGAAGGACGTCATCGAGCTGGCCAAGAACAAAAATAAACCGGTCGCCTACAGCACGGCGGGTATCGGTAATTCTACGCATCTGGTGACCGAGATGTTTAGTGCCGCTGCGGGCGTCAACATGACGCATGTGCCGTACAAGGGTGTGGCGCCGGCGCTGAATGCCGTGTTGGCTGGCGAGGTGCAGCTGATGTTCATCCCGCCGACTTCAGCGGTGCAGCACATACAAAGCGGTCGCGTGCGCGCGCTGGCCTTCACCGGCAAGTCGCGCTGGTCGGTGCTGCCCGAGGTGCCGACGGTGATGGAATCAGGTTTGCCCGGCTTTAACAAAGACGCGGGTTGGAATCTGTGGGCCGCGCCAGCTAAAACGCCGCCGGCCATCATCGCGCTGCTGCAGCGCGAAGTGAAGAAGGCGCTGGCCTCGCCGCAGGTGCGCGAAGTGTTTGTCAACGGCGGCTATGATCCGCTGGCGAACACGCCGGAAGAAGCGCGTGCGTTTTTTGCCGCGGAGGTCAAGCTCTATAGCGATATCGTCAAGCGGATCGGCTTGAAGCCGGAGTAGCGAGTCAATTTACTTCACGGCTGCGCTCCCATCCTGTCCTTCCCCCGCTCGCGCAGGGGAAGGGACCTACTAGTTGCGCAGCTTGATTGTTCCCCGCCAGCGCAGGGGAATGGACCTGCTAGTTGGACATCTTGTTTGTTCGCCGCTGGCACAGGGGAAGTGGCCTACTAGTCGCGCGCCTTGTTTGTTCCTCAGCTAACGCAGGGGAAGGGGCCTACTAGTCAGGCATCTTGTTTGTTCCCCGGCTAACGCGACGGATGGCGCCTGCCAGTCGGGCATCTTGTTTATTTATCCGCTCGCGCAGGGGAAGGGAGCTACTAGCCGCGCATCTTGTTTGTTCCCCAGCTAACGTAGGGGGCGGGGCCTACCAGTCGCGTATCTTGTTTGTTCTCCCACCCTTGCGCATGCAATGCGCGGGGGAGGGTTGGGGTGGGGGCGCTCCGGCCTCTGATTGCCGTGGTAATTTATTCGAGCGTAATCTTCTGCGCGCGTATCAGCGCGCCCCAGCGTTCCGTTTCGCCGCGTATCCATTGTTCGAATTGCGCCGGTGTGCCGCCGGCGGTTTCATAACCGAGCTCGTCAAAGCGTGCGCGGATTTCCGGTTGAGCAAGGATCTTCAGCGTCTCGCTGTTCAGACGCGTGATGATGTGGCGCGGCGTTTGCGCGGGGGCGAGCATGCCGACCCAGGACTCAGCGACGAAGCCCGGATATTGTTCGCTCATCGCCGGCACGCCGCTCATCACGCTGCTGCGTTTGGCCGATGTAATGGCGACGGCGTTCAGGCGTCCGGCACGGATGTGCGGATTGAGCGTGGGAATGGTGGCGAACATCGCATCGGTGTGGCCGCCGATCAAATCGGTGACCGCTGGTGCGGCACCACGATAAGGCACGTTGATGACATCAATGCGCGCCTCGACTTTCAGCATTTCCATCAACAGGCGGGCCGGCGAGCCAGGCCCGACGGTGGCGAACTTGATATCGCCCGGTCGCGACTTTGCGAGCTGCACCATGTCCTGCGTCGTTTTGACGCCGGTCTTCGGATGCACGGCGAGCAGCAGCGGCCCGCGTACCATCAACGCGATCGGTACGAGGTCTTTGAGCGTATCGTATTCGAGGTTTTTAAACAGATGCGGATTGGTGGCATGACTGTCGAAGACGGTGAGCAGCGTATAACCGTCGGCCAGCGCGCGCGCCGCCATCGCCGTGCCGATAGTGCTGCCGGCTCCGGCGCGGTTGTCGACCACCACTTGCTGGCCCAGCGTTTCGGATAATTTGCCAGCGACCACGCGCGCGGCGATATCGGCGAGCCCGCCGGGCACATTGGGTACGATCATGCGGATGGGTTTGGCGGGATAATCCGCTGCCGTGGCTGCGTAAGCGCCATGCCAGAACAGGCAGAATAGGGCGGCAAGCGAGTAGCGAAAATTCATCGAAACCCCGTCGGTGGCAGCGCATTGCGCGGGCGTTTACAGCAGGCGCAGCATTATAACGGCGTTTTTAGCGTGGTAAATGCGCGCCTTGCAGGGCGCGGCGGTTGACGCGCCATGTTAAAGTTCGCTGATTGAAAATCGTGAGGCAAGAACGATGTCTATTGATGCACGGAGCGGCCAGAAAAAGGCGCAACTGTTGCGTGAACGCGTCTCTGACGAAGAGTGGAAGTTGCGCTGCCAGCTTGCCGCTGCGCACCGGCTGGTCGCCCATTTCGTGTCGGTCGACATGACCTACAACCACATCTCGGTGCGTATACCCGGCGTGCCCAACCATTTTCTGGTTAAGGCGGAGAACGTGTTCATGGAACAGGTCACCGCGTCCAACGTCGTCAAATACGATGTCGACGGTAAGCAGGTGATGGCCTCCGAATACAAAGCGAGCCCGGCCGCCTACAACGTGCACGCCTCCGTCTACAAGGCGCGGCCCGACATCATGGCGGCGGTGCACACCCATTCGCCGGCCAATCTGGCGGTGTCGGCGCAAAAATGCGGCCTGCTACCGCTGACACAGCAGGCCATGCGTTTTTATAACCGCATTGCCTATTACAAGAACGAATACGACGACACCACGCCCGAAGGTACGCGCCACATGGCGAAGGCGCTGGGCGACCAATGGCATATGTTGTTGGAAAACCATGGCGCCCTGGTGTGCGGCTCGTCGTTGCCCGAAGCGTATATCTATCATCACTTTTTCGAACTGGCCTGCCGCGCGCAGATTGGTGCGTTAGGCGGCGGCACCGAGCTGGTGATGCCGACGCCCGAAGTCTGCGAAGAACGCGCGCAGAAGTTTGGTCGCATCGGGCAATACAACGAAGCCAGCCGCGACTGGTTCGCCAGCATGGCGCTGGCTGACAAGTTGTTTCCGGAATACAAGGATTAAACAGGTTGGTCACAGAGATCACGGTTTCGTAGGGTGCGCATCGCGCATGCGAACTGGGTGCGCATGGTGCGCGATGCGTGCCCTACAGTTCGCCAGCATGGCATTGGCAGGAAAATTTTTTTCGTAATACAAGGATTAAACGGGTTGGTCACAGAGATCACAGTTTCGTAGGGTGCGCACTGCGCACGCGAACCGCGTTTGCATGTTGCGCGGTGCGTAACTTACAGGGCCAGGCAAGAACTTGTTAAGGGGGTTTCGAATGGGAAGTTTCCGATTATTGAATTATGCCGGCGATCAGCACGCGCCGCGCGCGGGGATTTTGGTGGGTGGCGATACGGTGGTCGATTTGCAGGATGCGTTGCCGGCGACGCCGTGGGCGCGTTCGACGCTGGATGTGCTGGGTGCTTGGGAAGAGGCTTGCCCGGCGCTGCATACACTGGCTGACAGCAAGCCCGCGGGCAAGCCGCTGGCGAGCGTGAAGTTGATGGCGCCGATTTATTACCCGCCGGCGATTTATTGCACGGGTGCGAATTACATGGCGCATGCCAAGGAAATGTCGGCCGAGGGCAGTGGCGTCGATAAAACCGTGACGCAGCCTTATTTGTTCTTGAAGTCGGCGCGGCATTGCATGATCGGCCCCAACGATGAAATCCGTCTGCCTGGCGTGTCGAAGAAAGTCGACTGGGAGGCCGAGTGCGCGGTGGTGATCGGCAAAAAGGGCCGCAACATCAGTGCCACCGATGCGATGGACCACGTCGCTGGTTACACCATCATGAACGATCTATCAGCGCGCGATCTGTCGCGGCGCCCGGACTGGCCGCGCTGGAACATTGACTGGTTCGGTCACAAGAATTTTGAAACCGCGGCACCGATGGGGCCGTGGATCACGCCGGCCGACGAAGTGCCCGATATCTACGCTTGTCAGTTGCAGCTCTGGGTGAATCAGGAAAAGATGCAGGACACGCTGGTGTCTGGGCTGATTTTCAATATCGCCGAACTGATCGAATACCTGAGCCGCCGCATGACGTTGCTACCGGGCGATGTGATTGCCACCGGTACGCCGTCGGGTGTCGGGCGCCCACGCGGCATCTTTCTCAAGCCCGGTGACACGGTGCGAGTATCGCTTGATTGCGTCGGCACGCTGGAAAACCCGGTCGTGCAGGGTGTGTGAGGACTCCGACGTGAGGTCTGAGGTGGTCATCGCTGCGCCAAGGAAAGTTTGATGGATCTGACGCAAATCCGGCCCGGACTTAAAGGCTCGGTGGAGATCCTGGTCGGCGAAGAACACACCGCGCCGCATGTGGGTAGCGGGCGGGTGCGCGTGCTGGCGACCCCGATCATGATCAATCTGATGGAGGCCGCCGCGCTGCAGGCGGTGGAGGGCTTGCTGCCACCGGGTCATCAGACCGTCGGCATCCATCTTGATGTCACCCATGTGGCGGCTACACCGGTGGGGATGCGCGTGCGTGCGCATGCTGAGTTGATCCGGGTGGACAAGCGCACGCTGTTTTTTGAGGTGCACGCCGTGGATGAAAAAGAGCGTATTGGCAGCGGGGTGCACGAACGCATCGTCATCAATCTGGCCAAGTTTGACGCGCGTATGCAGGACAAACTCAACATGATCAGCCCTGCCTAAACGGAGGCCGGGCTTGCAAGAAAGGCTGGACGCGCGGACGGGGCTGATGTGCGGCTTGCTTGTGGGATAATTGGCCGGGGGGCTGACTGGTTGAACAATGGCACGCGTTAACGAAAATCTCGCGGTTCTTTTCGCGGATATCACCGACAGTAACAAACTCTACGGCACGCTCGGCGACGACGCGGCACGCGCTATCGTGGATGCCTGCCTGTCGCTGGTTGTTGAAGTGGTGGCGCGCTTTAACGGGCGCATCATCAAGACCATCGGTGACGAGGCCATGTGCGTATTCCGGCGTGCCGACGACGCGGTGGCGGCAGCGGCCGAGATGCAAACCATGGTCGAAGAGCGGCGCCCCGGGAACGTCGACCTAAAGATGCACATCGGCTTGCATTTCGGCTCGGTACTTAGCGAAGACGGCGATGTCTTCGGCGACACCGTGAATTCAGCGGCGTATTTGTGTGCGGTCGCGGTGGCGGGCCAGATACTGACCACCGAGGTGACTGAGCGTAACCTGTCGCCTGGTCCAAAATCGCGGGTGCGTCCGGTTTTCAAGACGGTGCTCAAAGGCAGCACCCAGGAGTCAACCGTCTATCAGGTGGTATGGCAGAGAGATATCGCCGATCTGACGGATGTAAACACCCGCGTGCAGAAGACCATCTCCGGTGACGAAGGCAGCCTGCTGGTTGCACACTACGAAAACAAGGTGCGTATTGATCACGCGCGAGCGATGCTTACCGCAGGGCGCGCCGCCGATTGTGATCTGGTGGTCAATTCGAAACTCGCCTCGCGCAAACACTTCAGCATCCGTCTGTTGCGCACGCACTTCTACTTGCTCGATCATAGTTTGAACGGCACCTTTGTCACGCTCGACAGTGGTGTGGAAGTGCATGTGCTGCGTGGCGAACTGCTGCTCGAAGGTTCGGGGCGCATCACCATAGGCACAGGCTATGTCGAAGGCGCTGCTGACGTGATTACCTATACGCGCGACCGCCGCTCAATTTACCGTCCCTAGGCGCTCGCCGCGCTGCCGCAGTTGCGGCAGGCGCGGCGCACGCTACTCTTAACGCTCGTCCGCCAACCGGCGCACGACATCACGGCTATTGAGCGATTTATCACGGTTCTCCGGCGTCTCGCGCCCGAGCGCGGTGCCGGCGACCAGTTGATACATATCAGCCGCACCTTGCAGCATGCGCGGCGTCATGCCGACGCCTTCCAGGGTTTGCGCAATTTGCAGCATTTCGGGCACCCAACGATGGGCTTTGGGCGGCATGACTGGCAGCACCTTGATCATCCAGTTATGCACGTCGCTGCGCGTTTCGCGCATCTGTTCCTCGAAGATGGCTTCGACGCCGAGGCGCCGCGCCGCCATCAGGGTTTCTAGCATGAGCGCGGTGATGCCCTTGTTCATGGCGCCGTAGCACATCTTCAACGCGCTGGCGTCACCGCTACGTTCGCCGAGGATGCGCACATTCAAGTGCGGGCCAGCGAAAACGGCTAGCAGATCGGCACCGGGGCCGGCGAAATAGAGGTTGCAGCGCGCGCCGTCCCGCGGTGGCGAACCGATGATGGTGCCGTCGATGCAGCGACCGCCGGCGGCGACAATCGCAGCCTCGATTTGTTGCAGGGTTGCCGGAGAGATCGCGTTGCAGTCGACAAAGACCGGATTGCCGTGGCCGGCGGCGATCGCGGCTGCCGCTTTGAGTCCGAATTCAAGTGCGGCGGCCGGGTTCATGATGGACAAAATCACATCACAGGTGGCCACCAGTTTTTCCACCGAGCCGACGTCGATCAGTCCGGCTTCGTGCGCCAGCGCCTTGCTGCGCGCGCTACGTTCATCGAGCGCGGTGTGCAGGGTGAAACCGCCGCGCTTAAGTTGCGCCGCCACCGCCTGTCCCATATCGCCCGGGCTCATGACGCCGATTGTTTTGATTTGCATGCCGTGTCTCCGCAAAAAATGTTGGACGTGTTGCAAGCGCCTTAGTCTACCCCAGACGCCGTTTTGCAGCGGCTGCAGCGGCTGCAGCGGGGGCGTGGTTTACAATGGGGCGTATGCATGAACCACACTCCAGCCACATCGCGCACCGCCATCCATGAATTTTTATTTCGTTGTTGCACTGACGGTGCTCAATCACATCGCGTATAAGGGCAGCAAGATGCTGATGGCCCTCTATGCCATCGAGTTTGGCGCCACGCCGTTTCAAATTGGTATGCTGTTCGCGCTGTATGCGGTGTTTTCCCTCTTTATTGCCATTCATGTCGGGCGTTTGTCAGACCGTTTCGGTCCGCGGGTGCTGATGATGATCGGCTGCGCCGGTCTTGGTGGCGGCTTGTTACTGCCGTTTATCTGGCCGCGTCTTGGCATGCTGTATGTCTCGGTGACGCTGGTCGGGGCCTTGTATATTTTCTTTACGGTGGCCACCCAGCATTTGATCGGTGCGGCCGGGGCCGGGCATAACCGTACCCGCAATTTCGGGCTCTACAGCATCGGTATTGCGATGACCGCGCTGATCGCGCCGCCGCTGACCGGTTTTGCCATCGATCATTTCGGTCATCAGCTGACCTGCGCATTACTTGCCGCGCTGCCAGTGGTGCCGCTGGTGTTTCTGCTGTTTTATCGCCGTGGCTTGACGGCCGAGGCAAAGCCTGTGGCAGCGCCGCCCAAACATCGGGCCATCGATTTGCTGCGTAACGTGCCGCTGCGGCGGGCACTCATTACCGCCGGGATTATCGAGACGGGCGGCGAACTGTATAGCTTCTACATGCCGATTTACGGTCATTCACTCGGCTTGCCAGCCTCGCGTATCGGTTTGATTATGGGTGTGTTTGCAGTGGCGATTCTGTGTGCGCGACTGGTGATGCCCATGCTGGTACGTAAGACCAATGAAGAGACCGTGGTGGCCGGCTCGCTGGCACTGACTGCGGCGACCTGCACGCTGTTTCCTTTTGTGCAGGACCCTGTGATGCTGGCGGCGATTTCGTTTGTATTCGGTCTCGGGCTGGGGTGTTGCGGGCCGCTGTCGATGGTGCTGACGTATAACCGTGCGCCGGAGGGGCGTGCCGGCGAGGCGATCGGCTGGCGGCAGAGTTTTAACAAGTTTATCGAGGTCGTGTGCCCGTTGTTGTTTGGCACGTTGGCCACCGCCTTTGGTCTGTCGCCTGCGTTTTGGCTTAACGCGGCGTTTCTCGGTGGTGGCGCGGTGTTGATGCGCGCCGACGCGCGTGCATTGGCGCAACGCAAGGCCGGGGCCTGAGCTTATTCGCGAATGTTTTCCTGAGCCGCAACACCGCAAAAGGATGGTGCTGAAGATGTCTCTCGTGCTGGCTTTGATGGGTAAGCGCTTCGCCCGCTGCGACAGGGTGCGTCTGCTCGCCGGTTTGCTGGCGGCCGTTACTTGCACGCTGCTGCAGGCGGCGCCGGGACGTGATGGCGCTGCCATTGCGTCGGCGCATCCGCTGGCGACCGATGCCGGTTATCGCATCCTGCGCGAGGGCGGTAATGCCTTTGATGCGGCGGTGGCGGTGGCGGCGGCGCTGGCGGTGGTCGAGCCTTATTCGTCGGGTTTGGGCGGCGGCGGATTGTGGTTGTTACATCGCGCTGCCGATCAGCGGCAGATCATGCTCGACGCGCGCGAGACGGCACCGGTGGCGGCGACAACTGCGATGTTTCTCGGCGCGGATGGCAGGCCTTCTGCGGCGGCAACCCATCGTGGCGGGGGCGCGGCGGCGATCCCCGGTGTGCCGGCGGGGCTGGCGCATCTTGCGCGTCATTATGGCCGCCTGCCGCTGGTGCAGACACTGGCGCCGGCGATCGCCCTGGCGCGCGACGGTTTTGCAGTCGATCCGCGTTTTGCGCGCATTGCGCAGATGCGTGAGCGCTTCTTGCGTGAGGGTAACGGCACGCAGATTTTTCTGTTTGATGATCGTGCGCCTACGGCCGGCGTGCGCTTGCGTCAGCCGGATCTTGCCGCCACGCTGGAACTGATTGCGCGCGCGGGCGCCGACGGCTTCTATCGCGGGCGTCTCGCTGAAGCACTGGTCGCCGGTGCCAATGCCACTGGCGGCGTGTGGAGTCTTGCCGATCTGGCCGGTTATCGGGTGGTTGAGCGCGAACCGCTGCGCTTGACCTACCGTGGCGCGCGGATCACCACCGCCACGCTGCCCTCGGGCGGCGGCGTGACGCTGGCGCAAAGTCTGAACATTCTCGAGGGCTTCGAGCAGGCTGATGCGCGCGCGCCGGAGGCTGCGCATAGGGTCGTCGAAGCCTTGCGACGCGGCTTTCAGGACCGTGCGTTGCATCTTGGCGACATGGATTTTGTGACGGTGCCGCTGGCGCGGTTGATGGACAAGGCCTATGCGCGTACGCGCGCGGGCTCGATTGATCCGGCGCGTGCCAGCGTCAGCGATGGTCTGGCTGCGGGGGGGGCGGACAAGGTTGAAAGTGGCAACACCACGCATTACTCGGTGATTGATGCCGAGGGCAATCGTGTCGGTGCCACACTGAGTATCAATTTTCTGTTCGGTTCCGGCGTGATCCCCGCCACCACCGGGGTCTTGCTCAATGATGAGATGGATGATTTCACCATCTTGAGCGGGGTGGCGAACGGCTACCAGTTGCGTAGCGGCAACGCCAACCGCATCGAACCCCGCAAGCGCCCGTTGTCGAGCATGACGCCGACCTTTGTCGAGGATGCGCGCGGTGTTCTGGTGTTGGGGGCACCCGGTGGCTCGCGCATCATCAGCCAGGTGTTGCTCGGCATACTCGATTACATGGCGCAGCCACAGGTCGATCTTGAGCGCATCGTCGCGGCCCCCCGTTATCATCATCAGTTTTGGCCCGACCGCATTGAGATTGAACCGGCGGGCTTTACCGCCGCGTGGCAGGCCGCGCTTGCGGCCAAGGGGCATGTCGTGCAGGTGGGGGGGCGGCGTTGGGGCAATATGCAGCTGGTATTCCGCGCGGCGCGGGACGGCGCCATGCAGACGGCGAGTGATCCGCGCGGGCTCGATTACGGCTGGTACTAACCCTGGCGTGGTGATTAAAAAAGACACAGTTTGAGACGGCCTTTTTGATCCATTTCACGCGTGTTTCGGCTATGCTCCGGCACTTGGCGGAAAACCAAATAATCGCGAGAACACTGTGTCTGATACGTCCCATTCGGAATTTGACCGACTGACCGAGCACCTCAATCAGGCGCAGCGTCTGCTGTCGCGTCATAGACTGGTGGAAAATCTCGTCAACCGCCAGGAAAAGCCTAATCACAAGCTCGTTGAAAGTATCGTCCACCGGCAAAATCTCGCCGAGCTGGAGGCGCTGCTCAACGGACTGGATGCGGTTGATACCGCGCGCATACTCGAAGCCCTGCCCGAGGAAGACCGTTTACTCGCTTGGGGCCAGATTCGCGAAGACCGGCTCGATGCGATTCTGCTGCTGTTGCTTGACGAGGTGCGTGAAGAACTGGTTAATGCTTTTCCCAACCAGAGCAAGAAGGTTTCTTTGAGTGCCTTCGTGCTGCGCGAGGGCAGGCTGCGCCAGGTCAAGGTCGAGAAGAAGGCCGACCTTGCCAGCATCAAGCCGATTTGGGTGGACTTGGTGGCGCCTACCGCCGAGACCCGTTATTGGGTCGGCGAGTTTTTCGGGCTGGATCTGCCGGATCCGGAGAGTTTGAACGACCTCGAAGCGAGCGCGCGGTTCTACCTTGAGGATAACGGCGAGATCCATTTGCATTCGGACTTCCTGCTCGATACCGACGAGGAGGCGCACAACATCGCCGTCGCTTTTATTCTGCACCAGGATATTTTGTTCTCTGTGCGCAAGCAGGAGCTGCCGGTGTTTCGTTTGCAGCGACTGCGTGCGAGTAGTCAGCCGCATTACGTCACCGAGGGCAAGGACGTCTTGCTCGACTTGTATGCGGCCGATGCGGAATATTCGGCCGACGTGCTCGAGGAGGTTTACGCCGACCTTGAGACGGTCGGCAAGAACGTGCTTAACCCCGAACTGACCGACGATACCGCCGCCCAGGTGCTGGCCGAAATCGCCCGTAGCGAAGACTTGAACGGGCGTATCCGCCGCAACGTGCTCGACACCCGGCGCGCGTTGTCGTTTCTGATGCGCGGCAAGTTTCTCTCCGTGCAGCAGCAGGAGGAAACGCGGCAGATTTTGCGCGACATCGAATCGCTCGACGGTCACACCAACTTCCTGTTCGGGAAAATCAACTTCCTGATGGATGCCACGGTCGGCTTCATTAACATCAACCAGAACAAGCGCGTGTCGAAGTTGACCAGCATCAGCATCATCTTCATGCCGATCAATATTCTGGCTGGTATCGGCGGTATGTCTGAATTTTCTATGATGAGCAAGGATTTCAACCTCGACTGGCCGCTGGCCTATGGCGGCTTTCTGGTTTGTTCAGCGTTGATCGGTTGGGCTACTTATCACATCCTGAAGCTGCTGGAGGCGCGTGAGGCGCGAAAAATTCTCGAGGGCAAGGGCGGGCGCAAGTCCGGCTGATGGCGTGAGGCTGCGCGTCTTATTGGCTTTGAGGCGCGCCGTGTTGCTCTTTGCAGCCGCCGTGTTTGTTATGGATAAACTCCAGCGTGGATAGAAGAGAGTTTCTGCACGTGATGGCGATGGCGGCGGCCGCCGGCCTGCCGCTGGCCGGTGGTGCGCGGGCACAGCAGGCTGCCGCCGCCAATTTCTACGAAGTGCCGCGCTTCGGTAACGTCCATCTGTTGCATCTTACTGACAGTCATGCGCAGTTGTTGCCGGTCTGGTTTCGCGAGCCCTCGGTTAATCTGGGCGCGGGGACTACGCGCGGCCAGCCGCCGCATCTCGTCGGCGCAGCGCTGTTGAAAAAGTTTTCTATCGCCAGCGGCAGTGCTGAGGCGCATGCCTACACGCATCTCGATTTTGTGCGCGCGGCGCAGCGCTACGGCCGGGTTGGCGGCTACGCGCATCTGGCGACGCTGGTCAAACAGTTGCGTGCCGGGCGGCCGGGCGCGCTGTTACTCGATGGCGGCGACACCTGGCAGGGTTCGGCCACCGCCTTATGGACGCACGGCCAGGATATGGTTGAGGCCGGTCGCGAACTCGGCGTCGATGTGATGACCGGGCATTGGGAATTTACGCTCGGTGCCGAGCGTGTGCTGGAAATCGTCAAGCGCGAACTGCAGGGGCGTACCGAGTTTCTCGCACAGAACATACGTAGCGCGGATTTTGGCGATGCGGTGTTCACACCGTACACGATGCGTACGATGAACGGTGTCGCCGTGGCCATCATCGGTCAGGCCTATCCGTATATGCCGATCGCGAACCCACGCTATTTTGTCGCCGACTGGAATTTCGGTATCCAGGAAGAGTTGCTGCAAAATACGGTGGAGGTGGCACGGGCCAAAGGCGCGCAGGCGGTGGTGCTGTTGTCGCACAACGGCATGGATATCGACCTCAAGCTCGCCTCGCGCGTGCGCGGCATTGATGCGATTCTCGGGGGGCACACCCATGACGGCGTGCCGCGACCGGTGATTGTCGGCAATGGTGGCGGCAAGACGCTGGTGACTAACGCCGGTTCGAATGGCAAGTTTTTGGGTGTACTGGATCTGCGTGTCAGTGGCGGGCGGGTCGAGGGCTTTCAATACCGGCTGTTGCCGGTGTTCGCCAATCTGCTGCCGGCGGATCGTGGTATGCAGGCGCTGATCGAGCGCGTGCGCGCGCCGTATCTCGAACGCCTGGCGGCGCCGCTGGCAGTCAGCGAAGGGCTCCTCTACCGGCGTGGCAATTTCAATGGCACTTTTGACCAGTTGATTCTAAACGGCTTGATGGCGGAGAAAGATGCGGAGATTGCGTTTTCGCCCGGCTTTCGCTGGGGTAATAGCCTGTTGCCCGGCGAGACTATCCGCATGGAGCATTTGATGGACCAGACCGCCATCACCTATCCGCACACGACTCTGAACGAGATGAGCGGTGCCGCGATCAAAAACGTGCTGGAGGATGTCGGTGATAATCTGTTCAATCCCGACCCCTACTACCAACAGGGCGGCGACATGGTGCGCGTTGGTGGATTGCAATATCGATGCAACCCTGCGGCGCGGATTGGCCGGCGGATAGACGACCTGCGGCTGCATGGGAAATTGCTGGACGCCACGCGGCTCTACAGGGTGGCCGGTTGGGGCGCCGTATCCGAAGAGTCGCGCGAGCGGGGCGGAGAGGCGATCTGGGATCTGATGGCGCGCTATTTGCGGCGGCAGAAAACCATCCCCGCGCTTAAATTGAATGTGCCGGGGCTGGTCGGCGCAGAGTCTGATCCGGGGCTCGACGCGGCCGCCATGCGGTGAGTGGAATTGCGCTAAGATAGTCCGATTGGAGTGGGGAATATCATGACGAATCTCATTAGAATCATTGCCGCAGCAGCACTCATGCTGAGCGGCGTAGCCCTCGCGCAGCCGCTGAAGATTGGTTTCGTCAACGCTTTTCGTATCGATAGCGAATCGGCGGTGACCAAGAACGCGGTGGAGCAGTTGAAAAAAGAATTCGCGCCGCGCGAGCTGCAGTTGCAGACTGTGCAAAAGCAGGGCATCGAGCTGAAGGCGGAATTTGATCGGGACGGCGATAAATTGAAGCCGGCCGAACGTGCCATCAAAGAAAAACGGCTGGCGGCGTTGTCGCAGCAGTTCGAACAAATGCAGCGCAGTTTCACCGAGGATATGGAGTTTCGTCAGCGCGAGATACGGGCCAGGCTGGTTATCGATATCAATGCGGTGATCACCAGGATTGCGGATGCCGAGAAATTCGACCTCGTCTTGCAGCAGGCTATTTTTGCCAGCGGGCAGATTGATCTGACGGATCGGGTGCTGAAGGAAATGGCCGGACAGTCGGCCGCCGGGACACGCTAGCCGTGGCGGGTTTCAAAGCGGCCTGCGTTCAGCTCAATGCCGGGAATGATCTTGCAGCAAATCTTCGCACTATAGAGAGCAGCGTGCGCGAAGCCGCCGCGCACGGTGCGCAGCTGGTGACGCTACCCGAATATGCCGCGCTGCTCGACGGCAGCGGCCGTGTGATGCGCGAAAATTCTTTTGCCGAGGATCTGCACCCGGCGCTCGCCACCTGTAGTGCACTGGCGCGTGAAACCGGCGTATGGCTGCTCGCGGGGTCGGTGACCATCCGCATTGACGACAGCGATATGGCCAACCGTTCCTTTCTCTTCGGGCCGGACGGCGCGGTGGTGGCGCGTTACGACAAGATCCATATGTTCGACGTCACGCTGCCCAGCGGCAAGGTGATCCGCGAGTCGAGCGCCTACCGTCCGGGCGACCGTGCGGTAATGGCGCAGACGCCCTGGGGTTTAATGGGTATGACGGTGTGTTACGACCTGCGCTTTCCACAGTTGTTTCGCGCGCTGGCGCGAGCCGGCGCATTGTTTTTGACGGTGCCTGCATCGTTTCAGCGTGAAACGGGCGTGGCGCACTGGCACAGCTTGCTGCGTGCGCGTGCGATCGAAAATCTTGCCTATGTGGTGGCGCCGGCGATGTGCGGCGAACACGCGGGCGGGCGCTCCACCTACGGGCATTCGCTGATCATTGATCCGTGGGGGAAAATCATCGCCGAACTCGGCACCGAGCCCGGCATCTGTTACGCCGACATCAACCCCGACGAGGTGTTGCGCGTGCGTTCGATGTTACCGGCGCTGACCCACGACACGGACTTTGTCGCGCCGTCAGTGCCCGCCGCGGTGGGCTAAAGCCGGCGCTTATTTTTTGCCCGCAAGGTGCGGGAACTGGATCCCTGACAAAGTGCCTGCGGCGACCTCGGCCGGGGCTTCGCTGTTCGGGAAATTCAATTCGATCTTGTTGCCGACTGGATCGCGCACAAACATTTGAAAGCCTGCGCCGGGCACGTTTTGTTCGTCAAAGTGCTCGCCCCAGGCCTCAAGCCGCTGTCTGTATTCGGCAACGCCGGTAACGTCGAAGGCGACGTGGTCCCAGCTGCTGCGCTTTTCATCGCTGCCGGGCCATTCGTCCGGAAAGCGAACCACCACGTGGATCAAGGGATGATCACCCATATAAAGCCACAAGCCCTTGTTGGGAAAGTCCGGACGGGAACCCACGGTCAGGCCGAGAACAATGCCGTAGAATTTCTCAATCGCGGGAATGTCCTTCGGCCGGCAGCCGATATTGACGTGGTGCACGCCTGTAAAGGTCATGGGGTTTCCTTGATTTTGCAAAGACTGCACTGTGCCAGAGTTGGCCGGTGCGTCGCAAGCGCGGCGCGCTTCCTCTGCGGTAGGGGCAGGGCTGCGTGTTATACTCGCTCGTCGCGCAGGTGCCGGTTGTTTGGTTGTTTTCATGCCTGCGGCAGTCGCTGTTTTGTGGTCTCCCGCGCTTTCTATCTGGTGCCGAACAATGCACATTCTGTTGAGTAACGATGATGGTTACTTCGCGCCAGGACTTGCCGTCCTCGCCGGGGCGATCGGCGAGATCGCGCAGATCACTGTGGTGGCCCCTGAACGTGACCGCAGCGGGGCGAGTAATTCGCTGACGCTGGACCGTCCACTCAGCGTGCGGCGCGCCGCCAATGGGTTTTTTTATGTGAATGGTACGCCGACTGATTGCGTCCATCTGGCGGTCACCGGCTTGCTCGATAAAATGCCCGACATGGTGATCTCCGGCATTAATCACGGCGCCAATATGGGCGATGACACGATTTATTCCGGCACCGTGGCGGCGGCAACCGAGGGTTTTTTGCTTGGTATCCCGTCAATGGCTATTTCGCTGGCGGCTAGCAGCGGCGAGCATTTCATCACCGCCGCACGGGTTGCGGTTGATCTGGCTGAGCGCTTGTCGCGCAATCCTTTCGGTCAGTCGCTGCTGCTCAACGTGAATGTGCCCGATGTGCCTTTCGCATCGTTGCGCGGAACCGAGGTTACGCGTCTGGGTAAACGCCACAAGGCCGAGCCGGTGGTGCGTGCGCAAACCCCGCGCGGCGAGACGGTCTACTGGGTGGGTGCTGCTGGGGCTGCGCAGGACGCCGGTGAAGGTACCGATTTTCATGCGGTCAGCCGCTCGATGGTGTCGTTGACGCCGTTGCAAATGGATCTAACGCGGAACAACCAGTTGCAGGCGGTGCGCCAGTGGATGGGATGAGCACCCGCATTTCCGGCATTGGCATGACCTCGCAGCGTACGCGCCAGCGCATGATTGCGCGCTTGCGCGAGCAGGGCATCAGCGACGAGGCGGTGCTCAACGTGATGAACGAGATCCCGCGCCATATTTTTGTCGAAGAGGCGCTGGCGAGCCGCGCCTATGATGATTGCGCGCTGCCGATCGGTTTCGGGCAGACGATTTCGCAGCCCTATATCGTCGCCCGCATGACCGAACTCCTGCTCGCCGGCAAGCGCGGCGGCAAATTGCTTGAAATCGGCACTGGCTGCGGCTATCAAACCTCCATCCTTGCCAGGCTGTCGACCGAGGTTTACTCGGTCGAGCGTTTGTTGCCGTTGTTGTCAAAGGCGCGGCGCAATGTGCGTGAGCTGCGTGTCATGAACATCCGTTTTAAGCATGCCGACGGGCACGTCGGTATTCCAGAGGGCGCGCCGTTCGATGCCATCATGGTGACCGCTGCAGCCACCCATGTGCCCGACGCCCTGAAGCAGCAGCTGGCCGTCGGCGGCCGCATGATCGTGCCGATGGGGGTTGAGGAACAATACCTGTGTGTGATCGAACGCACGCGCAGCGGCTTTGCCGAAACGCGCCTCGACGCAGTGAAGTTTGTGCCAATGCTGTCGGGCTTGAGTTGAGGGCGCTGGCATGAGTTGGCGGCATCTCATGGCGGTTGCGTTGTTGCCGGTTTTGCTCGCCGGTTGCGCGAGCTCTGACCGTCTGGCGCCGGTTTCCGATCGTCCGTTGCCGCAGATCAAGGCCGCACCCAAGCCCGTGCCGGCAGTGACGCTTGCGCCTGCCGTTGTCGCGGTACCAGCGGCCCAACGGGAACCGGACATCCGTCCCGAGGCGTATACGGTTAAGCGCGGCGATACCCTGTATTTGATTGCGCTCGACAACGGCCTCGATTACAAGGAACTCGCTGAATGGAACAACATTGAAAATCCTAACCTGATCCGCATCGGCCAGTCACTGCGTCTGCGTGCGCCGGCGACGACGGCGGTGGTGACGGCGTTGAAGCCAGCGACTACCGTGCAGGGCAAACCGGTTGCGATTGCGCCGAACGCCACAGCACAGGCCGCGCCGCCCGCAGTAAAGATTGTGCCCGCCGGTAGCGAGAATCTGAAGTCCCAGCCCAAGGGCGTGAAGCTGCCGTATTCCGATCAGGCGTTGGCGCAACTCTCGGCTAGCGCCGCGAAGCCGGTGCCGCAACCGGCGCTGACTGCCAAACCCGAGCCGCGTGTCGAAGAAAAGACCGCCGCCAGCGAGGATGATGACGAAAAAGTCGATTGGGGCTGGCCGACGGCGGGCAAGGTGTTGAGCACCTTTAACGAGTCGACCAATTTGAAAGGCATCGCGATTGCCGGCAAACAGGGGCAGGCGGTGAATGCCAGCGCACCCGGCAAGGTGCTCTATAGCGGCGACGGTATCCGTGGTTACGGCAAGCTGGTGATCATCAAACACAACAAGGTGTTTCTCAGCGTTTACGCCCATAACAGTACCGTCACCGTTAAAGAAGGCCAGCCGGTGGTGAAGGGGCAGAAGATCGCCGAGATGGGAAACACCGACGCGGATCAGGTCAAATTGCATTTTGAGATCCGGCGTTTCGGCAAGCCGGTAGACCCCACGCGTCTGCTGTCCGGCGACCGTCCGGGCTGAGCCTTACTGCTGTTGCTTTAGCGCGTCAGCGCGTTAGCGTATTAGCGCTTTGGACGCGATGGAAAATCCTTCACGCTGGCAACCCACGCCGACACTGCACTTGTGTCGGCAGCGGCGCAGTCGCCGTAGCGCAAATCAATATAGCGGGCGATTAGTGCCTCGATTTGAGATTGCAGAGCGGGCAGTCTTGCGCCAGCGCGCTCGGCATAGTCTTGTGGGCCTTCGCTTGGGCGGCGCGCTACGCCGTGACGTGCGAGCTTGTCACAAAAACGCGCATAGGCTTTGATCACCGGGTCGGTGCGTCGTCCGCGCAGGCGGTAGAGCATTAACACGCCAACCACCAGCGTGACGCTGGTGGCGAGGATGAACATCAGGCTGGCGAGTTTTTGCCAGCTGACCTCATCGACGCCGAGGCGTTCCATCAGCTGCAGTTGGCGCTCCTGCGTGTATTCAAGTACCACCTGGTTCCATGAGTTGGTGACCGAATCCCAGGTCATACGGGCGCGTTGCAGCCATTCATATTCGCCACGCAATTGGCGCGATAGCAATTCGGATTGCGGCACGGCCGCGGCGACGCCGGCTTCGACGCGGCTGGGCGAAACGGCGGCGGTTGGATCCACGCGCGTCCAGCCGCGGCCGTTAAGCCAGACCTCGGTCCAGGCGTGGGCATCAGCTTGTCTGACCGTTAGATAGGCGCCGACATAATTAATTTCTCCCCCCTGATAGCCGGTCACGATACGCGCCGGAATGCCGCCTGCGCGCATCAGCACGGTGAAGGCGGAGGCATAGTGTTCGCAGAAACCGGCGCGGGTGGAAAACAGAAACTGATCGACCGGGTTGGCGCCGAGCAACGGTGGTGTCGTCGTGTAGTAAAAATTTTGTTCGCGGAAGATCGCCAGCACTGCTTGGATATAGGTGTCGTCGTCGCTTGCCTTTTTGCGCAGCTCTGCGGCCATCGTGGCGGTGCGCGGGTTGCTACCCGCGGGCAGCGCCAACCCGCGTCGCCGCTCGGCGGGTGGCAGTTCGTCGTTTTCGCGCCACTCTGGATACGAGATCATGTTGTAGCGGGTGCGACGGGTGACGGGGCCCGGGTTCAACAGTTGAAAGTCGCCCGTGAGGCGCGCCGGCTCGGGGGCTGCCGCCGGCAGATCAAGTGCGAACAGCCAGCGCCGGCTGTGCGGTTCGACGGTGACGGTGTAGTCGATCATCGGCCCCAGGCGCTCGACCGTGTGTGGTGAGCGGCTGCTAAAGCGCGCGGCGGTCCAGCTGTAGCCGTCGAAATCCCACATCACCGGGCCGCGCCAATAGAGTTCATTGGGCCGCGGCATCGCGGAGCGAAAACTTGCGCGCAGCGCGATTGCGTCCGAGGTCAGCAATTTGCTGACGCTGCCCGGCGACATTTCATCCGAGAGGCCGGTGGTGCCGGAGAGGGTGTCCTGCGGCATGCTCCAGAGTGGCCCCGAAATGCGCGGAAACAACACAAACAATACCAGCATCAAGGGTAGCGATTGCATCAGCAACACGCCGGCGCTACGAAACTGGTAGCGATAGCCGGGCTGTTGTTGCCTGAATTGAAAACCGATCAGGGTTGCGGTGACGACCCACACTACGATCAGCAAATAGGCTGCCATTGTGATCGACTGCGAATACAGAAAATTGGTGATGACCACAAAATAGCAGAGGAAGACGAGAATCATGGCGTCGCGCAGCGCCACCATTTCAAGGAGTTTGAGGACCAGCATCACCACCAGCAGGGCGACGCCTGAATCGCGCCCGAGCAGGCG
>CAMDSO010000064.1 GCA_945906935.1 Bordetella parapertussis
CTGTTCGGTTCGGTAACCAATAGCGATATCGCCGAAGCTCTCAAGGCGCAGGGTTTTGATGTGCCACGGGCGACGATTCGTATGCCGCTCGGACCGATCAAGCAGATCGGTGATCAAACGCTGACCATCGCCTTGCATTCGGATGTGACTGCTACCATCACTGTTTCTGTATTGGGTGAGCAGGCTTAACCGCCGATATTTGCCTGTAATCAAGGCGATGAAAAAAGGGCTGGCGACGGCCCTTTTTTTTGGTAAATTGCAGATCGTAGCTGGTTCTTTACTGTCCTCCCGCCGCTAGAGCTCACGCTAGTCTTTCCCCCAGTTATTAACGATTGGTAACCAATGGCGCAGGCCATCGCCCCCGTAAATCGTGATCCCCAGCTCGACGCATTGAAGCTGCCACCCCATTCGCTTGAGGCAGAGCAGTCCGTATTGGGCGGCCTCCTGCTCGATAACCTGGCATGGGAAAAAATTGGCGATATTCTCAGTGATTCAGATTTCTATCGATCCGATCACCGCGAAATCTATCGTCATATCGCCAAGCTTATTGACGACAACAAGCCGGCCGATGCTTTGACGGTGACCGAGAGTCTGGAGCGTAGTGGCAAGATCGAAGAAGTCGGTGGTCGCGCCTATATTGGCTCTCTGGCAGTCAATACACCGAGTGCGGCAAACATACGTCGCTATGCCGAGATCGTGCGCGAACGCTCGATCATGCGGCGTCTTGCCGGGGTTTCTACGGCGATTACCGAATCGGTGTATTCACCGCTCGGCCGTTCTGCGAAGGATTTGCTGGAAGAGGCCGAAAAGCAGATTTTTGCCATCGCCGAAGCCGGTGCGCGCGGACAGCAGGGCTTTAGCGATATCCAGCCCTTGCTGACCAAGGTAGTCGAAAGGATCGACACCCTCTACAAGCGTGACAATCCAAGTGATGTGACAGGCATCTCAACGGGATTTACCGACCTTGACCGGCTGACCTCGGGCTTGCAGCCAGGTGACCTCGTGGTGGTTGCCGGCCGGCCCAGTATGGGCAAGACGGCGTTTGCACTGAATATCGCCGAGCACGTTGCCTTAAACGTCGGCATGCCCGCGGCTATATTCAGTATGGAAATGAGCGGCACCCAGCTGGTGATGCGTTTGCTGGGTTCGCTCGGCAGGCTGGACCAGCAGCGCATGCGTACCGGGGCACTGACCGATGAGGACTGGCAGAAATTGACTAGTGCAGTCGGTCGTCTCAACGATGCCCCCGTATTCATTGACGAGTCGGGTATGCTCAATCCGAGTGAATTGCGCGGACGTGCCCGGCGTCTGCATCGTCAATGTGGCGGTCCCGGACTTGGCCTGATTGTGGTCGACTATTTGCAGTTGATGGAAACCGGTAACAGCACTGAAAACCGCGCCACTGAAGTGGCGGAGATTTCGCGCGCGCTCAAATCGGTTGCCAAAGAACTAAACGTGCCTGTGATGGCGCTGTCCCAGCTCAATCGCGGCCTGGAGCAAAGGCCTAATAAGCGGCCGGTCATGTCGGATTTGCGCGAGTCGGGCGCCATCGAGCAAGATGCCGACCTGATCATGTTCATTTATCGCGACGAGGTTTACAACCCGGAGTCGCCGGACAAGGGGACCGCGGAGATCATCGTGGCCAAGCAGCGTAACGGTCCGATCGATACCGTCAAGTTGACCTTCATGGGTAAATACACGCGCTTCGAAAACTTCGCTGCGCCCGGCCGTTTCTAGAGCCGCCTACAGCTTTACGCTACGCCAGCCTGCGGCGTCACACAGCAGGTAGCTGCCCGCCGCATACCAGTCACCCAGTACCCAGCGTTCGCATCGCGTGTCATCAATCTGGTGATGGTGGAGGGCGGGGCGGTGGGTGTGACCATGGATCATGCGCACACACCCGTATTCACGCATGACCGCCTCTACAGCCCGAGGAGCGGCGTCCATGATGGCCTCGGACTTTTGCTGTTTTTCTTCTACGTTTTCCGCACGCAACCCGGCGATGATCTGTTTACGCGAGGCCAGCGTTTGCGCCAGAAACTGTTGTTGATAGACAGGATCGCGGACCTTTTCGCGAAACGCCAGATATTTGATGTCGTCGCTACACAGCGTGTCGCCGTGCAGTAGCAAGGTCGGCAGGCCCTCAATATCGATCAACGCCGGATCGTTGAGCAGAGTCGAACCGGTGGAAGCCAGAAAGTCCGCGCCGATCAGGAAGTCACGATTACCGTGCATGAGATACAGCGGAGCGCCGCCCTTGGAGTATTCGTGCAGTGCCGTGGTTACCTGTTGATTGAACGGCGTGTGGTCATCGTCGCCCGCCCAATATTCAAACAGATCGCCAAGGATATAGAGTGCGTCAGCCTGAAGCGCTTCCCCCCGCAGGAAATCAAAAAAAACGCCCGCAATCAACGGGCGTGTGGCGCACAGGTGCAGGTCTGAAATGAAAATGCTGGTCATGATAAGGGGGGGGGCGGCGCTGCGTCATGACTTTAACGCATGACGCACCGCGCGCGTTATTCCGTGATTTCAGCCTTGATGATGATCACGTCCTCGACGGGAACGTCCTGATGGCCGCCGTTACTACCGGTTTTGACACCTTTTATTTTATCGACAACATCAGTGCCTGCGGTCACCTTGCCGAACACGCAATAGCCCCAGCCCTGGGAATTGGGAGCCGTGTGGTTGAGAAAATCATTATTGCCCACGTTGAGGAAAAACTGTGCAGTTGCCGAATGAGGGTCGCCGGTGCGTGCCATGGCGATGGTGTAACGATCGTTCTTGAGCTGGTTGTCAGCCTCGTTCTTGACCGGTGCAAGTACGCTTTTTTGTTTCATACCCGGTTCGAAGCCGCCGCCCTGAACCATGAAGCCGTCGATTACGCGGTGAAAGATCGTGTTGTCGTAATGACCGCTTTTCACGTAAGAGAGAAAGTTTTCCGCGGTAAGCGGCGCTTTGGCGGCATCCAGCTCGATACTGATGATGCCGTGATTTGTATGCAGGTTGACCATGTTAATACCCTTATTTGGCTGCAGGTTTGTCGGAATTCAGAATGCGTGCATCTTCAATGATGACTTGCTGACTGGGTACATCCGAGGGCAACGGACCACGCGGACCGGTGGGAATTGCCGCTATTTTATTCACCACATCCATGCCCTTGATCACTTTGCCAAAAACCGCATAACCCCAGCCTTGCGGTGTCGGCGCGGTGTGGTTCAGAAAGTCGTTGTTTCTGTGATTGATAAAAAATTGCGCCGTTGCTGAATTTGGATCGCTGGTACGGGCCATGGCGACGGTTCCGGTGTCGTTGCGCAGACCGTTGTTGGCTTCGATGGAGATCGGCGTGCGCGTTTTCTTTTGCGAAAAGTCGGCGCTGAAGCCACCGCCCTGGACCATGAAGTTAGGGATGACGCGGTGAAATATCGTCCCTTTGTAATGGCCGTCTTTGACATATTGCAGGAAGTTCTCCACCGACTTGGGCGCTTTATCCGGATTCAATTCGATAATGATATTGCCCAGATTGGTCTTGATCTCGACCTGCGGATCGGCGGCGAAGGCGTTAAAGACTGTCAACAGAACTGCAAGAAGTAGGAGTCTAGCTTTCATATGGTGTGCTCTACGTTGGTTTTTAAGGGGGTTGGGCTGTGTTGCGTTAGTGCCATATGCATCAGGTACTGCCTTCATAAAGAATCCGCCGGCCGGCTTTTTCACGTAACCAGTATTGCCGTTTGCGCATTTGATTGGACAGATTACTGCTGGAATAAGCCAGCCGCGCACGCGCTTCTTCACGCAGGTCCTCAACCGGTTCGCGCGGCGCATTGGAGGCCTCACCCAGCTCCTTGAGCGGGCGCGACAGAAGCAGATCGCCCTTGATGAGATGCGCTAGCCTGAAGTTCGGATAACTCGCCAGCACCGCGTTGCCTTCGATCCGTGCTGCGTCGAGACGGTCGTTATGGATTTCGACCAGGGTTTTGACCAGCGCACTTTCAGGCTCTACCACTGGCGTGTTGGGCTGTGTCTGCGCTGCGTTTTTTGAGCGCACTTCTTGTGCGCCGGTTCCAGGTGTCGCCCATAAAAGAAGCGCGATGGTTATTACCGCCGTACTCAGAGGCCGTGGCCGGCCAGCATTCACGGCGTACAGGTCTGGCAATGCCAACATCAGCTACTGACGGGTTCCTGCTGGATCTGCCAGCGATCGCCGTTCTTCACCATGACCAGCGTTTTCATGCCAGTAACTTTTAGATGGGGCGAATTGTAGTTTTGGCGAAAGGTTACCGAGACGCGTTTGGCGTCGGTAACGGAGACTTTGGGCTGCTCTATGCCGACTTCAATCTTTTTGGGCTTGGTGATGCGTGCCTTGCGCGATGCCTCCCAATCGCTGCGCGGCTCGCCCTGGGGCGTACGGAAATCTTTGGCGTAGTAAGCAAGATGTGCGCTGACATCGTTGTTTGAGCATGCCTGCGCCCGGCCGTGGACCGTTTTAAGAACTGCCGCCGACGAGTGGTCAGCGGCCGGTTTGGTTGTGACTGGTTCGACGGCCTTGGCCGGCGCCGGCGGGGTAGCCGCGGCAGCTGGGGCGCTGGGGGACGGTTGCGGTGTTAATGCGGCAGTGGCGGCGGGTTTGACGACGGGCGCCGGGGTGGTGGTCGCCACCTTCTCGACCGGATCGGCTTTGGTGGCACTCGGTTTCACACCCTTACCGCTACTCGAAAACAATTCCTTGATCAAACCAAGCTTGGTTTGCGCGCCGGCGTTACCTTTGTCCAGTTGCAGCGCCTTGTCATAGGCCTGTGATGCCATCTTGGCGTAGATATCACCAAGGTTCTCGTGCGCGGTTGCATAGCTCGGGTGGGTCCGTATCGATAGATCAAGCGCGCTGCGGGCTTTGTCGTATTGACCCTGCTGCGCATAGAGGACGGCAAGATTGTTGTACGGTTCGGGCAGTTCAGGATAGTCCTCGGTTAGTGCAGAGAAAATCCGAATCGCTTCAGCGGTTTTGTTTTGTTCGGTGAGTATCAAGCCTTTGAGGAAGCGGCTACGCGCATCTTTCGGGCTGCTTTTGAGCAGAACATCCACGCGCTCCAGCGCCTGCGCCTGCTGGCCGCCACGAAATAGCTTCTCCGCCTCCTGAAATTCGTCATTTTGGGCGCTGCATACGCTGCCGAAAATCAACGCTGCCAACAGCGCGGCAATCTGGACGCTAAGGGGGCGCGAGGCCATCAAGATCATTGTGCTATACTTTTTTTGATTTCAGGGCGTTAGTCAACGCGAGCCAAGAATTTTACCAACTTCCCCGGCTAATTTAAACACGTATCGCTGCTATCCCAGCCCCCTATCGGGAGCTTAGTGGAACCGCGCAGAGCGGGGTTAAAGATGCCGCCGGCCACCGAATCGTGACCTCTGTATGCTGAAGATTTACAACACCCTAAGCCGCGAAAAACAGACTTTCAAGCCACTCGTGCCCGGCGAGGTCCGGATCTACGTGTGCGGGATGACTGTTTACGATTTCTGCCACCTTGGCCACGCCAGGGTGATGGTGGTCTTTGATATGGTAACGCGCTGGCTGCGCAGCGCCGGCTACCGCGTGACCTATGTGCGCAATATTACCGATATCGACGATAAGATCATCAAGCGTGCGGCGCAGAATAATGAGCCGATGGATGCGCTGACCGGGCGCTTTATCGCCGCGATGGATGAGGATGCCGCCGCACTGGAGGTGATCAAGCCCGATTTCGAGCCGCGTGCCACCCAGTACGTGGCGCAGATGCAGGACATCATTAGCCAGTTGGAACAAAAGAAGCTCGCCTACGTGGCGCCGGATGGCGACGTCAATTATTCGGTGCGTGATTTCCCGGGTTACGGCAAGTTGTCGGGCAAATCGCTGGATGATCTCAATGCCGGCGAGCGCGTCGAGGTGACGCAGGCGAAACGCGATCCGCTTGATTTTGTGTTGTGGAAACGCGCCAAGCCGGGCGAGCCGGCGTGGCCGAGCCCGTGGGGCGAGGGGCGGCCGGGCTGGCACATTGAATGTTCGGCGATGGCGGGGGCACTGCTGGGGGGGCATTTTGACATCCACGGCGGCGGCCAGGATTTACAGTTCCCACACCACGAAAACGAAATTGCACAGTCCGAGGGGGCGTACGGCGGGACCTTCGTTAATTACTGGATGCATAACGGCTTTGTGCGGGTCGATAACGAGAAGATGTCGAAGTCCCTCGGCAACTTTTTCACGGTGCGGGAAATTCTCGCGCGCTACGACGCCGAGGTCGTGCGCTTTTTCATCCTGCGCGCGCATTACCGTAGTCCGCTTAATTATTCCGACCAGCATCTGGATGACGCGCGTCAGGGCCTGAGCCGTCTTTATACGGCGTTGAAGGCGCATGATGTTGCCGCTACTGAGGTTGACTGGAGCGATACGCGCGCGGCCCGCTTTCGTGAGTGTATGGAGGATGACTTTAATACGTCCGAGGCGGTCGCCGTGTTGTTTGATCTCGCCAATGAAGTCAATCGCAGCGGCGATCATGCTGTAGCCGTTTTGCTGAAGTCGCTAGGCGCTGTGATCGGTTTGCTGCAACGCAGCGCCGATGAGTTTCTCAAGTCCGCACCCGTCTCCGACGACTGGACGCCGGAGCGCGTGCAAGCGGAGATTGATGCGCGTGCTGCGGCCAAGAAGTCCAAGCACTACGCCGAGGCCGACCGCATCCGCAAGGCGTTGCTCGACGCCGGGATCGTGCTCGAAGACACCGCCAAGGGCACGAGCTGGCGCCGCGCCTGAGCGGTGGAATCTATCGTGGCCAATCTGCAAAGCGCATTCGGCCTCTGCATCATCTTGCTGCTGGCGTGGGTCATCAGCGAGAACCGGCGTGTGGTGGCGTGGCGCATTGTTATCAGTGGTGTGTTGCTGCAGCTGGTGCTGGCCGTGGCCTTGCTCAAGCTGCCGGTTTTTAAACAAATCTTTCTGCTGCTAAACGGGGCATTGCAGGCGCTGGAGAACGCGACACAGGCTGGCACCTCGTTTGTGTTCGGTTTTCTGGGCGGTGGTGCGCAGCCTTTTGTTGAAAGCGGTGTGGGACAGTCATTCGTGCTCGCCTTTCGCGTTCTGCCGATTATTCTGGTGATCAGTGCGCTGTCATCTTTACTGTTTTACTGGCGCATTCTGCCGCGTATTGTTCGCGCAATTTCCAGGCTGTTTGAGAAAACCATGGGTGTCGGCGGTGCGGTGGGTTTGTCGACAGCGGCCAATGTGTTTGTAGGCATGGTCGAGGCGCCGCTGTTCATCCGTCCTTATCTTGCACAGATGTCACGCAGCGAATTGTTTATTGTGATGACCGGCGGCATGGCCGGCATCGCCGGCACGGTGATGGTGCTTTATGCGGCGATCCTCGGACCGGTGATTCCCGATGCGCTGGGCCACATTCTGATTGCATCGATTGTCAGCGCGCCGGCTGCCATTGTTGTTGCCGTGTTGATGGTCCCCCCAGCCGGGATACCAACGTCGGGTCAACTGTCGCCTCCCCAGGCGGCGACCAGTAGCATGGACGCGGTGACACGCGGCACCGCGGATGGCTTGAGCCTGCTGCTGAATATTGTTGCGCTGTTGATTGTTTTGATCGCACTGGTGTCGCTGGCCAACGCCTGCCTTGGTCTGCTGCCACTGTTCAACGGATCCGCGTGGACTTTGCAGCGCGCGTTGGGAATTTTGCTCGCACCGCTGGCCTGGCTGATCGGCGTGCCGTGGAGTGAGGCGCCCGCAGCGGGTTCCTTGCTGGGCATGAAGACGGTGTTGAATGAGTTCGTCGCTTATCTCGATCTCTCCCAGATGTCGGACGCGACGTTATCGCTCCGCAGCCGTTTGTTAATGACTTATGCATTGTGCGGTTTTGCGAATTTTGGCAGCCTCGGCATCCTCATCGGTGGCATGGCAACCATGGCGCCGGAGCGACGCGACGAAATCGTCGGGCTAGGTATGAAATCCATTATTGCCGGTACGCTCGCAAGCTGCATGACCGGAGCGGTCGTCGGTATCTTGTGGAGCGCCTGATGGAGCCGGTGCTCCGTTGCGCTGACTTCCCGGCGTTGATCGCAGAACTAACGCGTCACGAAGAATGGCACGGGTTGGCCAGTGCGCGGCCGCAGAACGCGGCGGCGGTTTTGGCGGCGCCCGCTGCCGTCGCTCGCGGCATTGCGCTTTTTGCACCGCAGCTGGCGCAGCGGTCGGCGTTATCCATTTTAGTGATTGGTGCCGAATCGACCGATGCGCCAGACCAGGGGCGCTGGTATCAAGCGGTTTCCGCCATGCTGGGCAGTGCGCTACGAATCAACGTCACGCTGGTCGGTAGTGAACTGGATCAGACTTTTTCATCGGCACTTGCGGCTGTCGCGCCGGCGGTTGCTGCCGTTGGTGTACGGGCGCCGTTGGTGGATTTTTTGTCGACACAGGCAGACGTGAAGTTTGATGTTGCAGTCATGTTTCAGCCGGGATTTCAAAAATACCGGGGCTGGCTCGATGCAGCGGGTCTCGCCCGCTTGCTGGAAGCGGGAACGGTGGTTCTGGGGGGCTCGTATTCAAGCGATGAATACGAGATGGAGCGTTGGGTGCTGGAGTGCCATGGCTACCGGGCGAGCGAGGTTTGTAAGGACAATCCGTTTTATCTAGAACTTGGAGAGCGGCACTCAGTGATACGTTGGGGCGGCGTGCTGTGGCAGGTTACCGCTGCGCCGACAGGTCCTTGGCGGCCTGACGTGGCCCGTCTCCAATCGCTCGATTTGTTAAATCGGATGGTGTTGCACAGTATGACGGCGGCGGGCGGGCCGTCCCCGCCCTTGGGTACGATGGTTGATTTAAGCGCAGCGAAGGGACGGCAGATTTCATTGATACACATTTTTGACCGGCGATTTGTTGATCCTGCAAGTGCGGTTTGGTACCGGCTCGACGATGACGGACTCTTGCATAAGGGTGGGCAGCTTCCGCCAGACGAGATTGCGGGCTACCCGCGTGAGTCGCCGCGCGACATCGAGCGTGCACTATGGGCTGCGGCGATTAAGGCGCAATACCTGATGGCTGACTATCCCGAGCCTGTAGCATCCGCAGATGCCGCGGCACAGGCCGGCGGCATGTTCAATGCGCTGCGTGTCAGGGCGGCGCAGCTGTTTCGCTAAAGGCGCTATTCGCGAATGAGTATTGTCTCGCGATTGCCCAGAACGATATAGCGCAGGTTTTGTTGGGCGCAGAACTCATCCCATGCTGCGCGTGCGCCGGGGCAGAAGGGTGAGCCGTCGCAGACGATCACGCCACCGGTGTTCAACCGCGGATAAAAATACTCCAATGCCGCCAGCGTCGGCGCGTAGAGCGTGACGTCCAGATGCACGAAGGCCCAGCGCAGATTGGTGAGCGGCCTGAAGACCTGTGGAATCCAATCGGCACATATTTCTACCTGTGGGAATTCACCAAAGTAGCCGCGAACCAGCCCGGGTGTAAGGCCGGCTTGCGCTACCTTGAAAAAAGGCTCGTAACACAAACCCTCGCCCTCGCGCACCGGGATGAAATCCCGTTTGCCGGACGCGCTGGTGCCGACAAAACTGTCGATGAGGTAGAGCCCGCTGCCGTCAAACGCCGCGTGCCGGCTGCGCCACGCGCGCGCCAGCAGCAGTGCCGTGGCGCCGCGGTAAACACCGCATTCGGCACGCGCGCCGGGAATGTCGAGGGTTGAAAAAAAATACTGCAGCAGATCGCGGCGGCTCTGGAAGCGATGGAACACATTGAAGGGCGTGAGCGGGGTTTGTGTTTCTGCCAGGCAACGCTGGAAAAGCTGCGCGAAATTTTCTCCGCCGATATCGATTCCGCGAAAAAGCATTTCTAAATGCCGGTCGACCGGTGCGCTGCCGTGCAGCGCACTGAGTTTTTCTTCGAGCTCTAAAGGAAATTCTATGGCGTCGACGGCGCTGTCTTGGCCGCGACTGCGAAGCCCTCGCAATAATTGCTTCAACATGCGGGTATTCTTTTTGTCGCGGGTTTTTGTTCGCCTTGCATCGTCGCCGCCGTTTCAGGTTAACGGCAACACGTTGACCCACTGGCGGTAGGCGTCCCTGTGTTGCAGGCGTTGGTAGTAGGCGTCGAGATGGGCGTGGGCCGGGCGTTCGACAGGTAGATTGAGCCAGCGCGCCAGCGCGCAGCCCAGTGGTATGTCACCGATGGTGAATGTTTCGCCGGTCACATAGTTGTGGTTGGCGAGATGGCTGTTGAGCAGATCCATGGCGGCGGCGACCTTCTTCGTGAGGTCGGCAACCAGCGGCAGATTGCGCTGTTCAGGAGCGGTTCGCACCAGGTTCCAGAAAATCGGCTGCAGGTTGGGCCACACGCTGGTGGCGTACCAATCCATCCAGCGGTCAGCGTCAGCGCATTGCTGCGCATCGGCAGGGCACAGGCTGCCCAAACCGTTTTTTCGCGCCAGGTAGCGCACGATGGCATGGGATTCCCATAAAACGAAACCGTCATCATTGATCGTGGGCACCAGGCCGTTCGGATTCATCGCCTTGTATTCGGGGGTATTGTTGACGCCGAATTTCATGCCGGCGTCAATCCGTTCGAAGGGCAGCGCAAGTTCCGCACAACACCACAGTACCTTCTGCACATTGATGGAGTTACAGCGTCCCCAGATTTTCAGCATGGCGCGGGTTCCCCTTGTTGTGCGTGAATTACAACGGGTGCGGCATCACTTATTCGGCGGTGATACCGCGCTCTCGAATGATCTTGCCCCACTTGTCCGACTCGCTTTTGATCCACGCCCCGAATTGTTCGGGCGTGCTGCCGACGATTTCATAGCCCTGCTGGGCAAAGCGCTCGCGTGCGTCCTGCTGGGCCACCGCTTGGCGTAACACCTCGTTCAGGCGCGCCACCACGGGCCGCGGTGTGCCGGCAGGCGCCAGCACACCGACCCAGGATAGTGCTTCGAAGCGCGGCACGAATTCGCTTAGTGCCGGGACTCCGGGCACTAGTGCACTGCGCTCGCGGGAGGTCACCGCAAGCACCGTCAAGCGGCCGCTTTTGACCTGCGATAGCACGAGTCCTGCCGAAGCAATCATCGCGTCGACGTGACCACCCACCAGATCGGTCAGTGCGGGCCCACCGCCTTTGTAATGAATCAGCATGGCGTCCATCTGGGTGGTGGATTTGAATAACTCCACCGAGAGCCGGCTCGAGGTGGCCGCACCCGCGGTGGCGAAGTTAAAGGGTGCGCGGCGGCCCTTTGCTGCAGCAAGCAGGTCGTTGAATGATTTGATGCCCAGTTTTGGGTGCACCACCAACAACTGCGGACCGCGGATCAAAAGGGAGACTGGTGCAAAGTCGCGGATGGTGTCGTAGGGCGCGTTGCCAAACACAAACGGATTAGAGATGAAACTGTCGAAGACGGCCAGCAAGGTGTAACCGTCGGCGGATGCCTTGGCCACGATGTCGGTGCCCGGTACTCCGCCCGCACCGGAGCGGTTATCGACGATGATGGGTTGGCCGAGCAGTTCGGTCATCTGTGGGGCGATGGCGCGCGCAGCGATATCGGTGACCCCACCGGGCGCGGCGGGAACCATCATGCGGATGGGTTTTGAGGGGTAGGTTTGTGCAGTGGCCGTTAGCACTGATGTGCCAAGGACGGCGACCAAGACACTCGCAAGCGCAGGAAAAATTTTCATCGGCTGCATTCTACCGTTGGACAAAGCGAATATTCATGACCCCGGTGCAGCAGCTCGTCGGGCGAGAGCGGTCTTAACGACGACTCATCTAGCAGGGAACTTAGTCCGGGGAAGACAGGTGCTTGTTAAAAGCGGTGAAAAACTGCTCTGCGAGTTTTTTGGCGACCCCGTCGACCAGCCGAGAACCGACTTGTGCGAGTTTTCCACCAATCGTCGCTTTCGCCACGTAATCGAGGCGTGTTGATGTGCCCTCGGTGGTCAGTCTGACCTCCGCCTGCCCCTTGGCAAAACCGGCAACACCGCCTTGCCCCTCGAAGATCAGCATATACGAGTTAGGTGCGTCGACGTTGGTCAATGTGATCTTGCTCTTGAATTTCGCACTGACGGGACCAACCCGCGCGCTCATGGTCAGGTCAAATTCAGAGTCTGAATTCTTGATCATGGAGTCGCAACCGGGGATGCAAATTTGCAGCACCGCCGGGTCGCAGATGGCATTCCAGGTCTTGTCCTGGGCTTGGGGTATTAATTGCTGACCGATTATTTCCATGCCGCCGATTTTACTACCGCAGATGCATTTTGGCGCGACTACTTGCGGCGCTGCGGCCTGGGTTCGACGCTGTTGCCGGCGTTCTCGTATTCACGGGCCAGTTTTCTGATGGCGTGCGAAGCGGCGATACGTCCGCTGCCGACAAAGGCTTCGTGGTTGGCCTCAACCTCATCAAGGTCGTAGATGTAATTGACCATCATGCCCGCTGAACGTTGGATGCCGGCCGGCGTGGTGTCGGCCAGCCAGTGCAGATTTTCCAGGCGTGCGCCGTTGCCCAGATGAAAGCGGGCGACTGGATCGACGGGTTTGCCTTCCTGTTTTTCGTGCAGCAAATAACGCGCGCATTGGGATGTCAGGGCGGGGCGCAAACTTTCTGCCTGATCTGCTTGCAGGTGCCAGTTATTGGTCCCCAATGTTGACAGCAAAGCGGAGAGCGTCGCATCACGGACCGACTGTTGTTCCAGCCAGCGCACAAAGCCCGGGATCGGCGACAGTGTGGCGAAATTTTTAAGTCGAGGGAACTCACGGCTGAGCTCTGCAGCGACTTGTTTGATCAACAGGTTGCCGAAGGAAATTCCACGCAAGCCGTCCTGACAATTGGTGATTGAATAAAAAATTGCACTGTCCGCATGAAACGGGTCGGCCACCGGCGACTCCGGGTCCAGCAGCGGTGCGACGGCCGAGCTGATACGTTTGGTCAGAGCAACTTCGATAAAGATGAGCGGCTCGTCGGGCAGCGCCGGATGGAAGAAACCAAAGCAGCGACGGTCTGCAGCGAGTCGCCGGCGCAAGTCATTCCAGCCGGCAATCTCATGCACCGCTTCATAAGCAATCAGTTTTTCGAGGACCAGTGCCGGCGTCCGCCAGTCGATACGTTCGAGCTTGAGAAAGCCGCGGTTGAACCAGGAGCCGAAGAGGTGGGCCAGGTCAGAGTCGACCGCTGCGAGTTGGGGGTGGTCCTTAATCTCTTTCAATAAACGCCGTCGCAGCTCAACCAGCATGGCGGTTGCGCCCGGGGCCACGTTCAGCCGGCGGAACAACTCCTGACGCGGTGATTCGACGGCGCGCTGCAATGCAATCAAGTGATGCGGCGACGGTTCATCGGCGTATGCATCGGCTGCGCGGGATATCGATTCGGTATCCGGTGAAAAATCCAAGGCCAGCAAATTCAGAAACGGCGTATGCGCTGCGGCGGGCAGGCCGGCATAGGCGGCGAGTAGTTCGCGCGCCAGTGCGGCGCCCGAAACCTCGCCACGCCCCGAGAGCAATGAATGACATAGCTCTGCCACTTCTCGCGCGCGCCGTGCCGCGCCGCGTGCGGGGTCTGCGGGGGCGGCAACCTTGTTCAGCAGGCTTTTAATAAATGAACCGGTATTCATGGAGTGTGGTTATCCGTTTGTGGTTACATTGTTCCGCGCAGGCTTGAGATATACGGCAGTTCGACGGCAGTTCGGACCGAGCTTATCCTAGTCGAGGCGAAGACCTGCCGCAATCGCTTGCCGCAATCGCAACAATTGCGCTTGACCTGTGTGCTTGACCGGCTACTGTGCCTGCACTACCCTTGATCGTATCGCGCATTTGCGCATTAACATTAACGGTCACCATTATGGATAGTGTAGATACCGAAGTCATCAAGAGTGCTATCGCCTGGCTCGATGCGGGGCATCGTTCGACCCTGGCGACGGTGGTGCGGACCTGGGGTTCGGCGCCGCGACCGATCGGTGCGATGCTGGTGATTCGCGACGACGGTCATGTTGTCGGTTCGGTTTCCGGTGGCTGCGTCGAGGACGACCTGATCGAACGGGTCAAGGCCCATCAGATGAAGGGCGGTGTGCCCGAGGTGGTCACTTATGGCGTGACCACCGAGCAGGCGGCGCGTTTCGGTCTGCCCTGCGGTGGCACTCTGCAACTGGTGCTGGAACCGGTGCGGCCCGAATCACAGCTGAAGGAGTTGCTCGAAATCATCGGCCGGCACGAACTTGTTGCACGCAGCCTCGATATGCAGTCCGGCGTGGTGACGCTGGAATCCGGGCGCTGGTCGGATCTGCTGGAATTTGATGGCAAAGTGTTGCGCAGCATCCACGGGCCGCGCTGGCGTTTGTTGATCATCGGCGCCGGCCAGACTTCGCGCTTTCTCGCCCAGTTTGCGCAGGCGCTTGATTACCAGGTCACGGTCTGCGACCCGCGCGAAGAATATGCTGACGAATGGACGGTGACAGGCGTCAATTTCAGTCGCAGCTATCCGGACGATGCGGTGCTGGAGTTGAATGCCGATCCGCATCTGGCGGTAGTGGCCGTCACGCATGACCCCAAGCTTGATGATGCGGCACTGACCGAAGCCTTGAAGTCGCCCGCGTTTTACGTCGGCGCCCTGGGTTCTCGTGCCAACAACGAAAAACGCCGCAAACGGCTTGCTGATTTTGATTTGTCGGCGACGGAGATCGCCCGCTTGCATGGCCCTGTCGGGCTGAAAATCGGCAGTAAAACGCCGGCGGAAATCGCCGTTGCGATCATCGCTGAAATGACTGCCGTGCGGCGTGGTGTGAAGCTCGAGAGTGTCGGCGTTGCCGCCCCTGCTGCGGCTGCGCCGGCCTCGTCTGACCCGTTTGCCTGTAGCCGCTGATTTAGGCGTATGAGTCACACGCGCAGGCGACTGCTCACCGCTGCATTGGGGGTGGCCTGTGCGCCTGTTGCAAGACTGTTTGCTGCCGAACTTGATGACGCGCCCGATGGCGCCGTCTTACTCGTGGCGAAACCCGATCTCCCGGATGCTAATTTTCGTGACACCGTCGTTTGTGTGATGCAGGCGCCGGACGGCGTCGGCACTTTGGGCTTGATTCTCAACAAACCGCTTGCGGCGCGCCTTGCCGATGCTGCGCCGGAGGCCGGTGGCTTGGCGTTGGCCTCCGAACGGATTTATCACGGCGGCCCGTTGGCGCAAAATCGCATCTTGTTTCTGCTCCAAAGCGAGGATGCGCCAGCAAACAGCGTACGCTTGCTTGACGATGTTTTTCTCAGCGCTGACGCCAAGCTGCCGCAGCAGATTGCGCGGGGCGAAATCGTGGCGCAGGCTTTGCGAGCCTATGTCGGTTACGCGGCGTGGGCGCCGCGGCAGCTCAAGGCCGAAATCGCGACGGGCGCATGGCTGGTGACGGCGGCTGACGCGCCAACGATTTTTACTGCGGATGCGCCAGCGCTCTGGCCAGCCATGATCAAACGCCTGACGACGCGGACGGCGCGGACGGCACACGGCGGGCGGCGGGGCGCAGAGCGGGTTTGAATGTCTTGATGGTGGATGGGAGGCGGGAAAATGTTTGCAGCGTGGTATGAAAAAAATGGGGTGGCGACAGACGTGATGAAGTTCGGCGAGTTGCCCGACTCTGAGCCACAGGCCGGCGAAGTCCGGGTGCGGCTTCATGCGTCGGCGGTTAACCCCTCGGACGTCAAAGCTCGCGCGGGCAGCCGACCGATCCGCTGGCCACGGTTGATACCGAACAGTGATGGCGCAGGTGTGGTTGATCGTATCGGTGCCGGTGTGACCACACATCGCACCGGCGACCGGGTATGGACTTTTAACGGGCAGTGGGAGCGGCCGTTCGGCACCAGTGCGCAACACATCGTGCTGCCTGCGGCGCTTGCCGTGGCCTTGCCGCAGTCACTGTCTTGGGAGCAGGGGGCCTGCCTCGGGATACCGGTGATGACGGCGCATCGTTGTTTGTTTGCGGAAGGGCCGGTAGCCGGTCTCAACGTGCTGGTGACTGGTGGCGCCGGTGTGGTCGGCCATTATGCGATTCAGTTGGCGAAGTGGGCGGGGGCGGCGAACGTCATCGCCACCGTTAGCTCGCCTGAGAAGGCCGCGCATGCGCGTGCTGCTGGCGCCGACGTGGTGATTAATTACCGCAGTGAAAATGTCGTCGAACGGGTGCGTACAGTTTGTGGCGGCGTCGATCGCATCGTCGATGTCGATTTCGGCAAGAACCTGCCGGTCTCCAAAGAAATCATCCGGCCGTTTGGAGCGATCAGCTGTTATGCGTCGATGAGCGTGCGCGAGCCAGTTTTTCCGTATAACGATTTGCTAAGGCTTAATGTGACGGTGCGCCCGGTGTTTGTTTACACCATGTCGGATGCCGCCAAGGGGGCTGCGCAGGCTGATATTGCGCGTTGGCTCCAACAGTCGAAACCGATATTTTCGATCGCGCAGCGCTTTCCGCTGCGTGATGTGATCGATGCCCATCTCGCCGTTGAACGCGGTCAGAAGATCGGGCATGTTGTGTTGGACATCGATTGAACGCCACCTTGAGCGGCATTCAATCGGAGGTCTTTTAGAGCGATTGGAGTTTTTTGCCGGGGCTATTCGGCAAAGAACTCCTTGACCTTGTCCATCCACGATTTCGCGCGCGGGTTGTGCTGGCCCGAATCCTTGTTGTTGATGGCTTCGAGTTCGTTGAGCAATTCGCGCTGGCGGACGGTCAAATTGACCGGCGTTTCGACGACCACATGGCAGAGCAAATCTCCGTGGGTGGAGGAACGCACGCCCTTGATGCCTTTGCCGCGCAGACGGAATACCTTGCCAGATTGCGTTTCGGCCGGGATCTTGATCTTGGCATAGCCGTCGAGGGTGGGTATTTCGATATCGCCGCCCAGCGCCGCGGTGGTGAAGCTGATCGGCATTTCGCAATGTAGATCGTTTTGTTCGCGCTGGAATACCGCATGCGCCTTGAGGTGAATGACGACATACAGGTCGCCGGGCGGACCGCCATTGACGCCGGCCTCGCCTTCGCCGGACAGGCGGATGCGATCGCCCTCGTCAACACCCGAAGGAATTTTGACCGACAGGGTTTTGTGTTGCTTGAGGCGGCCGACACCACGACAGGTCGGGCAAGGGGACTCCACCATCTTGCCGGCGCCGCGGCACTTCGGACAGGCTTGCTGGACGGAAAAGAAACCTTGTTGCATGCGCACCTGGCCGTGACCGTCGCAGGTACTGCATTTGACCGGTTTGGTGCCGGGCTTGGCGCCGTTGCCGTCGCAGGTTTCGCATTGCTCCATTGCCGGGATACGGATTTTGGTTTCCGTGCCGCGGGCGGCCTCCTCGAGCCCGATTTCCAGGTTGTAACGAAGATCGGCGCCGCGATAAACATTCGAGCGGCCGCGTCCACCGCCAAAGATGTCGCCGAAGATATCGCCGAACGCATCGGCAAATCCCCCCCCCATGCCAGCGCCACCCGCGCCCGCCGAGGGGTCGACACCGGCGTGGCCGTATTGGTCGTAGGCGGCGCGTTTGTTGGCGTCAGAGAGTATTTCGTAGGCTTCCTTGGCTTCCTTGAACGATTCCTCGGCCTTGGGGTTGTCCGGATTACGATCCGGATGGTGTTTCATCGCTAATCTGCGATAGGACTTTTTGATGTCGTCTTCCGAGGCGTCCCGATTGACGCCCAGTACTTCGTAGAAATCGCGTTTAGCCATTGTTTTTTAGGATCTGATGTGTGAGGTGTTCAACGGATTCAACAACGCGAAAGGGGTGAGGCGAATTTGATCGCCTCACCCCTCGCGCCTGACGTCTGTTGCGGCTACTTCTTGTCTTTCACTTCTTCGTATTCCGCATCCACCACGTTACCGTCGTCTTTCTTCGCTTCGGTGCCGCCGTGGGGTTGTTCGCCGCCTGCCGCCTGCTGCGTGGCCTGTTCCTTCGCGTACATCTGTTCGGCCAGTTTGTGCGAAACGGTGGCCAGGGCCTGAGACTTGGCTTCGATCTCTTCCTTGTTGTCGCTCTTCAGGGCCTCTTCAGCCTCTTTCAGGGCGGCTTCGATTTTCGCCTTCTCGTCGGCGCTCACCTTGTCACCGTGTTCGGCCAGGGTTTTCTTGACCGAGTGGACCAGGCCGTCGCACTGGTTGCGCGCAGTGACCAGTGCGATGGCTTTTTTGTCGTCTTCCGCATGCGCCTCGGCGTCTTTCACCATGCGCTGGATTTCATCTTCGCTGAGCCCCGAGCTTGCCTGGATCTTGATTTTGTTTTCCTTGCCGGTGGCCTTGTCTTTGGCCGACACATGCAGGATGCCGTTGGCGTCGATGTCGAACGCAACCTCGATCTGCGGCGTGCCGCGCTGTGAAGGCGGGATATCGGTGAGGTTGAACTGACCGAGGCTCTTGTTGCCGGAGGCCACTTCGCGCTCACCTTGCAGCACATGGATGGTAACGGCCGACTGGTTGTCCTCGGCGGTGGAGAAAACCTGTGCCGCCTTGGTCGGGATCGTCGTGTTTTTCTGGATCAGCTTGGTCATTACGCTGCCCAGTGTTTCGATGCCCAGCGAGAGCGGCGTGACGTCGAGCAGCAGCACGTCCTTGACGTCGCCTTTCAACACGCCGCCCTGAATGGCGGCACCGACGGCAACAGCTTCGTCGGGGTTGACGTCCTTGCGCGGTTCCTTGCCGAAGAATTCCTTGACCTTTTCCTGCACCTTCGGCATGCGCGTCTGGCCACCGACCAGAATCACGTCGGCGATGTCCGACAGTTTTACGCCAGCGTCTTTGACCGCGAGTTCGCAGGGTTTGATGGTGCGCGCGATCAGGTCTTCGACCAGACTTTCAAACTTGGCACGCGTGATTTTGATCGCCATGTGCTTCGGGCCCGAGGCGTCGGCGGTGACATAAGGCAGATTGATTTCGGTCTGCTGCGACGACGAGAGTTCGATTTTGGCTTTTTCGGCGGCGTCCTTCAGGCGCTGCAGCGCCAGCATATCTTTGCGCAGATCGATACCCTGTTCCTTTTTGAACTCATCGCACAGGTATTCCATCAGGCGCTGGTCGAAGTCTTCGCCGCCGAGGAAGGTGTCGCCATTGGTTGAGAGGACCTCGAACTGGTGTTCGCCGTCAACCGCTGCGATTTCGATGATCGAAATGTCAAAGGTGCCACCGCCAAGGTCATACACCGCGATTTTGCGGTCGCCTTCCTTTTTGTCCATACCGAAGGCGAGTGCCGCGGCGGTCGGCTCGTTGATGATGCGCTTGACATCTAGGCCGGCGATGCGTCCGGCGTCCTTGGTGGCCTGGCGTTGCGCATCGTTAAAGTAGGCCGGTACCGTGATCACCGCTTCGGTGACGGGCTCGCCAAGATAATCCTCGGCGGTCTTTTTCATTTTCATCAAAACCTGCGCCGACACTTCCGGCGGTGCGATTTTCTTGTCGCGCACTTGAACCCAGGCGTCGTTATTGCCTGCCTTGAGGATTTTGTACGGCATCAGGTCGATGTCTTTTTGGACTTCTTTTTCATCGAAGCGACGACCGATCAGGCGCTTGACGGCATACAGCGTGTTTTTCGGATTGGTCACTGCCTGGCGCTTGGCCGACGCGCCGACGAGGACTTCGCCGTCCTCGGTATAGGCAATGATCGACGGCGTGGTGCGCGCACCTTCCGAATTTTCAATAACCTTGGGTTGGCCGCCTTCCATAATGGCGACGCAGGAATTGGTGGTGCCCAGATCGATACCGATGATTTTCGACATTGCTGACCTCTTTATACTGATTCTGAATAGTGCCGACCCACAGGGGCCGGCAGCCCGTTGTCCGATTAATCCATGCCCCTTATATGGGGCTCACTCGCTGGCTTTCAACCGGCTTTTGCCTTCGCCACCGAGACCATGGCCGGCCGCATGACACGGTCGTTCAACATGTAACCCTTCTGGAAGACTTGCAACACCGTGTTCGGCTCCGCCTCGGATTCGACGGCACTGATCGCCTGATGCTGATGCGGGTCGAATTTCTGTCCGGCCGGTTCGATTTCGATCACTTTGAATTTTTCGAATACGGAACCGAGCTGTTTTAGCGTCAACTCGACGCCACTACGCAGATTTTCCAGGGTTGCGTTGTTGGTCGCCAGCGCAGCTTCAAGACTGTCTTTGACGGGCAGCAGCGCGTTGGCGAAATTGTCGATGGCATACTTGTGCGCGCTGGCGATATCGGTCTGCGCACGCTTGCGGATGTTCTCGGCGTCGGCTTTGGCGCGCAGCCAGGCGTCATGATGCTCCTGCGCGGTCAGTTCAGCTGTTTTGAGAAGTTCTTCCATGCTCGGCATGATTTCCGGGCCGGCGTTGGTGTTGGCAGCGTCGGCGGTCGGCGTGTTTCCGGCATCGCCGGCTGGCGGGGTGTTTTCTTGCATTATTTACCTCTAAAAGGCAGCTCTGAATTAGTCAATCCAGAGCTTATGGGGGCGTTGCCGCCGATTTCAAGAGGCGGGCAAGCACTTGAGCTGAAAAGACAGGCGGGGTTGCGTCAGTTTTTTGCGCCGAGCGCGAGGGCGCTGGTGCGGCTTTGTGCGAGCGTGGCGGCGGCGGGCGGCAGTTCCAGCCAGCCCTGCAGGTTGTTTTGCACGATATCCGCCAGTGCACGTATCCACAGGTCGTCTTCATTGAGGCAGGGGATGGCGTGATATTCGCCGCCACCCGCGTTAAGGAAAATGCCCTTGCCCTCGATCGCAATCTCTTCCAAGGTTTCCAGGCAATCGCTGACGAAACCGGGGCAGACGACGTCGATCCGGCTGGTTTTTTCTGCGCCCAGCTTTTGCAAAACCTCGGCGGTATAAGGCTTTAACCATTCGGCGCGACCAAAGCGCGACTGAAAGGTCAGACGGTATTTGTCTGCCGGCAACGCGAGTGCTTCGGCTAGCAGCCGCCCTGTCTTGTGGCACTCACAATGGTAAGGATCGCCACGATCGAGGGAATAACGCGGCACGCCGTGAAAACTGATGACCAGAATGTGCGGGCGTCCGTTGACGGCCCAGTACTCCCGCACCCGGTGCGCGAGGGCTTCGATATAGCCCGGGTCATCATGGAAGTTGCGGATAGTACGCAGTGCGGGTTGGTTGCGCAGGCGGGCCAGCGCCGCGCCAATTGCATCAATCGCGGTGGCCGTGGTACTGGCGGCATATTGCGGATACAGTGGCACCGTCAGGATCCGTGTGCAGCCTTCGGCTTTCATCCGCGCCAGCGTCGCCGCGATCGACGGATTGCCGTAGCGCATGGCGTATTCGACCGTCAACGGCGCCTGGCTGCGCTCGCCCAGATAACCACGCAACAGACGAGCCTGTCGTTCGGTATGAAATTTGAGCGGCGAGCCCTCGCTGGTCCACACCTGCGCATAGCGTTTTGCCGACTCTTTCGGGCGGAACGGCAGAATGAACAAGTTGAGGATCAGCCACCACACTGGACGCGGAATTTCGACCACCCGCGGGTCGGACAAAAACTCGCGCAGATAAGTGCGCACGGCGGCCGGCGTCGGCGCCTCGGGGGTGCCAAGGTTGATGAGTAAAACGCCGGTTTTTGCCGGAGTGCCGTGGGCGTAGCTGGGTTCGGGAAAATAGCGAGGCATAGCTGTGTCCGGGGTCGGTTGGGTTTGAAACGGCAGCAACGACACGGCGTTGCAGCGGCGGGATTTTATCTGTCCCGCGTGCGAGGTCGAAACATTAATTTTGCGACAGCGCGCTCGACAGCAGTTTGGCGGTGATATCGACAATCGGAATGACGCGTTCGTAGGCCATACGCGTCGGTCCGATGACGCCCAGCGTGCCGACGATCTGACCGTCGACTTCGTAGGGGGCGGTGACGATGCTGCATTCATCGAGCGGCACCAGACCGGATTCGCCGCCGATGAAGATTTGCACGCCGTGGGCGCGGCTGGAGACGTCGAGCAGTTGCAACAGGCTGGCTTTTTGATCGAACAGGTTGAACAGCTTACGCAGGCTGGACATGTTGCCGGAGAGGTCGTGTACCTCAAGCAGGTTGCGCTCGCCGGAGATCACGACTTCGTCAGTGGCTTCCTGCAGCGCCTGGCTGCCCGCCTCGAGTGCGGTCGACATCAGGTGCGACATCTCTTCGCGCAGTTTTTTCAATTCATCATGGACACGATGCTGGATTTCATTGAACGAGAGGCCTGCATAATGCTGGTTAAGCATATTGGCCGCTTCGACCAGTTCCGACTGGTTGTAGGACCGGTTGGTAGTCAGAATGCGGTTTTGCACGTCGCCTTCGGGCGAAACGATGATCAGCAATATGCGCTTTTCAGTCAGCCCGACAAATTCGATGTGGCGGAACATGGCGGCCCGTCGCGGTGTCATGACAAGACCGGCAAAGTGGGTCAGATCGGAGAGCAGGTGGGAGGCCGAGGCGACCAGTTTTTGACGGCTGTTGTTTTGCAGATGGCCTTCAAGCTCGTGGATCTCGATGCTGTCGAGCGGCTTTATTTTCAGCAGGGTATCGACAAAAAGACGATAGCCGCGCGGGGTCGGAATCCGTCCTGCCGAGGTATGGGGGCTCGTAATGAGTCCCATCTCTTCGAGGTCGGCCATCACATTGCGGATGCTGGCCGGCGAAAGGTCGAGTCCTGACATCCGCGATAACGCACGCGAACCGACCGGCTGGCCGTCGGTGATGTAGCGCTCGACCAGTGCCTTGAGCAGGGTCTGCGCACGTTCGTTGAGGTTGGGATGAGCGGCGGCCATCAAAGAATTCTACACAAAACGTGCTGCAAGGGTGCAAATCCCTCTCGGCAGCGGTTGTTTACGGCGGCGGTCGTGCATTGCATTAGGCCGTGGTCTGCGGCTTCACCTATAATGTGTGCATGAACGCCTCGTTCAAAACCGTCGGCCTGATCGGCAAATACAAGAGTCCCGAGATTGCGGTGCCTTTGCTCGCGCTCGGAAAATTTCTTGAGGCCCGTGGCGTCAAGGTGATTATCGACGGACTCACGGCTCAGCACATCGATGACAGCCGTTTCCCGGTGCATACGCTCGAAGAGATCGGCCGCGACGCCGAGCTGGCCATCGTGCTGGGCGGCGACGGCACGATGCTTAACATTGCGCGGGTACTGGCACCGTTTGATGTGGCGCTGGTAGGGATCAACCAAGGGCGGCTCGGTTTTCTCACGGATATCTCGATTGATACCATGTGCGAAACCATCAGTGCGATTCTTGACGGCAGTTGTGTGACCGAGGAGCGCATGCTGGTGGAAGCCGAGGTGTTTAGTGGTGGACGCAGGGTTTTCGGTGTGTTGGCTTTCAACGATGTCGTGTTGTCGAAGGGCCTTCAAGGCAGCATGATCGAGTTTGAGGTCAAGATCGACGGACGTTTTCTCTATGCGTTGCATGGCGACGGTTTGATTGTGGCGACGCCGACCGGGTCGACCGCCTATGCATTGTCCTCGGGGGGGCCGATTATTCATCCCTCTTTGCAGGCGATGGCGCTGGTGCCGATCTGTCCGCATACCTTTTCAAGCCGCCCGATCGTGATCGGTGGCGACGGCGCGGTCGAGATCACCCTGCGCAGCGCGGCCGACGCACGCGCGCATTTTGATAGTCACTCCCATTTTGATTTAAACAACGGCGACCGGATCTTGGTCCGCCGTTATAAGCACACCATCCGTCTGTTGCACCCGACCGGCCATGACTACTACAGCATGTTGCGCGAGAAGTTGCATTGGACGGAGTTTTATTAGCGCGCGCTTTGTGCGTCGCATTGTGTGAGGGCGCTGTAGCCATGCTGCGCAGTCTTAATATTCGCGATTTCGTCATAGTCGATCGTCTTGAGCTCGAGTTTTCGGCGGGTTTCACCGCATTGACTGGCGAAACCGGCGCTGGTAAATCCATTCTGATTGACGCACTTGCGCTGGCGCTGGGCGAGCGTGGTGAGGCGTCGGTGGTGCGTCAGGGGGCCGAACGCGCCGATATTTCCGCTGAATTTGAGATCGGCAAGGGCTCCGTTTTGCAAGGGTGGCTGGCTGAGCAGGAGTTGACCGGTGATGATGGTCGTTGCTTGCTTAGGCGGGTGATTGATGCCGGAGGACGTTCGCGTGCATTTATCAACGGCTGTGCGGCGACGCTGGCGCAATTACGCGGCGCCGGGGAATATCTGATTGATATCCACGGCCAGCATGAGCACCAAAATTTGATGCGGCCGGTGGCGCAACGCCAGTTGCTGGATGCCTACGGCGGTCATGGTGATCTACTTGCTGAGGTTGCTACGGCTTGGCGCGGTTGGCAGGATTTGCGGCGGCATTTGCAGACGCTGGAGGGCGACGCTGCCGCGATTGCCGCTGAGCGCGAGCAGCTCGAGTGGCAGGTGCGTGAAATGGACGCCCTCAACCTGACGGTTGAAGAGTGGACGGAGCTGCAGGGCGAGCATAGCCGTCTGGCGCATGCGCAGAGTTTGATCGAGGGTGCGCAATTCGCCATGGATATTCTTTCCGAAGCCGATCAGTCGAGCCTGGTGCAAATTGCGCAAGCTTCTTCGCGTCTTGATCACTTGCTGGAATACGACGCGCGTCTGAAAGACATTGCCGAGGTGCTGGCCGCTGCGCAGGCACAAACGCAGGAGGCGGTCTACATGTTGCGCGATTACCAGCAGCGATTGGAGGTCGACCCGCAACGCTTTCGTCAGGTTGAGCAGCGTCTGGAAGCGGTGCATGCCTGTGCCCGTAAGTATCGAGTTGCGCCCGAAGGCTTGCCTGATGCGCAGGCGCGTGCGCAGCAACGGCTCGCTGAACTGGAAGCCGGCAGCGATATTGCTGCAGTACGTGCGCGTGTAGGGGCGGCGCAGGCGGCATACCGCGCCGAGGCTGTCCGACTGGGGGCGGCGCGCA
>CAMDSO010000065.1 GCA_945906935.1 Bordetella parapertussis
GTTAAGCAGGGCGACGTCGCGTTGTTGAAGGGCGTGCGTTATGCCTGGAGCAACCGCAGTGCGTCGCGTGCGGTGGTCGCCGTGAGTTCACATGAGGGCCGGGCTTGAGTGGCGACGCTCGCGTCGCCACCGCTTTGCACACAGCATGAAAAAACCGCTCGAGGTTCTGCACCTTTATCCGTCGCACGATTACACCTTGCATGGCGCGTTTGCCAGCCGTGCGCAGGGCGCGGCGAACCGACCCTTCATGCTGTTCCAGCAACGTGTCTGGAGCTGGCGCGAAGCCGGTGACGCCATCGGCCGCATCGCCGCCATGCTGGTGGCGCGCGGCATCGGTCGCGGTGACCGCGTCGCGGTCATGGGGCGCAACAGTGACGGCCATGTGCTGATGCTGTTTGCGTTAGCGCGTATCGGTGCCATCGATGTGCCGGTCAATCCAGAGTTCGGTGTGCCCGAGGCGCGTTACGTGTTTGAACACGCTGAGGTGAGCGCCGTGGTGGCGAGCAGTGACACGCTCGCTGTCGCCCGCGAAGCGAGTACCGGACTCAAGACCGCGCCGTGGTTTCTGACGCTCGATGTGCCGGCGGCGGATGTCGCTTCCTTGCTGGAGGCGGCTGCGGGCATGACGCCGGCATTGCCGTCGCCCGGTGTCACGGCCGATGACACTTGTTTGATTGTGTACACCTCGGGGACGACGGGTTTTCCGAAAGGGGCGATGCACAGCCAGCGCAGTTTTGTCTGTGGCGGCGAGGCCTTTGTGCAACGCGTGTATCTGCAGGAAGAGGATCGCGTGATGGTGGTGTTGCCGTTGTTTCACATCAACGCCACCTTCTATTCAACCGCCGGCACGCTGGCCGCCGGTTGCAGCATGGCGATCATGCCGCGGTTTTCCGCGTCGACGTTCTGGCAATCGGCGGCGGATTACGGCGCCACCGAAGTCAACATCATCGAGGCGATCGGCACCATGCTGATGAACCGCTCGCGCGACGAATACCGCCCGACGCACAAGTTGCGTGCGGTCTATGGCGTGCGTCACCAGATGGAGGCGACCTTTCGGGATGAGTTTCATGTCCCGCATCTGATCGGCGGCTATGGCATGACGGAAATACCCGGCGTCACCTGTAATCCGATCGAGGGTCTGCGCAAAGCCGGCAGCATGGGACCGGTGGGGCGGCATCCCGATCCGGCGCGGCCGTGGGCGCAGTGTCGCGTGGTCGATGACGATGGCCAGGATGTCGCGGCTAACGTCGAGGGCGAACTCTGGGTGAAGACGCCGATTGTCATGCAGGGCTATTTCCGTGATGCGGAACAGACCCGTGAGGCGTTTGTCGATGGCTGGTTTCGCACCGGCGATATCGTGCGCCGCGATGAAGATGATTACTATTATTTTGTCTGCCGCAAGAAAGACATCATCCGTCGGCGTGGCGAGAACATCGCCGGCGCTGAACTCGATCGCGTGATCGGCGACCACCCCGCGGTGCACGAGGCTGCTGCGGTGGCGGTGCCGGCCGAACTGGGCGAAGACGATATTCTGGCGGCGGTGGTGTTAAAGCCCGGCGCGGTGGCGGATGCGCAGGAGATCGCACGCTGGTGTCGCGAACATCTGGCGCCGCAAAAAGTCCCGCGTTATGTGTTGTTCGTCGATGCCCTGCCGCATACGCCCACCCATAAAGTGGCGAAGATGGTGCTGAAGGCCGACAAGACTCTGCGCCAGCGCGCGGTGGATCTGGAGAAGGCCGCCTGGCCGGTGGCGCCATAGTTGTGGGCGTGCGTGTGGGTGATGCGGCCCGGCGCTGCCGCCGCCGCAGCGTTCAGGCGTGCGTTGCTTTGGCGGTGTTGGCGGGCGCGGCGGGAGCGACGCCAAAGTCGAAGCGTTCCTTCGTATCTGGAATCAGTAGCGTGCCAAACATCCAGTCCCAGAGGGCGAGGGCGGTGGCGTAATTGCGATGATGATGGCGCGCCTCGATCGAGTGATGCGCCTGATGCATGTGCGGGGATGCCAGCACGTAAGACAGCCAGCGCGGAAAGCGCAGCGGCACATGGCTGTGGCGCAGGTGCGAAAACGCGAGATACCACGCCAGCAAAAACACATTCAAGCCGGCGTAAGTCGACGGTGCGACGCCGATGCCGAGTATTTTTGCTGAGATGCCAATGGCGACACCGCTGCCCAGACTGAAGGCGATGAAGTGCAGCGCTGATTCGGGCGGCCAGAAACGAAAGGCGGTCAGTGGCGTCAGCACGGCCGGCCGGTGATGCAGGCGGTGCAGGCGCCACAGTGGGCCGAAGGCATGAAACAGGCGGTGACTCCAATACAGCATGAAGTCGCTGCATAGAAAAATCAGCGCGGCGACGATGAGTTGTTCCTGCATGCCCGTGACATCCGTGCGTGTCGGTGGAATTCCGGCCAGCAGAAATACCAGGCTGACGCCAGCGACGGTTGCTTTGAGCAGCAGCGGGCCCAATAGCACGAGGCAAAAGGTGTATGCCAGAAAGCAGAGCACATCCACCGGCAGTTCGCGTACGAAGTCGGTGTAACGTAATCGCGACGTCGTAGTTTCTTCGCGGGTTCGGTTGCGGCGTATGAGGGTAACCCAGAGGACGCCGGCGAGTGCCGTCGCCAGTGTCGGCCACCAGAATATGCCGTGTGGGTTAGCGAGCTGATCACCCAGCAGTTGCAGCCAGGCGGTGAAGGCGGCCGCAGGCGCGAGCATGTAGCCGCTCAAATCCATGCGATTCTCCATCTCGAAGCGGCGAGGGGCGCGCTGCGCATGTCAGTGCAACACGCCCAAAGAAACTAGCGCAGTCATCATGCCGACCACCAGCGCGCAGACACTTAATACCAGCACCGCCGCCGCCGCGCAGTCCTTGGCGGTCTTCACCGCCGGATGCAGGCCCGGATGCAGATGATCAATGAAATGTTCGATTGCGGTGTTGAGCAGTTCGGCCGCCATGACGAGGGCAGCCATGAGCAGACACAGCGCGCACCACAACAACGGCGGACGCAGCGCCAGTAATGCGATCAGCAGCAGCACGCTGCAAACGGTTTGGATGCGAAAGCTCGATTCGCTGCGCCAGGCGGCGGCGAGGCCTGTGAGCGCGAAGCGCGCGCGTTGTGCAAAGGCGGCATTTTTCATGCTGTGCGGCGGCGTCTTGCCGCTGTCATCTTGCGAGGGTTTAGCGCCGGACATCGTTCATCAGCTCCCGCATCTGTCGCACGCCGTTGGTGATTTTATAGTCGATGAAGGCGCGCCCCATGGCGGCATCGGCGCGCAACGGGTCGCCGCTGACGCCGGTGACCTGTTCGGTTTTGTTGCTGCTGCGCGCCCATGCATCGGTGCGTATCCATTGCCCCTGGCGGTCAATGAAAGCGAGTTCTGCCGTATCGGCCGCGCCGCCGTGGCCGTCGCCGGTGATACCCGCCGCCGACAAATACGCGCGCACCTGTTGTTCCTGAAGAACGTAAACGTCGGGCACATAAAACACCCGTTGACCGCGCGCCGCCCAGAGGCCGTCAAGCTCGCGGGCAACGGCGCTCAATTCGTTTTGTCCGTCACCGTGATCGCCCAACAGAAAAACCTTACGGAAGCCGGCGGCGAGCGCGCTTAACGCAAGGTCGCGCACAACCGCCCGAAAGGTCGTCGCGGATAGATGGATGCTGCCGGGGAAACGCATATGACCGCTGCGCGCTGCGCTGTCACCGGTGGGCGCGTAAGGCAGCACCGGATAGACGATGGCGTTACCGAGTTCCGTGGCGATACGGCCGGCGACATGACGGGCGATGAAGTTGTGTTTGCCTAGCACCAGATGCGGGCCGTTTTGCTCGGTGCTGCCAGTATAAATGAGTGCGGTGGTGGTGCCGGCTTGTATGGCATCACGCACTTCGGTCCAGGTCAGCTCTTCGAGATGGACGCTGGGCAGTTTGCCCGCCGGTTGTGCGACAGCGTTGAGGCTTAGACTTAGACTCAGAACCAGAACCAGAACCAGTAAGCACGCACCCGCGCCGATGAACAGCGCGATGCTGATGCATCCCTGTTTCATGCGTTTGCGTGGTTGCTGCGCGCAGACTTTGCGCTTGGTAAGCCAAAGGAAAAGGAGCGATTCTATGGAAATTTGCATAAATAGCATTTTCCGCCGTCGATGCAAAAATTCTGATCGGGGCAACAACGTCGGCAGATAATCGAAAAATCATGACGACGAAATCCAGGCCATGCCCAGTCAATCACGTCGTGCGTAAAAGGGAAATTATAGTTGAGCCGCGGTAATCAAAACGACCAGGTCGACTTGATGCGTCGATTTGAGTCAATCTCAATCTTCGGTCCTCGTTGATTCTTATGTTGCTGGTTCAGAAAAAGGGTCCCTGTGGCATAGCCTATCAGACTACCAGCGACGACGTCGGAGGCGAAGTGTTGGCGTTGCTGGATACGCCCAAATGCAGTGGCACCGGCGATGGCGTATAGCCAAGGGGCATCGTAATCCTGTGCAAAGGGCGTGACGAGTGCAAATGCTGCGCCCATATGGATCGAAGGGAAACTGCTATTGGCAGAACCCTTGCCGAACGGATCGAAATGGGCTGCCCCGAGACCCCCCTCGGGGCGCGCCCGATTGAACGCGACCTTGCCGAGTGTTTCCGCGCTTACGGTAAACGCTGCGCTCTTGATCGCGGTCCAAGCCGTTGTAGAGGCATGCTCTCCCGCCAAGCCCCACCAAAGCATGCCGGTGCCTGCCGCCAGCAGCAGGGGCACATTATTGGCGGCTTTCGCGAGGTTGTTCCAGCGCTCGCTTTGATGTTTGTCGGCCCAACTTGCCAACCGATTGTCTAATATTGAAGAGGCGAGCACGATGCCACCGCCTACCCATAATGCGTTGCCGATTTGATCTCGGCTATCCGGATTGCCAAGAGTGCGGCTCGTGCCAACGAAGTCTGCGACAAGCGAACGTTCTGTAGCCCACGCCGGGACATCGTCATCCGGCTGGCCACTTGCGGGGGCATAACTCGTTCGTTGCTTGCTGCGCGAGTTGGTCGCATCGTAGAGGCTAAAATTACGGTTTAGTCTTGCGCCGCCATCTCGTGTTAAGGGGTTATAGACGAGATTCGCTACCCCGGGGCTACGTGATGTCATCATCACATCGAAGGGAATTCTCAGGTAGATTCCCTTGTCGTAACTGCCTTCCCCAAACTGTTCGGCTGACACATTGGTTTTCGTCGCCCAGGCGCCAATGGAAATCCCGTTGTTGAATGTCTTGCTGACGTCAACTGTTGCGCCGATATCGCCTGCGAGGTATTGCCCGACGCCCACTTTGACTTGGGTAGATTGCCAGCCGGTATCCCAGTAGGTGGTGGCATGGCCGGTGGTTACGCGATAACCCGTTTGCCCGCCGGCATTGTCAAACCCGAAGTCCTGCCTAAAATTGCGTTGTTTAACGCGGTTGATGTCGATGCCAAAGGCAAATGGGCTATGCCACGGGCGGTAGAGCCATTCGCCGCCTACGCCACCAAACATGCTCTCCAGAAGGCCGCCATACGCGCTGTAATACTGGTTCCCGCTCAAGTTACCCATGTGCGTGACTTGTAGGCTGGGCACGGTAATGTCCGGCTGCGTCATATACTCTCGCAAGTGGGTCCGTACGCGAGGCAGGTTGCTGGGCCCCGTATATTTAAATTTGTCGAAGTTATCCACCAAACCAAGGCTGGCCGCGCCGGTTATTGAGGTGTTTTCCGAAAGTTTGAACTTCATTGGAACGGAGAGGCCACCGCGCCACAAATAGAAGGCGTCGGGCCCGCCCAGGTTTTGCTGCCAAGTGGGTATGATCGAATAGCCAAACCGGGGTTGGCTGTATTCCCATAGCGGTGCTGCAAGCATGGCGCTACGTGGCTCGCGCGCAGCAATGGCTTGAAAACGATCGGCGATTACTTGTCTTTGCACAGATTGTGTGACCCAGGCTTCGCGCAGGATCAGGCGTTCTGTCATCGGATTACCCTGCTCAAGAAAGACCAGGTTGAATTCGTCAATCTCGGCTGGCGCGTCTCTATGAAGCACCGCCGTCATGCGCTCGATGCGGTCATTCCAATGGAATCCATAGGCGCCATCGATGACCACATAGAGCGTGCGGCCCTTGCGGTTGATCTGTTTTATAAACCATCCGGTCATGTTGATAATGTCTTGGGCGGTCGCCGCCCAAATAGGTTCAGTCGTAGGGCGGTTTGCAACGATGCGGGGCGTGGGAGCATCTGATACTTTGGTAGCGTGGAGTTTATTGAGTGCGGCGTGCAAGGTCAGGCCCAGCATCACCGTATTACCACGCTCGATGCCGAGGGTGAAATCGACCTCCGGACTATAGCGGTAGACCACACCGGCATTAATGGGTGTTTTTTGCGCTTGGTTGTTGGCTTGTGGTTCGTTTTGGTAATTATTGCCGTCGTATTCGACCTTGATTAACCACTTGTCGGATGGCGTGTGGTATTGCACGCCACCGAAAAGGGCGGTGTTGCCGCGGAAAAAGGAGTCTGTATTGGTTGTGCCGCCTGACCCTCCTGAAGCGACGCGTGTGTCGAAGCTCTTGCCGCCCAGCAGGGAAAGCGGATTGGGTATGTTGCTGCTACCAGCCATATAACCCCAGCCGATGCCGAGGCTCCAGTCGAAATTACCGCGGCGTTTATTCGCGACCAAGTACTCGCTGGAGAACAGGCCGGTACCGCCGATGTCGGTTATCCCAATGGCGATCTGAGGCAAACTCGCCGTTTCTTTGAGTAGCCTGACTTTGAAGTCGACACTCTTGTCCTTGTAAGCTTGATCGCCAGAGAGCTCCTGACTGCCATACAGGCGGTTCCGGATATTGGTGTAACGAAACCCGGCCTCCAACCAGTCGAGTGGTTGGAGCAGGACATTGTTTCGCTCATATGGATAGACGGTGCTGTAATGAAAACGCACCTCCCCTGCCGGGGACATTCGCGCAGTCGGGGTTTGCAGAAGGCCGATGAGGCCCCAGTCGTTTGCGCTGATGACGGCGTCTCTTGCGGGTGAGCTTGGCAAGACCGCCGAGCGGCGTTCGGGTATTGTCGGTGCGTCGGCTGAGACGACGGCGTCGTAGCTTTGGGTTGAGAGAAATTCAGCCAATAATGCCGAAAACTTGGGTGACCATTCGGCGACCCGGTTTGGCGCCCAGATCAGCGCTCCCGGAGCGACTTCATCTTGAGCCTGTGCGTTCCATCGGGCTATTCCCCACTGCTGCACAGTGCCGTCAGCTTGCACGACCCAAGCGAAATCGACCTGGTCAATGCCCTCGGGCTCACAGCTGTTTAAATAGTCGCGGGCTGCGCTGCCCAGCCGATGCGGCAATGTGCACCGTATGCCTTCATTTGTGATGACGCTAACGGTCGCCGGGCGGGCTGGTAGCGTGACGATATGGTCGTATTGGAGGACTGGGTCATCTTTGGGGTGTGCCTGAAGCCAACGCGGGTCGACGAGCGGAATGGGCACGCGCCCCGTAACGGGGAGGGCTTTGATCAAGCGGGCAAGGTTCTCGCGCGAGGCAGGCGGCGTGGTCTCGGCAACGGTTAGCAAGGTTAGGAGTTCCCGTTTGAGTCCGGCCTGTGCATAACGTGCCGACGGTACTTGCCACTGCAGGCCGGTTGGATAGGCTCGCCCATCCTTGGGTTGTCGCAACAGCCAGTCGCTTAGGCGTTCACCGGCGACAGGCGCCGATACTGGCTGGTTCGGTTGTGCCTGGATTGTCGTGACCCAACAAGCCAGGATGGTGATTAGCACCCCAGCCGCCAGGCCACTTACTGAGCGGCTGGCCATACTTGCCAGGCAAGGCAGAGCGTTTTCGAGAGGCACTGTTCGCCGTAAACGATACGTGTAGCGCCATCTTTTAGTTGAACTGCAAAGCGGCCCGAAGGTAGGCCGCCCGGTTGGCCGATCACTGATTCCTCGTACCATCGCAGCGTGGTTGCGGGCATACCGACCAGTTTGGCGTTGGCGGGAACGTCGACCGGGTATAGCGAAACGGTTTCTTTGATGCCAAAGCGGTAACCAGGCATTTCGTCGCGTTCGCGACTGTAGGTGACGGCGTTACGCCCGATCATGTCTTTCCATGCGGGCAGGGAAAAATTTCTGACCGCACGCCAGTCTGTTTCAAGCCCTGCGGTGTTCACGATGCGCCCGTTTTGAAGACTAATAACCTCCCCCTCGGTGCTGTACCAGACATCGATCTGGCCTTCCGGATGCTTTTCTTCATAACCTCGGACCAATAGCACGCCCCTCCCCCGGACCGTAACGCGCAGATAACTTAGGCCCGGGTTCAGTGCGATGCTGTCGACGTTAGTGCTGAAGCCAGAAGCGGTATCGAAAATTGTGCGCGTAAGCGCCGTATGCCCACAAGCGCCGAGCGAAAACACGATGACTGCTGCATACAGCAACCGTGTGTGTGGGTGTTGCCTTTGCATAAACCCTGACTATTCAAAAGAAAAGCCCCAAGTTTTACCTTGGGGCTTTTCGGCGTAGCCGCCGATTTCGAATTAATTCTAGCGTGTTCCGGTTGTTCCGGTTGAGCCGGTTGTTCCGGTTGTTCCGGTTGTTCCGGTTGTTCCGGATTGTGCTACGGCCACGTTGTAACTGGCGGCGGCCGCAACGGATGCCGTACTTGCTGCAGCCACTGCGGTAGCCGCTGTTGCCAGCTTTGTTAAGGCTGTTGCGAGCTTCGCCAAGGCGGCGGTCTTGGCGGTGGAAGTTGGAAGTGCATCTACTGCAGCTTTGACAGCAGTATAGTAGGCATCGACGGCGGTTTTATAGGCTGCTGCTGATAACGCTGCCGTTGCTGCTGCGTTCTTTGCGAGGAGGCCGAGGTTCGCCTTTTCTTGCGCGGTACAGGTCGCTAAAGCGCAGATAAGGGTGCCATTAGACACTAAACCAACGGTGGCGACATTGTTAGCTGCCGTTAAATTCTGTGCGGCTGTAGTCGCCGCTGCAGCGTCAGTCGCTGCCGTCGTCTGTGCTGCAGTGACGGCAGTTTGCGCGGCAACGACAGGGGCTTGGAGGTTGACGCCAGCCCCTGTTGCGGCATCGCTGGAGTCGGTTGCAGCGCCACCGGATGCACTGTTAGCTGCAGCAGCCTGGGTAGCCGCTTCGGTGGCCGCAGCCGCAGTCAACGCTGCGGCAGAAGTCGTTGTTGTTGTTGTTGGTGTTGCTGCAGCACCGCCACTACCACTTGAAATCGCAGCAGCAGCAGCCACCGCGGCTACCGCCGCCGCAACCATCCCCGCCGTTATGCCGCCTACCGCTGCGGCAGTCGCTGCGCTCGCGCCAGCAGCCGTCGCCGTAGTAGCGCCCGTGGTTGCTGCGCCTGAACCCGCTGCGGCGGGTGTTTGTGCATACGGTGTTTGGCTGAACGTAAACGCCAAGCCGACTAAACTGACGATTAATTTTTTAGTATTCATTTGTGTTTACCTAAACTTTTAAAGGCAGATAGATTAAAGGCCTACAGATATAAGAATGGATCTTGGTAGCTCTCAAGCAGTTCAAGCCTGCTGATGCCAAGCAGGTATTATAAACTTTATGTGTGACAGATAAATGATTAGTGCGATAGATGTTACAAATTAAAAAACCAAATTATACCGTTATTTTCTTTGATGCAACTGCAAAAGTAGCCGGTTATTTTGCGAAATGAAGATTATTTCAGAAATGATAAGATGCCTTAACCCCGAATTCAAGCGTATTGTTCCGTGGCTCGCGGAATGAGCTGACCGTTTCCGAGTCTTTAATCCTCCATAAAACGAGGGATGGCCCTACGGACCACGTGTCGAAACGCACCAGTGTGCTAAAACGCAAGCCATATCCGCTACTCTGTTTAAAGCTGAGGTCCGCTCTACCCAGGCTCGAGTCTGATAGCTTCGCATCCGCTTGACCGCTGACCAAAAAATCATACTCTAAGGTGGTCAAAAGTTGTTTTTGGTTGGCCAGATTTATTTTGTGAGTGACGCCTATGGGTAGCGTCGTATAGCGGCTTTCCCTGCGGTAACCTTGGCTACCCACGGAAGTTGTTCCGCGCAAATCATTGAACAAATACCGGTAGCCCAGCCCGGCATAGGGCGACAGCGAATATCCACCGAAGTCGAAATCCTTGCCGAGTAGGCCCCTGACCTCGTAATACCAGTCCGGCAGGTCATTTTGCGTGCCGCTCGAGTTACTGCTGTAGTCGCCTTTCCCGGTGGCAAAACGCGCATCCCCGCGTAGAAACCAGCCGGTGCCCTGGTTGGGCCATTCTGAACCGATTAGATAGGTGCCCGAGTAGTCGAATCCGACCTTGGTCGCCTTGATCGCCATAAAATCGGGTTCGGTATACTTGTAGGTCGAAACGCTGACCCCGAACTCGTTTCCTGCCTTGGTCCTTAACGTCGAGTTTTCTGCAAGTGCGGGCAAAGCGCTCAGGGTAGCCAATGCCGTAACGATAAGAGTCTTGGGTAGCCGGATGAATGGGTTCATGTTATTCGTTCCGCGTTCGTATTATGAGCGTTCGGTTTTATCGCCCCCTCAAACCATTTGAAGGGGTTGCCGTAATGCAAGGTGGTGAAGGATTACCGGGAAGATACTTTAATTCTTATTATACTCGCCCTCCCGCTTTTGCGGGCGCAGAGCAAATGGAAGTTGAGGACGACGATGACAAAATGTAACCTAAATATATTCCTGACTAGAAAGTATCGTCAGCACGATGGTTTTATGGAAGCTGTCGTGCCGCCAAAACGTTGTTGTTGCGCGATGTTTTTCGCGAATTTTGCGGCCGAGGGCGATTTGGCTGACGTTAATTGCCAATCAGGAATATCTTTCACATAAATTAATTCATATTTGTTTTATCGAATGGTTTCGATCTAAGGAACGCGGGGCGCCCAAGCGCCTCTCCCACCCTTTTTTTCCTGAGGAACACTGAAATTCAACCGACTGAATCAACGTCGGGTAGTTCGTTGAAATTCGACTATTTTGGCGAGGACTCTGCACTCTTGTAATATGTTTCTTGGCCATTTAAGCGATATGCGCTCCCGCAGCAGGGTCATTTAAGCCCATCTTCGCGCATCCGTTCCCCCCCAAGCCGGGCCAGCAACCTTCTGCCGCGCCGACCTTCCAGTGTTTTGGGGGCGCACGGAATGTCTGCGCTGAGGGTTAGGCTGTCAATGTCTCGAAACCAACAGGGGCGTTCCCCCGGCTTTGCCGGCGGATACTTGCAGTGATAGCGGCTTGTCACAGATTGTTGCGACCCGCCGCGCCCCATTCTCGGCCCGGCTGGTAGCGATGAGCGCGCCGGCCTCGCCGCGGCGATTGAATTCGGCGCGCGCTGGCTTCATCATAGGGCGAGACGTTAACGATAGACGGAGAGGCGGTTATGAAACAAACCATACACACGGCGGCGGCACCGCAGGCGATCGGCACCTATTCTCAGGCGGTGCGCTGCGGCGATACGGTTTATATGTCCGGGCAGATCGGGCTCGACCCGCAAACCATGCAGATGGTCGACGGCATCGAGGCGCAGATCGTGCGCGTCTTTGAAAATCTCAAGGCGGTGGCCGCGGCCGCCGGCGGTAATCTAGACGACGCGGTGCGCGTCACCGTGTATCTCACCGATCTGGCGCATTTCGCGCGCGTTAATGAAATCATGGCGACTTATTTTTGTGAGCCCTATCCGGCGCGCGCTGCGGTCGGGGTGGCCAGTCTGCCGCGCGGCGCGCTGGTCGAAGTCGACGCCGTATTGCATCTGGCGTGAGCGTCAAGGTTTGAAACGAACGCCGGCGAAACGCGACGCACCGGATGCCACGCGCCCGCCGCCCGCGGGCTTGCTCGGCAAAACCAGCAAGGCGACCCAGGCGGTGCTGGCCAAGATCGGCGTCCATCGCGATTTTGATCTCGTCTTGCACCTGCCGTTGCGTTACGAAGACCAGACGCATTTGTACCGGATCATCGACGCGCCGGCGGGACAAACCGTGCTGGTCGAGGGCGTGGTGATCGACAACGCCGTCAAGTTTCGACCCAAACGCCAGCTCGTCTGCACGGTCGAAGACGACAGCAGCGTGGTGGTCATGCGGTTTCTGAATTTTTATCCGAGCCAGTTGCGCCAGCTGGCCACCGGCACGCGCGTGCGCTTGTTCGGCGAAATCCGTCAGGGATTTTTTGGTGCCGAGATGGTGCATCCGAAATATCGCGTCGTGACCGAGGGTGCGCCCGTCGCTACGCAACTCACGCCGGTTTATCCGGCCACGGCGGGTCTCTCGCAGGCGGTGCTGCAACGTCTGGTCGACAAGGCGCTTGCCGCTGGTGATCTTGATGACACGCTGCCCGCGGCTTTGTTGGAGCGATTAAAGCTGGCAGGTTTTCGTGACAGCGTGCGCTATCTGCATCATCCGCCACCGGCGGCTGATCTGAATCAACTCGAGCAGCGCACCCATGCGGCGTGGCGGCGCGTCAAGTTTGACGAATTGCTGGCGCAGCAATTATCGATGCGTATTCATTACGACCGGCGTAAGCGCGTCGATGCGCCGCCCTTGCAGCCGCGCATCAAACTCACGCGTGCGTTGCTTGATGCGTTGCCGTTTGCATTGACTAATGCGCAGCGCAAGGCGGCCGCTGAAATCAGCGACGATCTAACGCGCGCTTATCCGATGCAGCGCTTGTTGCAGGGGGATGTAGGCAGCGGTAAAACCATCGTCGCCGCACTCGCCGCATTGCAAGCGATTGAAAATGGTTTTCAGGTGGCGATCATGGCGCCCACCGAAATTCTCGGCGAACAGCATTACGCCAAGTTCAGCGCCTGGCTGACCGCTCTGGGTGTGACGGTGGGGTGGCTGGCCGGCAACCTCCCGCGCAAAGTCAAACGCGAGGTGCTCGAACGCGTAGCCGTCGGCGAGGCGCAGGTCGTGATCGGCACCCATGCCTTGTTTCAAGAGGATGTTGAATTTTTCAAACTCGGTCTTGCCATCGTCGACGAGCAACACCGTTTCGGTGTGCGTCAACGCCTCGCCTTGCGGCAGAAGGGTGGCAAGGCCGGCACGCTCACGCAGCCGCATCAGCTGATGATGAGTGCGACGCCGATTCCGCGCACGCTGGCCATGAGTTATTACGCCGATCTCGATGTGTCGGTGATTGATGAATTGCCCCCGGGCCGCACACCGATCGCCACACGGCTGATCGCCGATGCGCGTCGTGATGAGGTAGTGCAGCGTGTGCGCGACGCGTGCATGACGGGCAGTCAGGCTTACTGGGTATGCCCCTTGATCGAAGAGGCTGAGGTCGATGAGGGTGCTAAGCCACGGCCACAAAACATGCGCGGCCGCAACGAGGCGCTGCAGTTGCAATCGGTGCTCGATACCCATGAGCGGCTGCGCGAGACTTTTCCAGAGTTGCGTATCGGACTCGTGCACGGGCGTCTTGCCACGGCGGAAAAAGCGGCGGTGATGCAGGCGTTTACTGCGGGTGCGGTGCAGTTGCTGGTGGCGACCACCGTGATCGAGGTGGGGGTAGATGTACCCAACGCGACCTTGATGGTGATCGAGAACGCTGAACGCATGGGGCTGGCGCAGTTGCACCAGTTGCGCGGTCGCGTCGGGCGCGGCGCTGGCCACAGCACCTGCATCCTGCTCTATCAGGGCGCTTTGTCGGCGCTGGCACGCGAACGCCTCAAGATCATCTATGGCAACACCGACGGATTCGAAATTGCGCGCGAGGATTTGCGTCTGCGCGGCCCGGGCGAGCTGCTGGGGGCGCGCCAGAGCGGTGTGCCGATGCTGCGCTTTGCCGATGTCAGCACCGATGTTGATCTGGTGGAGACCGCGCGCGATGTTGCGCAGGATTTATTGCAGACTGCACCTGCGGTGGTCGAGACGCATTTAAATCGCTGGCTTGGTGGTCGTGAAAATTATCTGCGCGTATAAACACCGCGCGTCAATCGCCCCGGCTGGGGGATAATGGCAGCCTGCTGCAGGCACCGACAAATCAAGCATGCTGATCCACTATTCAGACACACTCTGGCAGTACCGTCCGCTCGGCGCCGATGGGCGCATGCGCCGTTGGCTGCTCGACCAGGGTTCGCTGACGCGCCGCATTCAGGTGCGGTCGCAGCACTTTCGCGTTGTGTTGCGGGCGCTGAAGCAAGCACCGGCCGGCCGCGATGAATACACGCTGGTTGAAGATGCCCCGCACATTGCTTGCACAGTACGTGAAGTCGCGCTGCACAGTGACGGGGTCGCGGTGGTGTTTGCGCACTCGGTGGCATCGCGGCGCGCCGCCCGCGGGCCGTGGCGTTTGCTGCTCACGTTGGGGACGCGTCCACTTGGTGCCGCGTTGTTTGCTGATCCACGCGTGCAGCGTCAGCCGCTGCACTTTCGTCAGCTCAGGCGCGGGCATCCGCTCTATGCCACGGCCTGCGATCTGCTTGAGGTGGCGCCGGCGCGTCTGTGGGCACGGCGCTCGCTGTTTGTGTTTCGCGGTTCCCGGCTGTTGGTGACGGAAGTGTTTTTGCCGGCTATCCTCGAGCTTGCGCCATGACACTCATCGAACGACTCGATATCTATGAAAAGCTGACGCGGCTCGACAAGCCGATCGGCATTTTGTTGTTGTTATGGCCTACATTGTGGGGCTTGTGGCTGGCCTCGGCCGGCTCGCCGAACCCATATATCGCGGTGATATTTTTGATCGGCGTGGTGCTGATGCGCTCGGCGGGCTGCATCATGAATGATTTTGCCGATCGCAATTTTGATGGCCATGTTGAGCGCACGCGCGGCCGTCCGCTGGCGGCCAAACTTATTTCGTCGCGCGAGGCGCTGACGCTCGCCGCAGTGCTGGCCGGACTCGCATTCGCGCTGGTGCTGCAACTCAATGCGTTGACGGTCTGGCTGTCGGTGGTGGCACTGGCGTTGGCGGTGATTTATCCATTTTTGAAGAGGGTGTTCTGGCTGCCGCAGGCTTGGCTCGGTGTCGCGTTTGGCTTCGGTCTGCCGATGGCTTTTGCTGCGCACCACAATGTTGTAGTGCCGATCGCCTGGACTTTGCTGCTGGCCAATGTGTTTTGGGCGATTGCTTATGACACGCAATACGCCATGGTTGATCGCGACGATGATCTTAAGCTGGGACTGAAATCCTCGGCGATATTGTTCGGTCGTCACGACGTACTCGCCGTCATGATCTTCTATTGTTTGTTTATCGCGACGATGGTGGTGGTCGGCTGTTGGGCGCGCATGGGAGCCTGTTATTTTTCAGCCTTGCTGCTGGCGGGTTTGTTGATCGCGGTTGAGTATGCTTTGATGCGCACGCGTCAGCGTGAAGGCTGTTTCAAGGCTTTTGTTTTTAACAACTGGATAGGCGCGGTAATTTTTGCCGGCATCGCCGCCGATTTTTTATTTTTTCTGCCACTCTTTCCGGGGCCGCCGATTGGCCGTTGACACCTTATGAAATATCGCGATCTCAGAGAATTTATCCAGGCCCTGGAAGCCCGCGGCGAACTCAAGCGGGTCGCCGTCGAAGTTGACCCGCGGCTGGAGATGACCGAAATCTGCGATCGCGTGCTGCAGGCGCAGGGGCCGGCGTTGTTGTTTGAAAAGCCGCGCGGTCACAGCATGCCAGTGCTCGGCAATTTGTTCGGCACGCCCTTGCGTGTTGCCTTTGGCATGGGGCAGGAGCGCGTCGAATCGTTGCGTGAGGTCGGGCAGTTACTGGCTACCCTCAAGGAGCCGGCGCCGCCACGGAGCTTCAAAGACGCTTGGGACAAGTTGCCCCTGCTGAAACAGATTTTCAGCATGTCGCCTTCGGTGGTGTCGAGTGCGCCTTGTCAGGAAATAGTCTGGGAGGGCGACGCGGTTGATCTCGGCCGGCTGCCGATCCAGATCTGCTGGCCGGGGGATGTGGCGCCGCTGATTACCTGGGGTCTGGTGGTTACGCGCGGGCCGGCGAAGGCGCGGCAGAATCTGGGTATTTACCGGCAACAGGTCATCGCGCCGAACAAGGTGATCATGCGCTGGTTGGGGATGCGTGGCGGCGCTCTCGATTATCGCGATCATTGCCTCGCGCATCCGGGCGAGCCGTTTCCGCTGGCGGTGGCGCTGGGCGCTGATCCGGCGACTTTGCTCGGTGCCGTCACGCCGGTGCCGGACAGTTTGTCCGAGTATCAATTTGCTGGTTTGTTACGCGGTTCGCGCAGCGAAATCGTCAAATGCCTGAGTCATGATTTGCAGGTGCCTGCGCGTGCCGAGATCGTACTGGAAGGATTTATTCATCCTGGCGAAACGGCTCTCGAAGGGCCGTTCGGGGACCACACCGGTTATTACAACGAGCGCGAGCGTTTTCCGGTATTCACCATCGAGCGCATGACGATGCGGCGCAATCCGATTTATCACAGCACCTATAGCGGTAAGCCACCCGACGAACCAGCCATGTTGGGGGCGGCATTGAACGAGGTGTTTGTGCCGTTGCTGCAGAAGCAGTTTCCGGAGATCGTTGATTTTTACCTGCCGCCCGAGGGCTGTTCTTATCGCATGGCCGTCGTCAGCATGAAGAAGCAATACGCCGGACATGCCAAGCGCGTGATGTTCGGTGTTTGGTCTTTCCTGCGCCAGTTTATGTATACCAAGTTCATCATCGTCACTGATGACGATGTCAACGTGCGCGATTGGAAGGAAGTGATCTGGGCGTTGACCACGCGCGTAGATCCGCAGCGTGACACCCTGATCGCGGAGAACACGCCGATCGATTATCTGGACTTTGCCAGTCCGGTCGCCGGGCTCGGTTCGAAGATGGGGATCGACGCCACCAACAAATGGCCGCAGGAAACCTCGCGCGAATGGGGCACGCCGATTGCCATGGACGCAGCAACCAAGGCGCGCATCGATAGCTTGTGGCGAGACATCGGACTTTAGCAGTGCAAACAACAAGGGCCGGAGATCCGGCCCTTGTGCAATGCGTCGAGGCTGATTTTAGAATTGGTAATCCAAGCCGACGGTGTACAGATTGGTGTCGGTCTTGATGGTGGTGGTGTTGCTACCCATTTTCGAAATACGTTCGACTTCCCAGCGCACGCCTATATTCGGGTTCAAATCATATTTGAGGCCGACACCCAGCACCGGGCTCCAGGTCGTGTCCGAAGCATTGTTGGTGATGTTTTTCAGCGTCATGCGGTTTTCGCCGAGGCGACCCAGCAGGGAAAGATCTTTCGTCACCGGTAAATAACCGACGAGAGACATGCCCCAGCCGGTCATTTCCAGGGTGTTTCCGGTGTTGGAGTCGAATGAGCCGAGGTTCAGCCAGGTGCCCTCGATGCTGAAATTTTTACTGAGTTTGAGGCCGCCGTAGATCTTTAGCGGCCGCATATAGGAACTCTTTGCGTTGAAGTTGGTGCCGACGCCGGAGGTTACGTTCGCGCTGTCGAAGCTCGGCCGTGCGCCGCCCCAGGCGCCGCCAATATAAAACGTGTCATCGGCCGCACTTGCGCCGCCGCTGATGGCTGCGCCGATGGCGATGGCGATGGCGACGGCGCCGAGACGTGTTTTGGTGGACATGTTGGCTGTTCCTTTATTTTGCAAAATATTGCTAAAGAAAAATCCGGTCTTGAAAAAAATAGCCGGGGGCGACCCGGCTATGTAGATGATGGCGTAGCTTTTTGATTAAGTTAGTACTGCGCCACTTTTATTACTCATGGGCCATAAACGGTCGAAATGTTTGGGTGGTCTGTAGCCTTCATCGGGATCACTGCAATGACTGTCCTGATGCGGGGCTGTCTTGACTGGCCAAACCTCCAATCGGTTAAAGCATTAAGGTAAGACTAAAGAAAATGGTTTAACTTGTCTACTTAAGTCCATTTATTTACTGCATAAATCTGAAAAATCTGTTGTGTTTTGGCAACACATTAGTATAACTAATTGTTTATTTGTGGAATTATATATTTTCTAGTCGGCAGGATATTTATTTTTCCCTATGAAATCATCATGTTTTCGCGAGTTGCTTGCGAGTGCTAGCGCGCGTAAATCCATTTCAGCAAAGCGTCCTGGGCGGCAATGGCTTCGCCGGCGCGCGCGTGATTGACGAGAAATACGACAACCACGTTGCGCCCTTTCGCATCGAGCACATAGCCGGCAATGGCGCGCGCGCCGGCGAGGCTACCGGTCTTGATGTGGGCTTGTCCGGCAATCTCGGCGCCATGCAGCCGTTTGCGCATAGTGCCGTCGACGGCTGCCAGCGGCAGGGAGCTGACAAACTCGGGCATGAGTGCGCTACGCCCTGCGAATACCAGCAATTGTCCGAGGGCGCGCGCGCTGATGCGTTCGCTGCGCGACAAGCCCGAACCGTTTTCCAACACCAGTTCCGGGGCGGCCAGACGCCGTGATTCCAGCCATTGCACAACGGCACGCACAGATTTTTCCGCGCTGGCCGGTGCGCCCAGTGTTGCCGCACCCAGGCCAAGGAATAGTTGTCTCGCCATCACGTTGTTGCTGAATTTATTGATGTCGCGTACGACGTCGACCAGCGGTTGCGAGGGCGTGACCAGCAGGGGTTGCGCGCCGGCGGGGCCCCCCCCTTCACGCACGCCGCCGGCGAAACTGCCGCCGAGTTCACGCCACAGCAGTGAGAACAGCGCGTGCACATACTGCGGGTGCCCGAGCAGGCTGTAGTGCCGTTCCTTTTCACCGCAGGCGAGTGGAAATGTGCCGGAGAAAACCAGACGCGCCGCCGCCGCATCGCCGCTCGCGACCCCTTTTAGTTTCTCTACCCAGTCACCGCAGGCGTCCGCGGTCGGCGCAAGATTATTGACAACCTGTAATTGGGGCAGTGCTGGCTCGACCGTAATATTGATCGTGCGACGTTGAGCGTCGGGGATGAAGTTAAGTCGGAACGATTTGAAATTCACCATCAAGGCGTCGGGTTGAGTGTTGTAAGGACGCGCCGGCTCGTTGTCGAAGCCGCCGGGGTCGCCCGGCGTCACGCCGGCAAAAAAACTGCGGTCGAGTACCAGGTCGCCGCGGATCTCGCGCAAACCCCGCGCACGCAACTGGCGTAACAGCAGCCAGAAATTATCCAGGGTCAGCCGCGGATCACCGCCGCCGCGCAGCACCAGATCACCGGTTAACAGATCGCCCTGCAATGGCGTCGAGGTATAGACCTCGGTTGACCAGCGATAGGCGGGCCCAAGTTGATCAAGGGCGGCAAAGGTCGTTACTAGTTTGATCGTTGATGCAGGGTTGAGCGCCCGTGTGTCGCCTGCTGCCAGCAGTGGCTGTTCGACGCCCACTTCGTGCACATAGATGCCGGCTGCTGAAAGCGGAATGCCCGCTTGCGTGAGGGCTTGTGTAACGCTCGTTGGAAGGCGCTCAACACGTTCTTGCGCGAAGCCGGCGGCGGCATAAAGCAACGCCAATAAGAACAGTGCGCGCACCTCAGAGCTCAACCGTTGTGTGCGCGGCCGGCATCTTGACGGGCCATTTGAGTTCGCCTTCGCATACGTCAATGATGGCTGCGCCGAGAAAACTCAATCTCATACTTGTTGTCCGTTCATGTCAGGCAGTCGTCCAGCGCGCCCTGCGTGGCGTCGAGTAAAAACGATATCTCGTCAGCGTCGATGATATAGGGTGGCATCAGATAAACCGTGTTGCCGATTGGCCGTAGTAATACGCCGCGGCCGAGTGCGGCTTGATGAAAATGGCGTGCAAACGTGGCGTCGGTGGTGTCCGCCTCGAACGCCCAGATCATGCCGGTGTTGCGGAAATTGCGCACGCGCGGATGCTGCGCCAGCGCTGCTGCAGCCAATGTCAGGGCGGCGCTCTTGCTGCGGTTGGTTTCGATCACCGCGTCGGCGGCAAAGATGTCGAGTGTTGCGAGCGCGGCGCGACAGGCCAGTGCATTGCCGGTGTATGAATGTGAATGCAGAAAACCGCGCGCTGTCGCGTCGTCGTAAAAGGCGCCATAAACGGTGTCGGTGGTCATCACCGCTGCCAGTGGCAGATAGCCGCCGGTGATGCCTTTCGACAGGCACAGAAAATCCGGTGTGATGCCGGCCTGCTCGTGGGCAAAGAAGGTGCCGCTGCGGCCAAAGCCGATCATGATTTCATCGGCGATGAGGTGCACCTCGAAGCGTGCGCACAAGGCGCTCGCCAGGCGCAGATATTCGGCGTCATGCATGGCCATGCCGGTCGCACCCTGCACCAGCGGCTCGACGATCAGCGCGGCGGTTTCATGGTGATGTTGTTCAAGATGGGTTTCGAGGGCGCGCGCGCAACGCCGCGCAAAGTCGCGCGGTGATTCGCCGTCGGCCGCAAGCCGCCAATCCGGGCTTGGCACTTGCGCACTTTGCCGCAGTAGCGGTGCATAAGTGTCCTTGAACAGGGCGACATCGGTAACCGACAGGGCGCCGAGTGTTTCGCCGTGATAACTGCCGGTAAGACTGATGAAGCCAGTCTTCGTCGTGCAGCCGCGGTTAAGCCAATAGTGAAAGCTCATCTTCAGCGCGATCTCAACCGCTGAGGCGCCGTCGCTGCCGTAGAAGCAATGGCCGAGGCGGCCGCCGGTTAGTGCGGCAAGACGTTCGGATAGCTCGACCACCGGGGCGTGGGTGCAGCCGGCAAGGATCACGTGCTCGAGGGTCTCGAGCTGTTCGTGCAGCGCTGCGTTGATGCGCGGGTTGGCATGGCCAAAAAGATTGACCCACCACGAGCTGACCGCGTCGAGATAACGGCGGCCGTCATAGTCATACAGCCAGACGCCGCGGCCGCGCGCGATGGGTAGCGGCGGCAGCGTCTCGTGTTGCTTCATTTGCGTGCAGGGATGCCAGACAGCGCCCGCGCTGCGGGCCAGCCATTGCGCGTTGTCACTGGTGGTTTTCATGGCTGGCATAAGAGGTTGGTGGCGGCGCGGCGGCTGATTGTTTGTCCGCCAAGGGGGCCGCGCCGCGACAGTCGATGATAGCGCCGGGTGTCGCGATCGCCGCCGCGCGGGTGTCCCGGGAGATGGCCGGTCGCGTGGTGTTGTGCGTAAATCATGAGTATGCGGGGCATGGTTTGAGCTGCTCCCAGTGTAGCATTCCTGCGAAATGGGCCTGGCGTAGACCGGTTCGATCGGATCGAAGATCAGGCCTTGGTCATGGGGTTGCCGGGGTTTGGCGGTCGGGTATGCTGCCCGCCCCATTAAATTACTTGCCTGCCTGCACTTTCGTCGGGCACGTATAAATTATTGTTTATAAATAAATAATTTTAGTTTTTTACACGCGCTATGCAGTCTGGTTCTTGCCCCGCCGCGAGGCGTGCTCTTGAAATCCGGGCTGCAAGCCCCTATTATTAGCACTCGCGCTCGATGAGTGCTAACAACGACCCCAATCCAGTTCGTCCCAGTAAACGCAAAGAGGAGAAGCAAGTATGAAGATTCGTCCTTTACACGACCGCCTGATCGTCAAGCGGCTCGAGGAAGAGCGTAAAACCGCTTCCGGTATCGTCATTCCGGACACCGCCACTGAAAAACCTGATCAAGGCGAAGTCAAAGCCATTGGCAAAGGCAAGATCATGGAAGACGGCACCGTTCGCGCGCTTGATCTGAAAGTCGGCGACCGCGTTCTGTTCGGGAAATATTCCGGCCAAACCGTCAAGGTCGATGGCGAAGAACTGCTCGTGATGCGCGAAGAAGACATCATGGGCGTGATTGAATAAACGCAGTCGGCAAACAGGAGAATTCACATGGCAGCAAAAGACGTACGTTTTCATGATTCGGCCCGCGCCAAGATCGTTGCGGGTGTCAATATTCTGGCCGATGCGGTCAAAGTAACCCTCGGCCCGAAAGGCCGTAACGTGGTGCTTGAGCGCTCGTTCGGCGCCCCGACCATCACCAAAGACGGTGTTTCGGTCGCCAAAGAAATCGAACTCAAAGACCGGTTCGAAAACATGGGCGCGCAAATGGTGAAGGAAGTCGCGAGCAAAACCTCCGACATCGCCGGCGACGGCACCACCACTGCAACCGTTCTGGCCCAGTCGATCGTGCAAGAAGGCATGAAGTTCGTTGCCGCCGGCATGAACCCGATGGATCTGAAGCGCGGTATCGACAAAGCGGTTGAGGCGGTCATTGCCGAACTCAAAAAGCTGTCGAAGCCCTGCACCACCAACAAAGAAATCGCGCAAGTTGGCTCGATTTCGGCCAACTCCGACGCAGACATCGGCGACATCATTGCCAAGGCAATGGAAAAAGTCGGCAAAGAAGGCGTCATTACCGTTGAAGACGGCAAGAGCCTGAACAATGAACTCGACGTCGTCGAGGGCATGCAGTTCGATCGCGGCTACCTGTCGCCGTACTTTATCAACAACGCTGAAAAGCAAATGGCGGTTCTGGACGACGCATACGTTCTCCTGCACGACAAAAAGATCTCGAACATCCGTGATCTGCTGCCGATACTCGAGCAAGTGGCGAAAGCCGGCCGTCCGCTGCTGATCATCGCCGAAGAAGTTGACGGCGAAGCGCTGGCGACCCTGGTCGTCAACGGCATCCGCGGCATTCTGAAGACCTGCGCCGTCAAAGCGCCGGGCTTTGGCGACCGTCGCAAAGCGATGCTCGAAGACATCGCGATCCTCACCGGCGGCACCGTGATTGCCGAAGAAGTCGGCCTCTCGCTCGAAAAAGCGACGCTGAAAGATCTGGGCCATGCCAAACGCATCGAGATCGGCAAGGAAGAAACGACGATCATCGACGGCAAAGGCGAAGCCAAGATCATCGAATCGCGCGTCAAGACGATTCGTCAGCAAATCGAAGCCGCGACCAGCGACTACGACAAAGAGAAGCTCCAGGAACGCGTGGCGAAGCTCGCCGGCGGCGTGGCGCTGATCAAAGTCGGCGCTGCTACCGAAGTCGAGATGAAAGAGAAAAAAGCGCGTGTTGAAGATGCTTTGCATGCAACACGTGCCGCGGTTGAAGAAGGTATCGTGGCCGGTGGTGGTGTTGCGCTGATCCGTGCTCGTTCCTGCCTCGCCAAAATTAAGGGCGATAACAGTGATCAGGACGCCGGCGTCAAGATCGTGCTGCGCGCGCTCGAAGAGCCGATGCGTATGATTGCTTCGAACGCGGGTGACGAACCGTCAGTCGTGATCAACAAAGTGGTCGAAGGCAAAGGCAATTTCGGTTACAACGCCGCAACCGGTCAGTATGGCGACATGGTTGAAATGGGCGTGCTGGACCCGACCAAAGTGACGCGCTGCGCTCTGCAGAACGCCGCTTCAATTGCCGGCCTGATTCTGACCACTGACGCGATGGTTGCTGAGTCGCCGAAGGAAGATGCAGGCCACGCTGGTCACGGCCACGGCGGTGACATGGGTGGTATGGGCGGCATGGGCGGTATGGGGATGTAATTCGCGCTCACGCGCTGATTACCTGACCTCCCGGGTTCGCCCGGGCCGTGTTGCAAAAAAGCCCCGCGTAAGCGGGGCTTTTTATTTCGGGCCATCAACCGCTTTATGAAGCAGCGACTTTGCACTTTGCATCGGCTGTGTTGGCGCGTGTGGATGCGGTCCGCTAAGATCAATCGGGCACGCGATAGCACTTATGGCACGCTAGTTTGCCAATGTCGTAATGGACGGGCCTCTGCTAGTATGCCAGCCAGCCCCGCCCAGCAATTGGCGACAAAGTAACTTTATTAAACAAGGGAAATACAATGAAAAAAGCAAAAATGCTGGTGTGGGTGTTGGCGCCGGGCAAGCCAAATGTTGACCGCAGAGCCTTGTGCAAAGCGTTCGATATAAAAACCGGAATATATACGTCAGAGTCTGCCGATGCGCCTGCCTGGCTGAAGGAGGCGCTGATTACCCTCGCCGGGGCGGCGGAGTGGCTTGAGGGCGATTTGCCAAACAACAAAAGCTACAGCCTGGTTGCCTTGCCTGCTGCAGTGGAAAAGAGCCCGGCGATGAAACCGGCCCTGCTGAAATACGCCAAACGGATTAAAGCGACGTATTGGTTGATGCCGTCGAACATTGCCGCAGTGCAGGGCATGCTTGATGCGATTAACAACATTGACGAAGCAATTGATCATCTCGTCACCACAGAGGAAATTGCGGAAGATGAAATCGATTACCTTTGTGACGTTGCACCCGCCCAAGCGCATAAAAAATCAGTTAAACGCAACGTCGAGTCGATTATCAACACTTTCGAAAAGTTGGGTGAGCTTATTACCCGCAACATGTTGAAGGCCGTTTCGGCCGGCAAATAAAACATTTTGCGGCCTGAACGTGAGCCGGCCCCGTCGAGTCCAGCAGTAAGAACAATGCTGGGCCAGCGTGGGTTGGCTGCAGGTTCGGAGGATTCCTGCATGAGCAAATTTGTCGCGTACCGCAGAGCCGTAATCTGTTCAGGCACAAAGGGTTGCGGAAATATTGTAGAATGCGGCCTGTGTTTTTATTGACTCTCGCCTGTCGAGGGGTTTTAATGGCGCCCTTTTGTCGCCCTGACCGCGTTCGCGG
>CAMDSO010000066.1 GCA_945906935.1 Bordetella parapertussis
TCCAGGCGCCGTGCTTTGGTGACTTCTTCCCAGTCCTTCAAGGCCAACCATTCCTTGGCGACCGCCTCAAAGGTGGTAGCGTGTTCCTGTTCGCGCTTGATACGCTCAAGTTGCCGGTTGTGGGCTAGATTGATCCCCTGCTTAACTAGGGCCCGCGCCTTGGTGCGTTCGTCCCGCGCTTCGCTTAAGGTGAGACGACCGCCGCCGCGTCGGGCCTTTGTCTCTTCCGGGGTTTCACCGCTGGCTGCGCTAGCGTAGTCGCCAATCGCAAAAATGCTTTCCTTGGTTACCTCGCCTTCGCGCAACTCGAAGCGGTAGCGCCATGCCTTCACGCCATTGGGTTTGATTTCCAGATACAGCCCCTTACCGTCGGACAGCTTGTAAGGATTGTCCTTTGGCTTGGCGGTGCGGCATTAGGTATCGGTCAGCATGGCCTGGTCTTCTGGTCTGAGTCATACCCGGTTTTCTGATACCCGGTTTTGACTCCATACCCGGTATCGTACCCAGCTTATACCCGGCTGGCAACGGATCAACCCGGATCAGCAAGGCACAAAGAATCAGTTATCTGCTTGGTTATACGTGGTTTTTGTTGTCCGAAGAAGGCCGGCAGAATCCAAGCGTTGGCTCAGACGTTAAACCTGAAATGCATGACATCGCCATCTTTGACGATGTATTCCTTGCCTTCCAGACGCATCTTGCCCGCTTCCTTGGAGCCTTGCTCGCCCTTGAATTTCACATAGTCATCGTAAGCGATAACCTCGGCGCGGATAAAGCCTTTTTCAAAATCGGTGTGTATCACGCCGGCGGCCTGCGGTGCGGTGTCGCCCTTGTGCATCGTCCACGCTCGCACTTCCTTTTCACCGGCGGTGAAATAGGTTTGCAGACCGAGCAGTTCGTAGGTGGCGCGGATCAGTCGGTTAAGGCCCGGCTCCGTCATGCCGACATCGGCGAGAAACACGTTCTTGTCCTCGTCGGAAAGATCGGCGATCTCAGCCTCTAGCGCAGCACAGATCGCAACCACCGGCGCATGCTCCTTCGCTGCGTATGCACGCACGCGATCGAGCAGCGGGTTGTTTTCGAAACCCTTGTCATCGACGTTGGCAACATAGATCGCCGGTTTAGCGGTCATCAGGCAGAGCGGCTTTAACAGCACGAGGTCTTCCTTATCGAGCGTCATAGCGCGCACCGGATTGCCTTCGTTCAACTGGGCACGCACTTTCTCCAGCAAGGCGCCGAGGCGGATCGCCTCCTTGTCACCAGCCTTGGCCGTTTTCCCTGCGCGATGTATGGATTTCTCAACGGTGTCGAGATCGGCCAGCGCGAGTTCCGTATGAATGGTTTCGATATCAGAGATCGGGTCCACCTTGCCCGAGACGTGGATCACGTTATCGTTGACGAAACAGCGCACCATGTTGACGATACCGTCGGTTTCCCGGATGTTGGCGAGGAACTTGTTGCCCAGGCCCTCGCCCTTTGAAGCCCCCGCCACCAGGCCGGCAATGTCGACAAACTCAACCACCGCCGGTATGGTTTTCTGCGGCTTGGCAATACTGACCAGCGCCTGCATGCGCGGATCGGGCACTTCGACGATGCCGACATTAGGCTCGATGGTGCAGAACGGATAATTTTCGGCCGCAATACCAGCCTTGGTGAGCGCGTTGAACAGCGTGGATTTACCTACGTTCGGCAGGCCGACGATTCCGCATTTAAGACTCATTGGATTTTTTCTCTTTGGTATGCAGCTTCAACATCGCTGCTTCGGTTTTGCCGTCGCATAACAGCGGCCAGATCTCCAGACTCTTCGCCATCGCCGCATCGATCGCCGATTGCTCTTCGCTGCGCGGCGGATGCAGCACATAGTCGGCCACCTCCTGCTCGCTGGCGGTGGTTTCCCGCGGATGCCCGACGCCCAGCCGCAAGCGCCAGAAATCACGGCTGCCCAGGCATTCAGCGATGTCTTTTAAACCGTTGTGTCCGCTGCTGCCGCCGCCCTGCTTCAGTTTGGCGGCACCCGGCGGCAGATCAAGTTCGTCGTGCACGACCAGTATTTCCTGCGGCGCAATTTTGTAAAACGTCGCCAGCGCGGCCACCGCACGCCCGGAATTATTCATGAAGGTGGCCGGCAACAGCAGCCAGGTTTCGGTCGCGCCACTCACCCTGGCCACGCGCCCGTGAAACTTGGTGTCGTCACGCAGAGAGGCGCGCATCGTGCCCGCCAGTTGCTCAACCCACCAGAAGCCGGCGTTGTGACGCGTGCGCTCGTATTTTTTGCCCGGGTTACCGAGCCCGACGACCAGTCTCATGGATCACCGCTATCCGACCATTACATTGGACAAGAAAAAGCCCGCCATATTGCGCGCAACATGGCGGGCGGTAGGCATGCGCCTGGCTACGCTCAGGCCTTCTTGCCTGCGTCTTTCTTGCCGGCGTCTTTCTTGCCTGCATCCTTCTTGTCACCATCCTTCGCAGCGGCATCCAAAGCAGCCTGACCCGTGATCTCGGTCTTCGGCGCTGCTGTGGTTTCTTCCTCAACCACGGCGGCACGCGGCAGCTGCAAGTTGACGATCGCGGGATTGTCTTTCTTCAAACGTGAAATCGGCTCAACGCCTTTCGGCATCTGCACGTCATTAATGTGCACCGAATAACCGATATCAAGCTTGCCGAGATCGACCGTGATGAATTCCGGCAGATCGTCGGGCAGACACTGGATATCGATTTCGTTGAAGACGTGGTTGACCAGCGCACCACCGACTTTGACGCCGGGGCAGATTTCCGCGTTGATGAAATGCAGCGGCACCTTCATGTGTATCTTGTGGCTCTTGTCGACACGCTGAAAATCCACGTGCAGGACGATCTGGCGGAACGGGTGCATTTGCACATCGCGCAAAAGTACCTGCTGCTTACCACCGTCAATGTTCATATCAAGCACCGAGGCGTGGAACGCCTCCATTTTCAGATGACGGAACAGCGCCTGATGATCCATTTCGATCGGCGTCGCCGCTTTGTCAGCGCCGTACACGATGCCCGGCACCTTGCCGGCAATGCGCATACGGCGGCTCGCACCCGTACCCTGCGCAGTGCGCGGAAAAGCTGTGAATTCGATTTTCATTTAAGTCCCCAATATACGAATCGGCCGCGACCAGTCGATCCGGTTTCAAAATACGGCGTTCCTGCGATATTCCGCCTGACGCCGCGCCAAAAAATTATTCTACGAACAACGAGCTCACCGAATCCTCATTGCTGATACGCAACATGGTTTCGGCCAGCAGGCCTGCAATCGAGATGACACGGATGCGCGGGCACTGTGCGGCCTCCGCGCTCAACGGAATCGTGTCGGTGACGACAATTTCATCCAGCGCCGAGTTGGAGATGCGCTCGATCGCTTTGCCCGACAGCACGGGGTGCGTGCAGTATGCCAGCACTTTCTCTGCACCGCGCTCTTTGAGCGCACGTGCCGCTTCGCACAGCGTGTTTGCGGTGTCGACGAGGTCGTCGATGATGACGCAGGTACGGCCTTCAATTTCACCGATGATGTTCATCACGGTAGCCACATTCGGACGCGGACGCCGTTTGTCGATGATGGCGAGGTCGGCTTCCAGTCGCTTGGCCAGCGCGCGCGCGCGCACCACGCCACCGACGTCGGGCGATACCACCACCAGATTCTTGTAATTTTGTTTCCAGACATCACCGAGCAAAATCGGACCGGAATAAATATTGTCTACCGGAATATCGAAAAAGCCCTGGATCTGTTCGGAGTGCAGGTCCATCGTCAGCACGCGGTCGACACCGACCGAATCGAGCATGTTGGCAACGACCTTTGCCGTGATCGGCACCCGCGCCGAACTCGGGCGGCGGTCCTGACGCGCATAACCCATGTAGGGAATGGCGGCGGTCACCCGGCCGGCCGAGGCACGCTTAAGGGCGTCGACCAACACCAGCACTTCCATCAGATTGTCATTGGGGGGGGAGCAGATCGACTGCAGCACGAAAACATCCTTGCCGCGCACGTTCTCCAGCACTTCGACCATGACTTCGCCGTCGCTGAAGCGACCGACCTTGGCCTTGCCGAGGTGGATATTCAGATGCTTGACGACATCTGCAGCAAGTTTCGGCGTTGCACTACCGGTGAACACCATTAAGCGATCGTACGGCACAGTCACCCTTCCGAAAGCAAGCCACGGTTTTAAAAAATGGCTGGGGAGGTAGGGATCGAACCTACGAATGCCGGAATCAAAATCCGGTGCCTTACCACTTGGCGACTCCCCAACACGTAAACACTGTCGCGCGGTGCATACGCACCGGCGGCGATAATCCAGTTACTGCCCCGACACCCGCATACCCCACGAAGGGTGGCGATCAAGGCCGCGCGCCACGACTCCGCGCATCGTCTGCGGCAAACCTGCGAGCACCGCGCGCGCTTCGGCTTCACTGCCGAATTCTGCAAACACGCACGCACCCGAGCCGGTCATCCGCGCCAGGCCGTGCTTCTTGAGCCACGCAAGGTGCCTTGCAACTTCGGGATAATGCCTGCAAACCACGGCTTCGAGGTCGTTGCGAGCCGCTACAAACGAAAAGGGCGGTATTGTAAGCGGAATCGAATCCCTAATCAAATCCTGATCTTGGAATATACGCGAGGTCGCTACCCCGACCGGCGGCATCAGAACAACATACCACGCCGGCGGCAGTGCCAGCGGGGTTAGTTCTTCGCCCACTCCGGTGGCCAGGGCGGACTCGCCGAAGATGAACACCGGCACATCAGCGCCGAGCGACAAGCCGAGCGCTTGTAAGCGCTGCGGCGGCCAATCGAGGTGCCACAAACGATTTAGCGCCATCAGTACCGTGGCCGCATCGGAACTACCGCCGCCCAGACCACCGCCCAGCGGCAGCTGTTTGTCGACGGCGATATCAACACCCAGCGTCACGCCTGCAGCCTGCTGCAGCAGGCGCGCAGCGCGCACCGTGAGGTCGTCATCGGCGGCAACCCCGGCCAGCGCCGTGGTGCGCTCGATGCGTCCGTCGTGGCGCACCGTGAGATGGATCTGGTCGGCAAAATCAATAAAGCGAAATACCGTCTGCAACAAGTGATAGCCGTCGGCGCGGCGACCGGTTACCAGCAGCGATAGATTGAGCTTCGCCGGGGCGGCAAACACAGACGGCGCATTCATGGCTGAGCCAGTTCAAGGCGGTCGATGACCAGACGCACTTGCGCGCCGGCGCCCGCCAACTCCAAACGCGCCGGCCGCACGGCCTCTGGCTCCGCATACTCGAAGGCGATATCCCAATCGGCCTGTCTGAGGCTGACAATGCGGCCACGCTCGTCACGCGTCAGCACCTGCGCAGGCACCCCAGGGGCAGCCTGGCCCAGCACCCAATAGCGCAGCCCAGCCAGTGGAAAGCGCCAGCCAAACGCAGTGTGCGTCAGCGATTCGATCGAGGCGGCGCGATGCTGTTTTTGTTCGGCCGTGGTGAGCACGGCACCACTGCGATCCTGTTGCAGATGAGCCTGCGTCTGACCCAGCGGGGTATTGAGCCATATTTCATCGGCGCCACTGCCCTGCTTCCAGCGCAGCGCACTCGAAAACGCACTGTCACGCGAACGCACCGCCATACGTCCGGCCAGCTCAAAACCCGTCGTGCTCTCCAGCACGGGCGCCAGCGGATCGCCGGCGCAGGCGCCGAGTAGCAGCACCAGCAAACCCACGCAGCATCGCAACATCAATGGCATGACCCGACCTGCGGCGGCCACTTTCAGGGAGAGAATTTCTTGACCGTGGCCAGCAGCAGCTCGTTGGCCGGACTCTGCTTGAGCGCAATACTCCAAACCTTGCGCGCCTCATCCTGACGACCCACAACCCACAGCACTTCGCCAAAATGAGCAGCAATCTCGGCATCGGCGCGCAGCTCATGGGCACGCCGCAGGAAAGTCAGCGCCGTATCGTTCTGCCGCATGCGGTAGAGCACCCAGCCCATGCTGTCGAGAATAAAAGGATCCTCTGGCGCGAGCTTCAAGGCCTGCTCGATCAAAGTATAAGATTCCTGCAGGCGCTCGTTGCGATCGGCAAAGGTGTAGCCCAGCGCGTTGTAAGCATGCGCATAGTCCGGTTTGATCTGGATGACCTTGCGCAAGCTCGTTTCGAGTATATCGAGGCGCTCGAGTTTTTCCGCCAGCATGGCGTAGTCATAGAGCAGTTCGGGCGAATTTGGATTGGCCGCAACGGCACGACCGAGCAGATCGAAAGCGCCGCGCACATCGTTCGCGTCGCGCAGCAATTGCGCCTCGACCAAGGTGAACTGCATGCGTTCCTGCGGGTTGCGTCCGGCACCCTGCAGATAGCTGCGCGCATCAGCCATGCGGCCCTGCTTGACGAGCACACCGGCATACCGGGCGCGCGACGGCACGAACTGTTCACCACCGACCTCACCGTACCACTTCAGCGCCTCCTCAAAAAGTTTGGCCTCTTCGGTAGCCTGCCCCAGATAAAAACGTACCGCGTCGGGATCTTTGTAATCGTTTTGAAGCGCATGCTGCAAGAACTTGCGGGCGTCATCCAAATCACCCAGCTGCAGCGAGAGCAAGCCAACTGCCAGTGACACGTCCGGGTTATCTGGGAATTCCTGCCGCAGCTTTTGAAACTCTGCGCGCGCCTGTGGATACTGGGTATCCGCAACCAACAAACGCGCATAGTTGAGACGAACGTCCATCGTCGCCGGATTGCGTTTGAGGAAATCAGCGAAAAAGGCCAGCGCCTCGCCATTACCACCGCTCTGCTGTAATAGGCCACCGACAAACAACGCCGCCTGTTCCCAGTCCGGACGCAGATTCAGCGCCTCACGCGCCTCACCGAGCGCCAGCGGCAACTGCTCGGCTGCAACCGCAGCCTGTGCGATGCTGAAATGCGCTTCAGCCAGCTTCGGATACGGCTTGGCCAGATTTTGCACAAGCTGCAACACCGCAGCCTTATCCGGATGACGCCCCAGCAAGGGATTCAACTGCATGAAGGCTTGCCCGACATTCTCCTTGTCCGCAGCAAGCGACTTCTCAAGGTGCGGCTGGGCGTCAGCCAGGCGCGCCTCGCTGACCATCAACCCCGCCACCACCTGACGCGCTTGTTGCGAGCCGGGATCAGCGGCCAGCCAGATGCCGGCAGCCTCCAGCGCGGCACTGACAAAACGCCCGTTCCACGCCGCCTCGGTCGCCCGCTGCGCGATACGCGGGTCGCGCGTCTCGCGCGCCAGTTCGAGGTAAGACTGCACCGCGACGTTGACCTGGCCGCGCTGCAAGGCGATATCGGCGAGTAACAATCTGAAGAGTATGGGCTGGCTAAGCTCGATCTTCGGCAGCACCGGATTGCTGACCGGCGGCTGCGCCACCACGCGCGGTTTGGCCGCAGGGGGTTTCAACGCCACAGCGGGGCCCGCTGCGGCCGGTTGCTGCGCCAGCGGTTGCACCGGCTGCGTCGCGCAAGCGGCCAGCAGGGCTGTCAATGCCAGCGTGATCGTGCACTTAGTCTTCATGTGGGATGCGGGTTCGCGACCCGACTCGATAGAGGGTGAATATTATCCAGCAAGTTCTTCATAAACCATCGTATATTAGGTATATTTGGTGCCCGCCACAAGCGAGAAACGGCGCCTTTGCGCGCAATATGGGAATGCATGACTGAAACCACTTCTGAGATCACCGTTTCGGCCCAAGGGCTATCGCGCCGTTTTGGCGCGCACACCGTCGTCGATGACATCAGCCTCGAGTTAAAACGCGGCGAAATTCTCGGTTTCCTCGGCCCCAACGGCGCCGGCAAAACAACCACCATGCAGATGCTGACCGGCAACCTTGCGCCATCGGCGGGCTCGATCAAAATCTGCGGCATAGATATCCTGGATCAACCGAAGGCGGCCAAGGCACACATCGGTTACCTGCCGGAGACACCACCGCTCTACCGCGAACTCACCGTCAGAGAATATGTCGATCTGGCGGCGCGCCTCCATCGGGTTGCCAAAAACGCGCGAGCCTCGGCAGTGGACGAAGCACTCGCGCACTGCAATCTCACGGAAGTCGCGAATAAACTCGTCGGCACCCTGTCCAAGGGCTATCAGCAGCGCGTCGGTATCGCCCAGGCCATCGTGCACCGGCCCAACCTCGTCATACTCGACGAACCCACGGTCGGTCTCGACCCGAACCAGATCCGCGAGATCCGCAGCCTGATCCGCGAACTCGGCCGCGATCGCAGCGTGATTTTGTCGACCCACATCCTGCCCGAGGTCGAGAGCGTGTGCGACCGCGTGGTGATACTGCATCACGGCAAAACCGTTTTTGGCGACACTATAGACGGCCTGAAAAAATTTCATGGCGGACGCATCGTCCACATCGGCCTGCGCCGGCCGCCCGCCCTCGACGCGCTGGCGGCGATCCCCGGCGTGGCGCGCGTGGAAGCCGACGGTGATTACAGCTTCCGCGTCAGCTTTGCAGACCAGTGCGACCCCACGGACGCACTCGTGCGGCGCGCCGTCGAAGAATCCTGGGGACTCTTTCAATTGGTGCCGGCGCAAACCAGCGTCGAGGAGGTTTTTGTGCAGCTCACGCAGAAAGACGAGGCTGCGGCATGATCAATACGATCGCAGGCAAGGAACTCAAGGCATTGTTCTCCTCGCCGCTGGCGTGGATCGTGCTCACGCTCTTGCAGTTGATTCTGGGTTTTGGCTTTCTCAAGCGGCTCGATGACTTCATGCAGATCCAGCCGCAACTGCTGCAAGCCCCCAACCCGCCGGGCATCACCGAGCTGGTGGTGGTCCCCGTCTACGCCACCTGCGCGATCATTCTGTTGTTTGCCGTGCCGCTGTTGGCGATGCGCCTGATCGCCGAAGAGCGGCGCAACCAAACAATGGTGCTGTTGATGTCGGCGCCGCTGTCAATGACCGAAATCGTGCTCGGCAAGTTCTGCGGACTGCTGGGCTTTCTGCTGCTCATCGTCGGCGTTACCACGCTGATGCCGCTGGCGCTGCTGGCCGGCGGGCGGCTTGATTTCGGTCTGCTCGCCAGCGTGGTCGGCGGCATTGCGCTGCTGGCTGCCTGTTTCGCCGCAGTCGGGCTTTACGCGTCGTCGCTGACCGCGCAGCCGATCTCCGCCGCGATCATCGCCTTCTGCCTGTTACTTGGCATGTTGCTCACCGGTGAAACCGCCAGCGACGGACTGCGTGAACGCGGCTGGACGGTACCGGCGGCACTGGCACAGGTGCTCTCGCCGCTGAAGAACTTCGAGTCATTCGCCAAGGGCTCGCTCGACAGCTACAGCATCGCCTGCATGGTTTTGCTGACGGCCGTCTTTCTTGTCTTGTCGATCCGCCGCCTTGATGCGGCGCGTCTGGGCTGAAGCGCCATGCAAACCAACGTCCGCATCCGCCTTCAAATGCTCGCCCAGAACGGCCTCTTCGTTGTGCTGCTGGTCGCCCTCACCGCCTTGCTGGCGTATTTCGCGCAAGATTACCGCCTGGTCCGCGATGTCACGCAGAACGGCCGCAACACCCTGTCGCAACAGGCGCGCGAGGTGCTCGGCAAACTTGCTGAGCCGGTCACGATCACCATCTTCGCCGCCCCACAGGATGTGCGCGGCGACCTGCGTAAACAGTTGCGCGATTTTTTTGCCCCCTACCAGCGTGTCAAAGCCGACATCACGGTGAACTTTGTCGATCCACGTGAAGAACCCAAGCTCGCGCAAGCGGCGGGTATCCGCATGCCGGGCGAAGGCATCATTGAATACGGCAACAAAAAAGAACGTCTGACAACCTACAACGAGCAGACCTTCGTCAACGCCTTAATGCGGCTGATGCGCGCCGGCGAGCGGCTATTGATGTCTGTCGACGGGCACGGCGAACGGCGGCTTAACGGCGCGGCCAATCATGATCTGGGTGAATTCGGCAAACAACTCAAAGCCAAGGGCTTTCAAACCAACAGCCTGAATCTCGCCGTGGCACCAGAAGTGCCGGCTAATGCCAACGTGCTGTTAATCGCCACGCCGCAGGTTGATTTGCAAGCCGCCGAGATTCAGAAAATCCGCCAATTCGTGCAGAGCGGCGGCAATTTACTCTGGCTGATCGACCAGGAACCGCTACGCGGCCTGCAACCAGTCGCCGAACAACTCGGACTGGTGCTCGGACCGGGCAGCGTGGTTGATCCCGACGCAGCGCGCCTCAATGCATCGCCAGCGGTGGCCATCGGCGTGGGCTACGGACGCCATGCGATCACCGACAACTTCACGCTCAACACGGTGTTCCCGTTTGCACGTCAGATCGGCGCCAATGAAGGTCGCGACTGGCGCGTCACGCGGCTGATCGATGTGGCGCCGCGCGGCTGGGTGGAGATGGGCAAGCTCGACGCCAAGGTCAGCTTCGACAAAGGCAGCGATATTCCGGGCCCGGTGACCATCGCACTCGCACTCGAACGCAACGCCAAAGATCGCGCGCAACGCGTCGTGGTGGTAGGCAACGGCAGCTTTCTGGCCAACCAGTTTCTGGGCAACGGCGGCAATCTTGATCTGGGCATGAATATGGTCAACTGGCTGGCGGGCGACGACGCCATGATCACACTGCAACCGCGCGCGACGGTCGACGGCAACCTCGAACTCGGCCGTGGCGCGCAATACTTCCTGCTCTTTGGCTTCCTCATATTCCTGCCGCTGTCGTTCGCTGCGGTGGGCACGATGATCTGGTGGCGTCGTCGCAAGGGATGAAAAAAAGCCTGCTGATTAATGCCGGCTTGCTGGCGGCGATAGTCGTGCTGGGCCTCGTGGTCTGGTTAAAGCCGACCGCGAAAGAGCCACAACACAGCCTGTCGACACTGAAAGCGACCGAGGTCAAATCGATTGAAGTGACGATCGCTGCAGCTGCACCGTTGGTGCTTGAACGCGTCGCCAGCGACTGGCGGCTGAACGCACCGCTACAGGCGCGCGCCGACGGCTTCCAGGTACAGCGCCTGCTCGAAATCCTCGACGCCAAATCAGGCACGCGTTTTCCGGCCGCCGGACTGGCGCGCTACGGCTTGAACGAACCCTACGCACGCGTGCGCATCGGCGGCCAGGATTTCAGTTTCGGCGCGGCTAACGAAATGAGCCGCGAACAATACGTGTTAAGCGGCGACGGCATTTATCTGCTGCCCTTGCGCTACGCGGCGGCACTACCGAAGGACGCGTTCCATCTGGTGAGCAAACAATTGTTCGCCGCCGATGAAGCACCACTCGCCTTCGAACTCGAGGGGTTCAAGGTCGAACAGGTCAACGGCACCTGGACGCTGAAAATGTCCGCCGCCAACGCAGCAGCCAGTGAAGCGGGGGCCGACGACATCAACCGCTGGGTTGATCAATGGCGGCTGGCGGGTGCCCTCAGCGTGCAAGCGGCAACGCAGCGTAAGCCACTCGGCGTCATGAAAGCGACTCTGAAGAACGGCAGCACGGTCGTGCTCAAAATACTGGAACGCGGTGCCGGCACGGTGCTCGCGCGCGACGACCAGCCGTTTGAATTTGTCATGGCCGCGGAGACCGCAAACCGCCTGCTGGCGCCACCGGCGGCGGCGGTCACCCCAGCGGCAAAGTAATCGTGCCTGAATTACCCGAGGTTGAAACCACGCGCCGCGGCCTAGAACCGCTGGTGCGCGGCGCCACGGTCAGCGGCGTAGTAGTACGCAACCACTCACTGCGGCAACCAGTGCCGCGTGACCTCGCCACCCGCCTACTGGGGCAACGCATCGACGAACTCGAACGCCGCGGTAAATACCTGTTGTTTCGCACGGTTGAGGGCACACTGATCGTGCATCTGGGCATGTCGGGAAGACTGTGGGTGGTGGAGGCACAAACCGCGCCGGCCAAACACGATCATTTCGATCTGGCGCTGGCCAACGGTAACGTGGTGCGTTATCGCGATCCGCGTCGTTTTGGCCTGGTACTGTGGCAACGCGGTGATCCGCTGGAACATAAACTGCTGCGCGATATCGGACCGGAACCATTTTCAGATGCCTTCAACACGCAATGGCTCTATGCGCAAACGCGCACGCGCAGCGCTGCGATCAAAACCACGCTGATGGACAGCCATCTGGTGGCCGGTGTTGGCAACATCTACGCCAGCGAGGCGCTGTTCAGGGCCCGCATCAATCCCAAACTGCCGGCGCGACGTCTGGGTCCCGCGCGCTGCGCCACGCTGATCGAGACCGTGCGCGAAGTATTGGCCGATGCGATCAAAGCCGGCGGCTCCAGCCTGCGCGACTACGTCAATTCAAAAGGCGAGGCGGGTTATTTCCAGAATAATTTTTCGGTCTATGACCGTACGGGAAAACCCTGTGTCGCCTGCGGCGTAGCAATACGCAGCCTGGTCTTGGGGCAGCGCTCGACGTTTTATTGCCCGCGCTGCCAGGCACGCTAGCAACAGATCGCGACTATTTAACCTGCGGCGTCATGCGCTGCAGCTTGGCTTTCAGCTGCGCATGCGTTTCGACATGCCGCGGATCGAGCGGAATACAGTCGACCGGACAGACGATCTGGCATTGCGGTTTATCGAAATGACCGACGCACTCGGTACACCGTGCCGGATCGATTTCGTAGATTTCCTCGCCCGCCGAGATCGCATCGTTCGGACATTCGGGCTCGCAGACGTCGCAATTGATACAGGCGTCCGTGATCAGCAAAGCCATCGCGCCCCCTAGGTTTTGCCGCCGAGAGAGGCGATTTTCTTTTTCAGGCATTGCCGCACGTGCGGCGAGACAAACTCACTGACGTCACCGCCGAGTATCGAGATCTCGCGCACCAGCGTCGCTGAAACGAACAGATACTCATTCGCCGGCGTCAGAAAAATCGACTCGACTTCCGGGTACAGATTGCGGTTCATGCCGGCAAGCTGAAATTCATATTCAAAATCCGATACCGCACGCAAGCCGCGCATGACGACGGCAGCGCCCTGCTCACGCGCAAAATGCATCAGTAGGCTGGAGAAACCCATCACCTTGACGTTTTTGTATTTACTGAGCACACGCCGCGCCATCCCCACCCGCTCTTCCAGCGTGAAGAACGGACGCTTGGATCGACTGTCGGCGACCGCCACAATCACGTCGTCAAACATGCGCGCAGCGCGTCGCACAAGATCCTGATGACCCAGGGTGATCGGGTCGAATGTTCCCGGATAAACCACTTTACGTTTCATGACCCGTCCATTTCAGCAATTGATGAGAGACCGCGCCTGCGCGGCCGCTACGCCAGATTTCCCAGCCGCCACCGACCGACTGTGGGGCCGCCGCCTCGACATGCACCAGCGCGCCTTCCGCCAGCCGCGGCGCCAGGGCTTGCAGTAGCTGCGGCAAAACGTCCATGCGAAACGGCGGATCAAGCAATACCACGTCATAACGCTCGGTGTCGAGGCGCAGAAATTCTAGCGCATCGGTGCAACGCAACTCCACCGTGGAAGCCTGCAACAAACAGGCATTCTCCTGCAGCGTGCGAAAAGCCACTTTGTCGTGCTCGATCATCAGCACTTTGGCGGCACCACGCGAGGCGGCCTCAAAACCCAATGCGCCACTGCCGGCAAACAAATCGAGCACCGTCATACCAGTGAGATCCTGGCCCAACCAGTTGAACAAGGTTTCGCGCACGCGATCGGGCGTCGGCCGCAGATCGTCGCGCGAGTCAAAACGGATAACGCGGCTGCGCCAGGCACCGCCGATGATACGCACCCGATTGGCTGCCGCCGGCATCAGACAGTGTCTGCGCCTACCGTGCCGCGGGGGCGACTGGAGTTTCCTCGCCGCCGACGATCACGGTCACCATGCGGGCGGGATCAACATGCCGTGCAAAAGCGCGGCGGATATCCTCGACCGTGACCTTCTCGACATTCACCGTAAAGTTATCTAGATAGGTCAGCGGCAGATCATAGAAGCCAATCATGGCGAGGTTTTCAACGATCTTGCGGTTGCTATCGAGGCGCAGCGCAAAGCCACCGATGATATTCTGCTTGGCCTTGCTCAATTCGTCCGCAGTCGGCCCGCCCGACAGAAAATCTGCCAGCGTCTGGCGGACGACAGCGAGCGCCTCTGTGGCCTGATCGCGGCGTGTCTGCAACCCAATCGCAAACGGGCCGCGCTCTTTCATCGGCATGAAATAGCTGTAGGCAGAATAGGCTAGCCCACGCTTGGAACGAACTTCTTCCGTGATACGCGAAACAAAACCGCCGCCGCCCAGGATGTAATTACCGACGTAAAGCGGGAAATAATCTGCGTCGTCACGCCGTATGCCGGGCATACCGACAATGATGTGGCTTTGCGTAGCCGGATGCGCAACAACCCGCGTCTGTGCGCTGGTAAGCGAGGCCACCGGGGTTAGCGTTGCGACTGGCGCGCCCTGCGGCAGGCCTGCAGTGAGCCGCTCGGCAAGAGCAGCCGCAGCGTCCCTGGTAATGTCGCCCATCACCACCACCACCGCGCGCTGCGCTGAATAATGGCGGCGATAAAACCCGGCCAGATCATCACGCGTAATCGTCGCCACCGTCGCCGCCTCGCCCGAGCCGCGCAGGCCATAGGGATGAGTGCCGTAAATCATTTCGCTGAAATTACGGCTCAGTAGTGTTTGAGGCTTGGTATCAGCTTCCTTGATGACGCCGGTCGCACGTGCTTTTTCACGCTCCATTACTGCGGCCGGAAATTCCGGCTTTTGCAATATGCGTATGAAGAGGTCCAAGGCCTGCTGCATCTCCGCTTGACTGGTGAGGGTGCGCAATGAGAGGCCGCCACGGTCACTGTCAAAACGGTTGCCCAACTGCGCACCGGTATCGGCCATGCGGCGCGAGATCTCGCTCTCCGAGAGGCCGCCTGCGCCCAGACGCATGAGGCCCAGCGTCATGCCCGCCACACCGGCCTTTTCTGGCGTATCGAAAACGGAACCAGCGGCGAAGTCGATGCTGACATCCAGCATCGGCAAGTCGTGGCTCTCGACAAAATAAACACGCGCACCGCTTTTCGTCTGCCAATGTTGTATCGGCAGCAAGGCAGCCGCCGGCATCGCGACCAGCACCAATAGCGCAGCGACGCAGATGGCTTTGAGTTTACTGGCCACGACGGAGCCCCTGGGTAGCCGGCGCCGGCTTGCGGCCCTCAACCGGTTGTGGATCAAGCACGGCAATGGTCAGGCTGTCATCGATGAGGAATTTTTTCGCCACCGCCTGCACTTCCGCAGCGGTCACCGCCTGCAGTTTTTTCAGCATGACTCCAATCGAACGGTGAGGGTAGCCACCAATCTCCATTGAACCGATCTGCATGGCCTGAAAATAAATCGAGTCGCGTTCAAACACCTGGCCGGCGATCAACTGCGCCTTGATCCGTTTGAGTTCGTCCTCGCTCACGCCATCGGCGGCGATTTTGGCCAGCTCGCGCCGTATCGCGCGTTCAAGCTCCTCTACCGTGCGGCCGGTCGCCGGAACGCCGCTGACCATGAACAGCGCCGGCCCGCGCTGCGTATTGTCGTAACCGGCATTGACTGCATTGGCAATTTTCTCTTCGCGCACCAGCGTGCCAGTCAAACGCGCGGCATCACTGCCATCCAGAACGCCAGCGAGCATTTCCAGCGCGTAGGGTTCAGTTTCATTTTCCACGTCGCGCAACACCGGCGCACGCCAGGCCATCGTCAACACCGGTAGTTCGGCCGGCGCCTTGACCGAGATCCGGCGAACGCCGCGTTGCTCAGGCTCGTCCTGGGGTTTACGCCCAGGCACAGCCCTTTGCTTGATCGCGCCGAAATATTTTTCCGCCAGCGCAAAGACCTCGGCCGCTGCGACATCGCCGGCGACCACGATGATCGCGTTGTTGGGCGCATACCAGCGTTGATACCATTCAAGCGCGTCGGTATGCGTCATGTTTTGCAAATCGCTCATCCAGCCAACTACGGGCCGGCCGTAGGGATGCGCGGTAAAAACCGCCGCCATCAACTGCTCGTTCAAGACGCCGCGCGGCTGATCCTCGGTCCGTAGACGGCGCTCCTCCATCACCACCCGGATCTCCTTGTCGAACTCTTCTTTCGAGATGACCAGATTCGCCATACGATCCGCCTCCAACCTGAAAGACAATTCAAGATTGGACTTGTGCAGTTGCTGGTGATATCCGGTGAAATCACGCGAGGTAAAAGCGTTCTCGCGCCCGCCCGCGGCGGCGATCAATCGCGAAAACTCGCCATTCGGCACGCCTCGTGTGCCTTTGAACATCATGTGTTCGAGGACATGCGCCACGCCGGTGCTGCCGTTGAATTCGTCGATGCTGCCGGCCTTGTACCAGACCATCGAAACGACGGTCGGCGCACGGTGATCCTCTTTGACGATCACGCGAAGACCGTTGGCAAGCGTCTTCTCCGCCGTTTGCGCCTGCGCCCTCACCACAGGCGATGCCAGTGTCGCCGCAAGGGTGAGCAGACAAAGGACTACTCGCATCAACTTCATGCTTAACGGTTGTTCCATGCGTATTCCTGGTTTGAGTGGTAGCCCGCGGCCGGCTTTCCGGCTAGAATTTTAAGTCAATTGCTCTATCCGCGCTCATCTCATGCGCCGGCATCCTCACCCAGGCGACCATTGTGTGTTTTGTAAAAGTATTGACCTTACGGCGACGGCTGTACCGCGCCCCGACTATTGACAGCGCGCCGCATGTTTAGTTTCTTCAAAAGCAAGGAAAAAACCACGACGTCCGGCGGCTGGGGGCAGCGCCTGCGCGAAGGGTTGGCGCGGACGCGCAAAATTCTCAATACCGATCTCGGCAACCTGTTCGCCGGGGCGCGCATCGACGAGACGTTCTACGAGGAACTCGAAACCACCCTGCTCGCCGCCGATGTGGGTGTGGCCGCCAGCGGCTTTCTGATTCAGCGACTGCGTGACGAGGCGCGTCGCAATGGTTATCGCGAACCGCCGCAACTCAAGGGCGCGCTGCGCACGGCGATGCTGGAAATGCTCACGCCGATCGCCATTCCGCTCGATGTCACCAACCAAAAGCCATTCATCATCATGCTGGTCGGCGTTAACGGTGCCGGCAAAACGACTTCAATCGGCAAACTGGCGAACCATTTTCAGAAAAGCGGCAAGTCGGTACTGTTGGCTGCCGGCGACACCTTTCGCGCCGCCGCCCGCGAACAATTGCAGGAGTGGGGGGCGCGCAACAATGTCGCCGTCATCACCCAGCAATCCGGGGATGCGGCGGCGGTTATTTTTGACGCGGTTAGTGCCGCACATTCCCGTAACATTGACGTCGTGCTGGCTGACACCGCCGGCCGCCTGCCGACGCAATTGCACCTGATGGAAGAAATCAAGAAGGTTAAACGGGTGATCGACAAAGCGGCACCGGGGGGACCCCACGAAGTCCTGCTCGTGCTGGATGCCAACACGGGCCAAAACGCTGTCACGCAAGTCAAAGCCTTTGACGAAGCGCTCGGCGTCACAGGTCTCGTATTGACCAAACTCGACGGCACCGCCAAGGGTGGCGTGATCTGCGCGATTGCCCATCTGCGCCGTGGCAGTGACGGAAAACCGCCTATCCCGCTGCGCTTTATCGGTGTCGGTGAGGGCATGGATGATCTGCAACCTTTCAGCGCCGAGGAGTTTGTTGATGCCCTGCTCGGCTGATGCAAGCAACAGAATGACTCACCCCGCCGCGCAGAAATACACGCTGCTTCATTTGCACGCCAATTGGCGTTGCACGGTATTTGGCAGACGCCCATGATTTCGTTTAGTCACGTTACGAAGCGTTTTCCTGGCGGCCATCAAGCCCTGCAGGATGTGAGCTTCTCGATCGCTGCCGGCGAACTGGTGTTTGTGACCGGGCACTCCGGTGCCGGCAAGAGCACACTGCTCAAGTTACTGGTCGCTATCGAGCGACCCACCAGCGGCAACATCATCGTTAATGGGCAAAACATTGGCAAACTCAGCCGGCGTGGCGTACCTTTTATGCGGCGCAATTTCGGTCTCGTCTTTCAGGACCACAAACTGTTGTTCGACCGCAACGTGTTCAACAATGTGGCCTTGCCGCTGCAAATCTCCGGCTTCCCTGGAAAAGACGTGGCGCGGCGAGTGCGTGCGGCACTCGACAAGGTCGGTCTGCTCAAGCTTGAAACGACGATGCCGATCACCCTCTCCGGAGGCGAACAGCAGCGGCTTTGCATTGCGCGCGCGATCGTTCACCGGCCGGCGATTTTGCTGGCCGACGAACCCACCAGCAATCTCGATCACGAATATGCACTGGAAATCGGCGAATTGATCCGCTCCTTCAACCAGGTCGGGGTAACGGCGATTATCGCCACCCACGATCAAGCCCTGATGGAACGGCTGACACCACGCGTCATTTCACTCAGACAGGGCGTCATCGAAACGGGAGTGGCGGCATGAAAGGCTGGCTCGCGGCACATGCCGGGGGGCTAGGCGCAGCGCTCCGACGAATTGCACACGCACCGCTCGGTAGCGGGCTTAACGCCCTCGTCATCGGCATCGCCTTAAGCCTGCCGGTCGGTCTTTACCTGATCGTCGCCAATTTGCAAACCGCTTCCCGTGAGTTGACGGTGAAGCCACAGGTTAGCGTTTTTATGGCGCTCGACGCCAACCGCACCGAGGTGGCGCAGGTTGAAGCGCGACTGAAAAAGCACGCGCAGATCAGCACCTATCGCCTGGTGCCGCGCGACCAGGCGCTGGCGGACCTTAAGAAATCCAGCGGGCTGACGGATGTTATAGATGGCCTTCCACAAAATCCGTTGCCGGACGCCTTTATTATTGATGCAGCAGATGTCGCACCCGCCGCACTCGCAGCGCTGCGCGAAGAGATCGCACAATGGCCAAGAGTCACCCATGTGCAACTTGACGCGCAGTGGGCGCTGCGGTTGGACGCCGGTCTGCGCTTTGCGCGGCTGGTTGCCACCGTGCTCGCCGCCCTGCTGGGTGTCGCACTGGCGGCCATCACTTTTAATACGATCCGCCTGCAGGTGTTAACGCGACGCGAAGAAATTGAAGTCATCAAGCTGATCGGCGCGACTGATTCGTTTATCAAACGACCGTTCCTGTATTTCGGTGCGCTGCAGGGCACCGCAGGTGGCGCGGTCGCCTGGCTGATCGTGGCGGCCGGGACTTACCTTGCCAATCTCAGTCTCGGCGAACTCTCCCATGTGTATGCCGCCCTGTTGCAACTGCGCCCGCTGTCCTTGATTGAGGGGCTTACACTTCTGCTCACCCCTGCGGCGCTGGGCTGGTTCGGCGCCTGGTTATCGGTCAGCCGACACCTCGCCCTGATCGAGCGATAAAAAATTAACCTGCTGTTTTAGCGAACTAAATCACCTTCCTTAGCCATGCATGAAGGGTTGCAAGGGAACGATTTCCCGCATTTGGCACTCAGATGCGTAGAGTGCTAATATCGAACCTTCAGGAGGTAAAACCATGGGTAGCCACGCATTGCCGATACCGTCAGCGACGGGCAGCCTGGACACTTATATCCAGAGCGTCAATCGTTTCCCGCTCCTCTCGCCGCAAGAGGAGACCGATCTTGCGCGCCGTTTTCGCGATCATGAGGATTTGGAGGCAGCACGGCAATTGATCATGTCGCACCTGCGCGTGGTGGTCTCGATCGCGCGTGGTTATTTGGGCTATGGCCTGCCCCAGGCCGACCTGATTCAAGAAGGCAATATCGGCCTGATGAAGGCGGTCAAACGTTTCGACCCGGAACGCGGCGTGCGGCTGGTGTCGTTTGCGGTGCACTGGATACGTGCCGAGATGCACGAGTTCATCCTGCGCAATTGGCGCATTGTCAAAATCGCCACGACCAAGGCGCAGCGCAAGCTATTCTTCAACCTGCGCAGCATGAAGAGCGGCCTCGATACGTTGGGCGCCGCGGAGGTCAAATCAATGGCCACCCAACTTGGCGTCAAAGCCGAGGAAGTCGTGGAGATGGAAACCCGACTCGGTGGCAAGGATGTCGCGCTGGAGCCTTTGAACGACGACAGCGAGGATAATTTCGCGCCAATCTCCTACCTCAGGGACACGCGCGCCGAACCCGACCACATTATGGAGAACGAGCAGTCCTCCCGTTTGCGCGGCGATGGGCTTGCGCATGCGCTCGCCAGCCTCGATGCGCGCAGCCGCCGCATCATCGAAACACGCTGGTTGCGCGAAAGCGAGCATGCAACCCTGCTTGATCTGGCTGCTGAATTCGGCGTGTCCGCCGAACGCATACGCCAGATTGAAAACAAAGCGATGCAAAAAATGCGCGGCATGATGGGCGTGGCAGCATGATTCGTAAGCTATGTTCGTAAAAAAAGCCGGCGATGCCGGCTTTTTTTACGTCTAGAACGGCCACAGCTCAAGCACCAGCCCCACGGGTTATTGCAGCAATATCCGGATGTCGTGCAGCAGTTTCTGCGGGCCCTGTCCGTAGGAAGAGAAAAGCCGCAAACGGCCTGCAGTATCGTAGAGATAAGTACCTGCTGAATGATCGACCGTATAACCGCCGCCCGTCATCGCCTGCTTCTGGAAAAAAACCTTGAATTCCTTGGTGGTGCGCGTAGTAGCTGCTGCATCGCCGTACAAACCCAGAAATGATGGATGGAAATTCGGCACATACTTGGATAATAAATCCGGTGTATCGCGCTCCGGGTCCACCGTGATGAACAGCACCTGCACCCGCTCGGCATCCTTGCCGAGCTCCTTCATCACCAGCGCCAGTTCACCCATGGTGGTTGGGCAAACGTCGGGACAAAATATGTAGCCGAAGAAAAGAACGACCACCTTGCCCTTGAAATCCTCCAGCGTGCGCGGCTTGCCAAGGTGATCGGTCAGTTGAAAGCTACGACCAAAATCAGCGCCGGTCAGATCGGTTAGCTGGAATGCGGGTTTTCCGCCATTACCATCGCAACCGCCGAGCAGCAAAACAACCGGCAGGAGCAGTGCGGCGACAAGGCGACGGATAATCCGGCAGGTCATCGAATCACACTGTAATGTAATGATCGAGTAGCAGAGCGGTAAACAACAGCATCAGATAAAGGATCGAATAGCGAAAGGTCGTCTGCGCAAGACGGTCGCTGTAATCACGGTAGATACGGATTGCATAGTAGAGGAATACCGCATCGAGCAGCAGCACAGACACAAGGTAGAAGACACCACTCATGCGCGTGGCGAAAGGCAACAGCGTGACGGCGATGAGTATCACCGTATAGAGCAACACATGTAGCCGCGTAAACGCATCGCCGTGGGTCACTGGCAGCATCGGCACCCCGGCTTTCGCGTATTCGTTTTTCCGATAGAGCGCGAGCGCCCAAAAATGCGGCGGAGTCCAGGCAAAAATAATCAAAAATAATAGCAGCGCCTGAAACGGCACGTCGCCGGTTGCCGCCGCCCAGCCCAAAACCGGCGGCATCGCCCCTGATGCGCCGCCGATAACGATATTTTGCGGCGTCATGGGTTTGAGCAAAACGGTGTAAACAACGGCGTAGCCGACGAAGGTCGCCAGTGTCAGCCACATCGTCAGAGGATTGACTTCGGAATACAGAACAAGCAGACCAGTGCCGCCGACGACGCTGGCAAAGACCAGTGTCTGACTGGTGGTTAATTCACCGCGCGGCAACGGCCTGCCGCGCGTGCGAGCCATGACGGCATCGATTTTCTGCTCGACGATGCAGTTAAAAGCGGCGGCGGCTCCCGCAACCAAAGCGATACCTAAAGTGGCTGCAAATACGCGCCAGGCGAAGCGGACATCAATCACCCCGGGCGGGACCGCGAGAAACATGCCGATAACAGCGCAGAAGACGATAAGCGAGACGACACGGGGCTTGGTTAAAGCCATGAACTGGGATAGCCGCGTGGTGGTCTGCTGCCAGGTAAGGGATGTCATCGGTCAGAATCACAGTAAAGGCTGGATTTTATCACCGGCAGCGGCCCGGCGAAGCGGCGTTGAGACCAGGGTCCGCGAGCGCCGGGTCAACCGATCCCGGATATTTTGAGCAGGCGCGCCAGATCCTTGATGACCCGCGCGGGGTCTGCGTCCATGGGGTAACGCAGGACGAGATTGCCGAGCGGATCTGCAAGATAGAAATGGCGGTCGGTGCTGATTTCGGCTGGCAGGGCTTTAATTAATTCGCTGCCCGCCGCGCGCACCACCCAGACCCCGTCGTAGGTAAGCTGTTTTTCCGTAGGCGGCGGTGCGCCGTTGGTGATCAACCAGACGCGCTCAATTCTGCTCATATGCTTGCCCTGCGTAAGCCGTAACTGGCGCAGCGTAAACAATTTCTGTTCGCAATCAGCGGCACACTCGCCGCTGCCAGTCATGATCAGGAGCCACTTGCCACGCAAACGCTCGAGGGTAAAGTCAGATTGGTCCGCTAATTTCAAACGTTCCACAGGAAGCGGACGGGTTTCGACCAACTCGCCATAGTTGATCTGGGAAGCCGGCGCGTAAAAATAGAATGTGATGTAAGACGCGGCAACCGGCGCGATACAAAGCGCCAAAATCAACCAGAGAGGACGGCGGCTACGCTGCGCGTTTTCGGACATGGGTCACCAGATAGTAAACAAGAATGGCTGCGGCCATCGCAAACCATTGGAAGGCATAACCATAATTTCTGTCCGGGCTGGGCCCGGTAGGCTGCCATTCGCGTTTAAGGCCATCCTCGGCCAGACTGCTTTGCTGGATCACGATAGGTTGCAACGCTATGGCGACGGTAGCGCGATAACGCGAGATGGTCAGGTTTTGCCAGACATTGCCTTCGGCCACCCGCGTTGAGAGTTCAAACTGCTGTTCACTCGGCACGATGGCAAGACCGGTCAGGTGCTGCAATCCCTGTGGTGTGATGACCTGCGGTACCGTCCGCCTATCGGCTGCGGCGGCGACCCAACCACGGTTCACCAACACATAGCGTTCGCCGCCTTCGATCTTCAACGGCGTTACCACGTGGTAACCGGGGACACCATTCAACACACGATTGTCAATGAAGACGGTTTGCTCTGCAGCAAAACGACCGTGGACCGCGACGCGACGCCAAGCCACATCAGCCACCTCCAATTCATCTGCCGAAACGGCGATCACGGAACCGGTCTGCGCAAACTTTAGGCGTTCGACCATATCTGCCTTCTCGTCACCGCGACCAAGCTGCCAGAATCCCAGCAACATTGTCAACGTGATTCCGGCGAGCGCAGCGACCGTCGGCAGCCAGGCACGGACTGCGGGCATCAGTAGCGCCCCCCGCCGGTCTCGGCTACACTTCTGCGCATGAAAATCGTCGTCATTCTGTTCATTTTACTCATTATCGGCAGCATGGCTTCGGCATTGTTTTTCATGGTGCGGGATAGAGGTAATTCAACGCGCACGGTACGCGCGCTGACCTGGCGTGTGGTCTTTTCGATCGCCTTGTTCGCAATGCTGATGCTGGGCTTTCATTTCGGTATGCTGCCCGGCAAGATTTGACCCAACCGCAGACTGAAGATTCAAAAAAAACGCCGCATGACTGCGGCGTTTTTTTATCCGGGTTTACTACCCCGGTGATGATGCGGCGAAAACTACAGCCAATAAACCACAACGAACAACAACAACCAAACCACGTCGACAAAGTGCCAATACCAGGCCACACCTTCAAACCCGAAGTGATGATCGGCTGTGAAATGGCCGGCGATGCTACGGCCAAGAATAACGATCAGCATCAGGGTACCGACTGACACGTGAAAGCCGTGGAATCCGGTCAACATGAAAAAAGTTGCGCCGTAGGCACCTGACGTCAACTTGAGATTCAGGTCGGAATAAGCTTCGTGGTATTCAATCACCTGCAGATAAAGAAAAACGATACCCAGCAACACGGTCAGGGCCAAGCCACCGATCAAATGGGCACGGTTGTTTTTCAACATCCCCCAATGTGCAATCGTCACCGTCACGCCTGACGTCAGCAGTATCATCGTATTGATTGCGGGAACGCCCCAAGCCGCCATCGGCGTGAATTTTTCGCTGGCCCCTGGGCCGGCGCTGGGCCATTGCGCAGCAAACTCAGGCCACAGCAGCTTGTGCTCAACATCGCCCAGCCAGGGTATCGACAACACACGCATATAGAATAGTGCGCCAAAGAAAGCGGCGAAGAACATAACTTCTGAGAAAATGAACCAGCTCATGCCCCAGCGAAAACCCAGGTCGATTTGCTTGTTGTATTGACCGCCTTCGCTTTCACGCGCGACCGCGCCAAACCAGCCAAACATCATCAAAAACAGCAGGCATAAGCCGACGATGAGGGGAAACTTTCCCCAGGATGCGTCGTTCATCCACAACGC
>CAMDSO010000067.1 GCA_945906935.1 Bordetella parapertussis
CGACTTGTCAGCTTTGCCTTCCCAGAAGACCAGTTTCTGGTCAATACCCTTGCCAGTCATGTAATCGCGGGCTTTGATCGCGCGGTCTTCCGACAATTTCTTGTTGGTTTTCTGCGAACCAATGCGATCGGTGTGACCGGTAATGATGACAGCGCCAACCGTTGTCAGCGTTTTAACTTCTTTTGCCAAGAACACATCGAGTTCCTTGATGTTGTCGGCAGTCAGATCGGGTTTACCGAAGGCAATGCCCTGCAGCTCGATCTTCAGTTCGACATTCGCGGCTACGGCTTTGGGTTTCGGTTTGGCTTCTGGTTTGGCTTCTGGTTTGGCTTCCGGTTTGGCTTCTGGCTTTGCAGCCGGCTTGGCGGCTGGTTTTGCTGCTGCTGCTGCCTTCGGGGCCGGGCACAAATCGGGGGTACACTGTTTGCATGCTTCTGCGGCTGCGGCCAAGGCCGGAGTCCACTGCGAATTACGTACACAAACGCCGGCGCCAGTTGCGGTTACGACGTTGCCACTGCTGTCGGTCACGTAACCCTGGTTTTTGACCTGAGCAAGCGCGGGCAGGGATCCACAAACCGCAACAGTGGCGAGTCCTGCAAGGATGTTACGGAAAGCTGAATTCATGATTTTTGCTCCTCCTGATCTGCAAAAATAAAACAAAAAACTGGGATTTTGTCAAAGTTGAAACAGAAACTTCTTAAGCTACTGAATCTAGACCGGCAATTAATATCACACACCTTTTGGTTTGGCAAGCGATCGCTGTATCGTAACACATTTGCCAAGCCAGAAAAGTCGATCGATTGCTGTGCTCGGCAGTCGTGTGCGGGCGTGGCAGCTTTGTTATTTGCTGGCAGTGACTTCTATGTCGACTCGCCGATCTGCCTGCAGGCAGGTGATGAGGGCTTTACGGTTCGTCATTCTGCAATCGGCCGGCTTGGTGACAGGCTGCGATTCGCCCTTGCCCTCTGCATAGATGCGGTTGGGCGCAATGCCTTTGGCAACCAGATAGTGCTTTACCGACTCCGCCCGCTTGAGCGAGAGCTTTTGGTTGTATTGCGTCGAGCCAAGGCGGTCGGTATGGCCGACCGCAAGGATCACTTCATAGGCCGCACCGCCTAGCGTATTGGCGAGATCATCCAGCATTGTCTTGCCCTGGTGCCTGAGTTCCGATTGGTCAAAATCAAACAGGGCGTCCGCTAAAAAATTGATCTTCTGTGGCGTCGGCTTAGTCGCGGCTTTAGGGGGGGCTTGCACTTCTTTTTGGGCGACCGGCGCCGCTTTGGTCGCGGGGGCGGCTTTTGCGCTGGGGGCGGCTTCAAGCTTCGCTTCAGGTTTCTTGATAAGGTCAGGGTCGCACTGCGCAACAGCATGTGCGGGTGTCCATGCGCCAGTGCGCCAGCAAAGGCCGGTGTTGGGGCTGCTGACAATATTCGCGTCCTGATCGGTCAGGTATCCCTCGTTCCTGGTTTGGGCATTGGCCGCAGACGGAATAACCGTGGCCGTAATCAGGGCGAGAACGAGCGTGGTTTTGTTTAGTTGCATGATGGCGATTTATCCTTGTTGCAGATTTGCCCCAGATGATTTCGAGGCCGGGATGTTGTTTTCGAATTGCAAAATGGGGGGGAACGATCGCGGTCCTTTTTTCAGTCTCGCGTCAGCGCCTGCCGGGTTTGTAATGTTTTGCTGCGAGCAGCTAAAAAGTCCATTTAAATCATAACATAAGCTTGTTTGTAACTCTATGTGGATGCTGTTGCTGCATTCATTTTGAGCGCTCGGCAGCGCCTGCATCTTGCGATGACTCGACGGGCTACAGCGTGCTAAAATCGAACGCTTTGCAACGCAGCAATTCCCCGGTGCTTTTTGCCGCAATCTCGCCAAAGATTTCATGGACACATTCGCCAAAGAAACCATACCGGTAAGCCTCGAAGAGGAGATGCGGCGTTCGTATCTCGATTACGCCATGAGCGTCATCGTTGGACGGGCGCTGCCCGACGTGCGGGATGGCCTGAAGCCGGTGCATCGCCGGGTTCTGTTCGCGATGCACGAGTTGTCGAACGACTGGAACCGCGCCTACAAAAAATCAGCGCGGATTGTCGGCGATGTGATCGGTAAGTACCACCCGCACGGCGACACCGCGGTCTACGACACGATCGTGCGTATGGCGCAGGACTTCTCGCTGCGTTACCCGCTGATCGATGGTCAGGGTAACTTCGGCTCGGTTGACGGCGATAACGCGGCGGCGATGCGTTACACCGAAATCCGCATGGCGCGTATTGCGCATGAGTTGCTGGAGGATCTCGACAAGGAAACGGTTGACTTCGGGCCGAACTACGACGGCTCGGAGCACGAACCGCTGGTGATGCCCTCGAAGATCCCGAACCTGCTGATCAACGGTTCCTCGGGTATTGCGGTGGGCATGGCGACCAACATTCCGCCGCACAACCTCTGCGAAGTGGTGGACGCCTGTCAGGCGTTGTTGAAAAACCCGGAAATCGATATTGAGGATCTGATCAATCTCGTTCCGGCCCCTGACTTTCCGACCCGTGGCATCATTTACGGCGCTTCTGGTCCGAGGGAGGCGCTACGCACCGGTCGCGGCCGCGTCATCATGCGCGCGCGCGCCCACATCGAAGACATGGAGAAGGGCAACCGTCAGGCGATTATCATCGACGAGCTGCCGTATCAGGTCAACAAGGCCAATCTGCTGATTAAGATCGGCGAACTGGTGCGCGAAAAGCGTCTGGAAGGCATCGCCGAAATCCGTGACGAATCGGACAAGTCGGGCATGCGAGGGGTTATCGAACTCAAGCGTGGCGAGGTGGCAGAAGTCATCCTCAACAATCTCTACAAAGACACGCAGATGCAGGACAGCTTCGGCGTGAACATGGTGGCGCTGGTTGACGGCCAGCCGCGGGTTCTGAACCTGCGCCAGATGCTCGACGCGTTTTTGCGTCACCGGCGCGAGGTGGTGACGCGGCGTACGGTGTTCGAGCTGAAGAAGGCGCGTGATCGCGGCCACATTCTCGAGGGCCTGGCGGTCGCACTGTCGAACGTTGATGAAGTCATCGCCCTGATCAAAGCGGCCAAGGCGCCTGCCGAGGCGAAAGAACAGTTAATGGCGCGCTTGTGGCGTTCCACGCTGGTCGAGGGCATGCTCTCGCGGGTTGATCCGATGGCGAGTCGCCCCATCGGTTTGGGCGCAGAGTTTGGCTGGCAGCCGCAGGGCGGCTACCGTCTGTCCGAAGCGCAGGCGCAACGCATCCTTGAGATGCAGTTGCAGCGCCTGACTGGATTAGAGCAGGACAAAATCGTCAACGAGTACAAGGAGGTCATGGAGGCCATCCTGGACTTGCTCGACATCCTGGCGCGCCCGGAGCGCGTGACGCACATCATCAGCACCGAGTTAAACGACGTCAAAACCAAATACGGCGACGAACGCCGCAGCGAGATCGTCCAGCATACGCAGGACTTGTCGATGGAAGATTTGATCGCACCCGAGGACGTGGTGGTGACGCTCTCGCACGGCGGTTATCTGAAGTCGCAACCGGTGGACGATTACAAGGCGCAAAAGCGTGGCGGCCGCGGCAAGGTGGCGACTACCACCAAGGACGACGACTTTGTCGAGAAACTGTTTATCGCCAACACCCATGACTACGTGCTGTGTTTCTCGAACCGTGGACGCGTGTATTGGTTGAAGGTCTATGCAGTGCCGCAGGGCAGCCGCAATAGCCGTGGCAAGCCGATCGTCAACCTGGTGCCGCTGCTTGAGCACGAGAAAATCACCGCGATTTTGCCGGTCAAAGAGTTTGACGATGATCATTTTGTCTTTATGGCAACGGCCAATGGCACGGTGAAGAAAACCGCCTTGTCGGAGTTTTCGCGTCCGCGCCCGAGCGGCATCATCGCCGTCAGCCTTGATGAAGGTGATTATTTGATCGGTGTCGCGCTGACCGATGGCAAGCAGGACATGATGCTCTTCTCTGATGCCGGCAAGGCGCTGCGGTTCGCTGAAGACGAGGTGCGTGCGATGGGGCGAAACGCTGGCGGCGTGCGCGGCATGCGTCTGCCGGAAGGCGGCCACGTGATCTCGCTGCTGACGGCGGATAATGAAAACGTCTCGGTGCTGACGGCGACAGAAAACGGCTACGGTAAACGCACGCCGATCGCTGATTACACACGGCATGGCCGCGGCACCCTCGGCATGATTGCAATCGCAACCTCCGAGCGTAACGGCAAGCTGGTGGCGGCGCAGATTGTTGGCGACAATGACGAGATCATGCTGATTACGACCGGCGGTGTGTTGATCCGCACGCGCATCTCAGAGACCCGCGACATGGGGCGTGCCACCCAAGGCGTGCGCCTGATTAATTTGGGTGAGGGCGAAAAGCTGGCTGGACTCGAAAAAACCCTGGAACCTGAGGCGGAAGACGACGTCTTACCTGAATGATCGACGGCGGTTCTTCAATTCGAAGAGCTGCCTCAAACACTTATTTTTTAACTTTGGTGCTTAAACATGACACGCGTTTTTAATTTTGCCGCCGGGCCGGCGATCTTGCCCGAACCAGTATTGCAGCAGGCTGCGGAAGAAATGCTCGACTGGCACGGTAGTGGCATGTCGGTAATGGAAATGAGCCATCGCGGCAAGGAATTCATTTCAATCGCCGACCAGGCCGAGGCCGACTTGCGCGAATTGATGGGTATTCCGGCCAATTACAAGGTCTTGTTTGTGCAGGGTGGAGCGACGTTGCAATTTGCTGCTATCCCGTTGAACCTGTTGCGCGGTAAAAAATCGGCTGATTACATCAACACCGGCGAATGGGGCAAGAAGGCGATCAAAGAGGCCAAGCGCTACGGCGGGGTCAATGTCGCGGCGAGCGCCGAAGACCGTCAGTTCACCTATGCGCCGGCGCAAAGCGCCTGGAAACTCGATCCTGAGGCCTCCTATGTGCACTACACGTCGAATGAAACCATTGGCGGCGTGGAGTTCAACTGGGTGCCAGAGACCGGCAATGTGCCACTGGTTGCCGATATGTCCTCGCATATACTATCGCGGGCCGTTGATGTGTCGCGCTACGGCCTGATTTATGCCGGTGCGCAAAAGAACATCGGACCCGCCGGCCTGACCATCGTGATCGTGCGCGACGATTTGCTCGGTGGCGCTTCTGCGCAGACGCCCTCTGTCCTTGATTACAAAATCCAGGCCGACAACGGCTGGATGTACAACACGCCTGCCACCTATTCGGTTTATATCGCCGGTCTGGTTTTCCAATGGCTGAAAAAAGCGGGCGGGTTGTCGAAGATGGAAGAGATCAATCGAGCCAAAGCCGCCTTGCTCTACGATTTCCTCGATCAAACCGAGTTTTATTATTCACCGGTCGACGTGCAGGACCGTTCGCGCATGAACGTGCCTTTCCGTTTGCGCGACGAGAAGCTCAATGACGAGTTTTTGAAGCAGGCCAAGCAGCTCCAGTTGCTCGAGTTGAAGGGGCATCGTTCAGTTGGTGGCATGCGTGCTTCCATCTATAACGCAATGCCTGTCGAGGGCGTCAAGGCGCTGATTTCTTTCATGCGCGAATTTCAAACGAAGAACGGTTGATCAAATGGCTAAAGCGATACGCGTACTGACACTGAATAACATTGCCAAGGTGGGCCTTGAGCGGCTGCCGGCGGCGCATTACGAGGTTGGGGCTAAGGTCGCCGACCCGGACGCGATTCTGGTGCGTTCACAAGATATGCATAAGATGGAAATCGCCGCGAATGTAAAGGCGATTGCGCGCGCCGGTGCGGGCACCAACAATATTCCGACCAAACAGATGAGCGCGCGCGGCGTGCCGGTGTTCAACGCACCGGGTGCCAACGCCAACGCGGTGAAGGAGCTGGTGATTGCCGGCATGCTGCTGGCTTCACGCAACATCGTGCCAGCGGTCCGTTTCGTTGATGGCATCACTGGCGATGACGAGTCCTTGCATCAGCAGGTTGAAGACGGCAAAAAACATTTTGCCGGTATTGAGCTGACCAAACACACCTTGGGCGTCATCGGTTTGGGCAAGATCGGCAGCCTCGTTGCCGACGCTGCGATCAAGCTCGGTATGAACGTCATGGGTTTTGACCCGCACATCACGGTCGACGCCGCATGGGGTCTGCCCTCACAGGTGAAGAAGGCCAACTCGGTCGAGGAAGTTCTCAAAGCGTCCGATTTCGTCACCCTGCACGTGCCGCTGGTAGATGCGACGCGTAATCTGATTGCCGCCGAACGTCTGAAGCTGTGTCGCAATGGTGTGGTGCTGCTGAACTTCTCGCGCGACGGCATTGTCGATCTCGACGCCGTCAACGAGAGCGTCGCCGCCAAGAAACTGAAATGGTATATCTGCGATTTCCCGGCGCAAAAACTCACCGGCAAGCCCGGTGTGCTCGCCCTGCCGCACCTTGGCGCGTCGACCCGTGAGGCCGAGGACAACTGCGCAATCATGGTCGCCGACCAGCTGCGTGAGTATCTCGAGCACGGTAATATTCTGAACGCCGTTAATTTCCCCGACACGTCGATGACGCGCGAATCGCCGTTCCGCATCGGTATCGCCAATTCGAACGTGCCGAACATGCTGGGCCAGATTTCAACCGCCATGGCGGATGCCGGCTTGAACATTCACAACATGCTCAACAAGTCGAAGGGCGAAATGGCCTATACGCTGGTCGATGTGGACAGCGCGGTGCCCGACAAGGTGGTGGCGAGTATCGCCGCAATCAAGGGCGTGCTGGCGGTACGTTATCTGCCGCTCGAGCGCGCCTGAGATGGTGCGGGGCTGCGCGCCGGCCCTGCATCTATTTGTAAGCCGCGGGTGTTGCGGGCGGCTGCGTTAGCCTGAGCCGCCCGGTTTGTTTTATGATCGACGGGCGCTCGATGAAGCGCTGGAGCCAAGCCGGCCGGGGACACTGTGACAGACACGCTCAAAAAAATACGTGACCAGATCGATGCAATCGATGACCGCGTCCTTGAGTTGCTAAACAAGAGGGCGCGTCTGGCGCAGGAAATCGGCGGCGCCAAGCGCGACACCAACAAATATCGGCCGGAACGCGAAGCGCAGGTGCTGCGTCGGCTGTCTGCGGCGAATGGAGGCCCGTTGCCGCAGCGTGCGGTTGCCCACCTGTATTTGGAAATCATGTCGGCCTGCCGCGCCCTCGAGGACGGCATCAGCGTGGCTTATCTCGGTCCGCAGGGCACCTTCAGTGAGGAAGCGGCGCGGCGCCAGTTCGGCGGCCAGGCGCTGCTGCAGCCGTGCGCGTCGATTGATGAGGTGTTTCGCAGTGTCGAGGCGGGGCAGAGCGGTTATGGCGTGGTGCCGGTTGAAAACACGACTGAAGGCAGTATCGGGCGCACGCATGATTTGTTACTCGCTACGCCATTGAAGGTATGCGGTGAAGTCCTGCTGCCCGTGCATCAATGCATGATGAGCCGCAGCGGCAAAACCGCTTCGGTCAAAAAGATTTATTCGCACAGTCAGAGCCTCGCGCAGTGTCATGAGTGGCTGAACCAGCACTTTCCGGTGGCGCGGCGCATGCCGGTGGTGAGCAACGCCGAAGCCGCGCGCATGGCGGCGGGCGATGCCGCTGCCGCGGCGATCGGTAGCAGTGCCGCCGCCACCGTTTACAAGCTCAAGCTGATCGCATCGAACATTGAAGATGAACCGCAAAACACCACGCGTTTTGTCGTCATTGCAGGGCATGATGCCGGGCCCTCGGGGCGCGACAAGACTTCACTCGTGTTGTCGACGCGTAACGAACCCGGCGCCATCCATGCCTTGTTGAGCCCGCTGGCACGTCATGGTGTCAGCATGACCCGTCTGGAATCGCGTCCGGCGCGCACCGCGCGCTGGGAATACGTCTTCTACGTTGATATCGAGGGGCACCAACAGGATGCCAACGTTGCGCAGGCGCTCAAGAAGATTGCAGCGCAAGCGGCGTTCATCAAGAATCTCGGCTCTTACCCCGTCGCAGCCGCCTGAGCGCGGTTGTTTTTGTTTACCCCTGTTAAGACGTAAGCTCAAACCATGTCTGTATTGAAACCCATGTCACGCAGCGAAGACGCCTGCGATCTCGCGCCTGGCTACATACGCGCGATTGCCCCCTACCAACCCGGTAAGCCGGTTGCAGAACTCGCGCGTGAACTGCATCTCGAGCCCGACAGCATTATCAAGCTGGCATCCAATGAAAACCCGCTCGGTGTAAGCCCGCTGGCGATGCAGGCGATGCAGCAGGCGCTGGCCGATATTGCGCGTTATCCCGATGGCAACGGCTTTGAGCTCAAGCAGGCGATCGTCAATAAATTCGGCGTCGCGATGCCGCAGATCGTGCTCGGCAACGGCTCCAATGACGTGCTGGATATGGCGGCGCGTGTCTTTCTCGCGCCCGGCCTTGAGGCGGTGTATTCGCAGCACGCTTTTGCGGTGTATCCGCTCGCCACGCAGTCGGTTGGCGCCGCCGGCATTGAGGTGCCGGCGAAGAACTTTGGTCACGATCTCGAGGCGATGGCCAAGGCGGTCACCGAACGCACCCGCATGGTGTTCCTGGCCAACCCGAACAATCCGACCGGCACCTACTTGCGCGCCGCGGAGTTACTGCGTTTTCTCGAGGCGGTGCCGGTGCGTGTGGTAGTCGTGCTCGACGAAGCCTACAACGAGTATCTGACCGATGAACTGAAGACCGATAGTATTTCCTGGCTCGCGCGGTTTCCAAATCTGGTGATCACCCGCACCTTCTCCAAGGCCTACGGGCTGGCGGGCCTGCGCGTCGGCTATGCGCTCGCGCATGAACGTGTTGCTGAACTGATGAACCGCGTGCGCCAGCCGTTCAACGTCAACAGCATTTCGCTGGCGGCGGCGGCGGCAGGCTTGAACGATGATGATTTTGTCCGGCGCAGCTGCGAATTAAATGTGATCGGCATGCAGCAAATTACGCAGGGGCTCTCCAAACTAGGGCTTTCTTTTATTCCGTCTTTCGGCAATTTCATCAGTGTGAATGTCGGTGACGCGGCGAAGATTTTTCAGCAGTTGCTCCAGCGCGGCGTGATTGTGCGTCCGGTCGCCGGCTACGGCATGCCCGCTTTTCTGCGTGTCAGCACCGGTCTCGAAGCCGAGAACGCGCGTTTTCTCGACGCCTTGAAGGCGTCGCTTTCCGCATGAAGCCGCGTGTCGCAGCCAAACGCGTGGCGCGTAAACCGGCGCCGCGCGCGCCGGTAGCTCGCAAGCGCAGCGCCGCGCCGATGATCGGCAAGCTGGTGATTTTTGGTGTTGGTTTGATCGGCGGCTCGTTTGCGCTGGCGCTCAAGCAAAAGCGCGCGGTGCGTCACGTCGTCGGCGTTGGCCGCAGCCGTGCCAATCTGCTGGCGGCCAAGCGCTTGGGCATCATCGATGAAATCGCCACCGATGTGGCGGTGGCGGTCAATGATGCCGATCTGGTGTTGCTGGCGGTTCCGCTCGCACAGAACGCGGCGGTGCTGGCGCAGATCGCGCCGCATATCGGCGCCAAAACCGTCGTCACCGATGCGGGCAGCACCAAACGCGACATCATCGCGCTGGCACGCCGCCATCTGGGCGCTCAATTCAGTCGTTTCGTGCCCGCGCATCCGATCGCCGGCACCGAGAAGAGCGGTGCGAAGGCGGCGTTCGCCGAACTCTATCGCGATCACGAATTGATCATTACCGCGGAGCCTGAAACCGATGCGCGCGCGGTGGCCAAAGTGGCGGCAGCCTGGCGCATGGTCGGTATGCGTATCAACCGTATGCAGGCGGCGGCACACGACCGCATGTTTGCACTGGTGAGTCATCTGCCGCACGTCGTGGCATACGCTTTGGTCGGCCAGATTGCCGGTTACAAGGATGCGCAGCACCTGCTCGCGCACACCGGTGGCGGCTTTCGCGACACCACGCGCATTGCCGGCAGTTCGCCGGAAATGTGGCGCGACGTGTGTTTGTCTAATCGCGACGCCCTGTTACAGGCGCTGGACGACTATATGGCTGAATTCGAACGTCTGCGTGGCCTGCTGGCCGCCAACGATGCGGCCGGGCTGGAGGCGCGCTTTTCAGGCGCGCGCGAGGCGCGGGCCCGCTGGCTCAAACTGAAATGACATTTAATTGATGCGCGGCGATCGGGCGCGATACGAAGGGTGAATACGCGTGGAATTTCTTGACCTCGCCCCAATCAGCGCCATGCGCGGCAGCGTCAGGCTGCCCGGCTCCAAGAGTATTTCCAATCGCATCCTGCTGCTCTCGGCGCTCGCCGCTGGTGAGACGCACATACACGATGTGCTTGAGGCCGATGACACACAGCGCATGCTCGACGCGTTGCGCGCACTTGGCGTCAGCATCGAGACGACCGGCGAACATGCGCTGCGTGTGCGCGGGGCGGGCGGCGCTTTTTCGGTCAAGCGCGCCGATCTGTTTCTCGGTAACGCCGGGACTGCTTTCCGTTCACTGACCGCGGCGCTGGCTTTGTGCGGCGGTGATTACGGTCTCTCCGGCGTGCCGCGCATGCACGAGCGTCCGATTGGTGATCTGGTCGATGCTTTGCGTGACGTTGGCGCCCGCATTGATTACGCAGGGGCGGCTGGTTATCCGCCGCTGCGTATCAGGCCGGCGGCCGTCAGTGAGGCGCAGTCGGTCACCGTGCGCGGCAATGTTTCCAGCCAGTATTTAACCGCTTTGTTGCTGGCGTTGCCGCTGCTGGGCCGCCGCATGGTGGTCAATATCGAAGGCGATTTGATTTCCAGGCCTTATATCGAAATCACGCTGAACACGCTGCAACGCTTCGGAGTGACGGTCGAGCGCGAGGGCTGGTCGCGCTTTGTCGTGCCGGCGGCCGTCTACCGTTCGCCGGGCGAGATCTTTGTCGAAGGCGACGCCTCGGCTGCCTCGTATTTTCTGGCGGCGGGCGCGATCAGCGGCCTGCACGACAGCGGGCCGGTGCGTGTCGAGGGCGTGGGGCATGCCAGCATACAAGGCGATGTGCGCTTTGCCGACGCGCTGCTGGCGATGGGCGCGGTGGTCGAGATGGGCGACAACTGGATCAGTGTAACCGCCGGCGCCGAGGCGCGTCGCGCCGGCAAGCTGAAAGCGATCGATGCTGATTTCAATCATATTCCGGACGCTGCGATGACCATTGCTGTAGCCGCGTTGTTTGCCGACGGACCGAGCACCCTGCGTAATATCGGCAGCTGGCGGGTCAAGGAAACCGATCGCATTGCCGCCATGGCGGCCGAGCTGCGCAAGCTTGGCGCGCAGGTTGAAACCACCGGCGACAGCCTGCGTGTGACGCCACCGGCGCGTTTGCAGCCAGCCACCATCGACACCTATGACGATCACCGCATGGCCATGTGTTTCTCGCTGGCCGCGTTGGGCGGCGTGGCGGTGCGTATCAATGATCCGGCGTGCGTCGCCAAGACCTTTCCCGAGTATTTCGATGTTTTTGCGCAGATTGCCAAACGATGAGCGGGATGAAAGCCTTACCGCCCGTCATCGCCATTGACGGGCCTTCGGCTTCCGGCAAGGGCGCGGTGGCGCAGCGCGTCGCCGGCTTGCTGGGCTATCACTATTTGGACAGCGGAGCGCTCTACCGCCTGGTCGCGGTGGCGGCCAAGCGCGCCGGGGTGGCATGGGATGATGAGCGGGCACTGGCGCCGATTGCGGCCACCCTTGCGGTGCGTTTCAATGGCGATGAGATCTATTTGACTGACGCCCGTGTAACGGATGCCGTGCGCAGTGAAGAGGCCGGGGTGGGGGCATCGAAAGTGGCGGTCTGGCCGGCGGTTCGCGCCGGGCTACTGGCGCGCCAAAAGGCTTTCCGGCTGGTGCCGGGCCTGGTCGCCGACGGGCGAGACATGGCAACCGTGGTTTTTCCTGATGCGAGCCTCAAAATTTTCCTCACTGCGGACGTTGCAACGCGCGCCGAGCGACGTCATAAACAGTTGATAGCTAAGGGAATGAATGCTAATATTACGATCCTTTTGCAGGATCTTCAGGCGCGTGATGAGCGTGATCTTCAGCGCTCGGAGGCGCCTCTGCGGAAGACCAACGATGCGATACTGCTCGACACCACCCATCTCTCGATTGAGGCGGCCGTCGAATTTGTTATGGCTCGTTACCAAGCAGTGACCAAGGTGCCGTAACGCTGCCAGGCGTATGGCGTTTATCAATCAGCCCCGTTGATTTAGCGGGTTATTCGGAATTTCCATCGTAAACCATGACAATCATTGAAGCCGTTGACGGCGAATCTTTTGCCGCCCTGTTTGAAGAAAGCCTCTCGCGCAAAGAAATGCGTATTGGCGAGGTGATCACCGCCGAGGTTATTCGTATTGACGTCAACCATGTCGTCGTCAATGCCGGTTTGAAATCAGAAAGTTACATTCTTCTCGAAGAATTTCAGAACGATCGCGGCGAGGTTGAAGTCAAACCCGGCGATTTTGTGCAGGTCGCGATCGACGCGCTCGAAGACGGTTTTGGCGAAACGCGTCTCTCGCGCGACAAGGCTAAACGTCTGGCCGCCTGGCTGGATCTTGAGCAAGCGCTCGAAAAAGCCACGCAGGTGCAGGGTCTGGTGACTGGCAAGGTCAAGGGCGGTCTGACGGTTATGGTTAACGGCATTCGTGCCTTCCTGCCCGGTTCGCTGGTCGATATCCGCCCGGTCAAGGACACCACGCCGTATGAAGGCAAGGTTCTCGAATTCAAGGTTATCAAACTTGACCGCAAGCGCAACAACGTTGTCGTTTCACGCCGTGCCGTGCTCGAGGCGTCGCAAGGTGCCGAGCGTCAGGCCCTGCTGTCCAGTCTTTCCGAAGGCGCGGTCGTCAAAGGCATTGTCAAAAACATCACCGACTACGGCGCGTTCGTCGACTTGGGTGGTATCGATGGCCTGTTGCACATCACCGATCTGGCCTGGCGCCGTGTCAAACATCCGTCCGAAGTGTTGGCGGTGGGTGATGAAGTCGAAGCCAAGATCCTTAAGTTCGATCAGGAAAAGAATCGCGTTTCCCTCGGCCTGAAGCAGCTTGGCGAAGATCCGTGGGTGGGCCTCTCGCGCCGTTACCCGCAGGGTACGCGTCTGTTCGGCAAAGTCAGCAACCTTACCGACTACGGTTCGTTTGTTGAAATCGAGCAGGGCATTGAAGGCTTGGTGCACGTGTCGGAAATGGACTGGACCAACAAGAACGTGCATCCGTCGCGCGTCGTGCAGCTGGGTGACGAAGTCGAAGTCATGGTGCTCGAGATCGACGAAGAGCGTCGCCGTATTTCGCTCGGCATGAAGCAGTGCAAACCGAATCCGTGGGACGAGTTCTCGGCCAATCACCGCAAGGGTGAGAAGGTTTCCGGCCAGATCAAATCGATCACCGATTTCGGCGTGTTCATCGGCCTGCCCGGCAACATCGACGGCCTGGTGCACCTCTCCGACCTCTCTTGGAGCCTGCCCGGCGAAGAAGCCGTGCGCAAGTACAAGAAGGGTGACGAGGTCGAGGCGATTGTTCTGGGTATCGACGTTGAGCGCGAGCGCATTTCGCTTGGCATCAAGCAGCTCGATGGCGATCCGTTCACCAGCTTCATGTCGGTGCATGACAAGAACAGCATCGTCAAAGGCACGGTCAAAACGATCGACGCCAAGGGTGCGATTATCGGCCTTGAGGGCGACGTCGAAGGTTATCTGCGTGCCTCCGAAGTGTCGCGTGACCGCGTTGAAGACATCCGTTCGCACCTGAAAGAGGGCGATGCGGTGACTGCGATGATCATCAACATCGACCGCAAAAACCGCACTATCAACCTGTCGATCAAGGCACGTGACATGGCTGATGAGTCCGCGGCGATGCAGAAGATGGCAGCTGACAAACCGGCGAACGCGGGTACCACGAGCCTGGGCGCATTGCTCAAAGCCAAGCTCGACACCGCGAATTCGGGTCAATAACAGGGGTGAACATGACCAAGTCCGAACTCATCGCAAAGCTGGCCGCGCGCTACCCGCAGCTGGTGGCGAAGGATGCCGAACTTGCGGTCAAGATGGTGCTCGATGCCATGGGGAAGAGTCTGTCACAGGGGCAGCGGATTGAAATCCGCGGTTTCGGCAGCTTCGGACTGAATTATCGTCCGCCCCGCACCGGGCGCAATCCAAAATCCGGCACCAAGGTATCGGTGCCGGAGAAGTATGTTCCCCACTTCAAGGCGGGCAAAGAATTGCGCGAGCGCGTCGATTACAAAATCGATTCCAAGAAATAACCGCAGCGCAGTGGGTATGAGGCGGCATAGTCGAAAGATCATGCCGCTTTTTTTTGTCTGTCCACCGTGTGCATGTCGGGAGAGCTGAAAATGCGAATGCTGGGCTGGTTGGTGAAAATCGTGGTGTTTTTGCTGCTGCTTGGGTTTGCTTTTAAAAACACCGATGCCGTCACGGTGCGGTATTTTCTCGGCTTTCAATGGCAGGCACCGCTCGCATTCATTCTGCTGGTGATATTCGGACTGGGTATTTTTGCCGGGATCCTGACCAATGTATGGGCGGTGGCGAGGCAGCGGCGTGAGCTGTTGGTGCTCAAAAGCGAATTGCATGCGCAAAAGCAGGTGCGCCCCCCGCTGCCGGTTGAAGCGGCGTAAGTTGACCCGGATAGGCGGCGACATATGGAAATAGAATACTGGTGGCTGTTGGCGTTGCCCCTGTTCTTCGCGATGGGCTGGCTCGCCGCGCGTATCGACATCAAGCATCTGCTAACTGAATCGCGGGCCTTGCCCCGTTCTTATTTTAAGGGACTGAATTTTCTGCTCAACGAGCAGCCCGACAAGGCGATAGAAGCGTTCATCGAGGTGGTCAAGGTTGAACCGCAGACGATCGAATTGCATTTTGCTCTGGGGTCGCTGTTCCGCCGGCGCGGCGAGGTCGAGCGGGCGATCCGCATGCACCAGAACCTGGTCGAGCGCGATGATCTGCCGGAGCAGCAGAAACTCGATGCGCTCTATGAGTTGGCGCAGGACTATCTCAAGGCTGGCCTCCTTGATCGTGCCGAGGAATTGTTCGCGCGATTGAAGGGCACCACGCACTCGGAAGCCGCGCTGCGCTACCTGCTGGATATCTACGAGCAGGAGAAGGACTGGTTGAAGGCGATTGATATCGCCCAGCAGCTCGAAGGCGTCACCGGCCAATCGCATCAAAAGCAGATCGCCAATTTCTTTTGCGAGCTGGCGTCGCGTGAAATTATGGAGTCCCGCCCCGAGGGTGCGCGTCCGCATTTGGCGCACGCGCTCTCACATCACCGTTTGTGTGTGCGCGCCAATGTCCTGCTCGGCGACCTTGAGGTGGCGCAGCAACGCCCAGAGGCGGCGATCGAGGCGTGGAAGCGCATTGAGTCACAGAACCCGGCCTATCTCTCTCTGGTCGGCGAACGTTTGCTCAAAGCCTACCGCCAGATGGACAAGGCAGCCGAGGGTTTGAATCTGCTGCGCGGGTTGCTCGCGCGCTATCCCTCGATCGATGTCCTCAACGTGGTGTTCTCCTGCGTGCTGGAGAGCGAAGGGACAGAGCCCGCTTATCAACTGGTGCGCGATGAGATGCGTCGCAGCCCGTCGTTGCTCGGACTCGACAAGCTGCTCGAAGCGCAGTTGCTCGAAGCGCCGGTGCAGCGGCGTGCGGATCTTGAGCTGGTCAAAACCCTGGTGCACCAGCACACGCGCACGCTGGCCATGTTCAAGTGCGACAGCTGCGGTTTTCGCGCCCATCAGTTTTACTGGCATTGTCCGGCCTGCGGCGAATGGGAAACCTATTCGCCACGCCGGACTGAAGAAAAAGGTTTGCCCGCATGACAACTTCACGCGTGATCGTTGCGCTCGATTTTCCTGCTGCCGATGCGGCACTGGCGTTCGCTGCCAGCGTCAGTCCGGCCGCTTGTCGTTTAAAAATCGGCAAGGAGCTTTTTACCGCCGCCGGACCGGGGCTGGTTGAAACATTATCGAAACAGGGTTTCGATATATTCCTTGATTTGAAATTTCATGACATTCCCAATACGGTGGCGGGCGCTTGCAAGGCGGCGGCGCAGCTTGGAGTATGGATGCTGAATGTGCATGCCTCAGGTGGGCGCGCCATGATGGAAGCGGCGCGCAAAGCGCTCGGTGATGCGCCCGACCGTCCGCGCCTGATTGCCGTGACCTTGCTCACCAGCATGGGGGCGCTTGAAATCGAAGACGTTGGCATACTGGGTGACGCGCCGGTGGCGGTGCGCCGTCTGGCGCGGCTCACCCATTCGAGCGGACTCGACGGTGTGGTGTGCTCGGCGCAGGAGGCGGCGATGTTACGCGCGGAATGCGGCAAGGATTTTTGTCTGGTCACGCCCGGCATCCGGCCGGCGTCTGCAGCCAACGACGATCAGCAGCGCGTCATGACACCGGCGGCGGCGGTTGCCGCGGGTGCGGATTATCTGGTGATCGGGCGGCCGGTCACGCAGGCAAGCGACCCGGTTGCCACACTCGCTGGGATCAATTCTGAAATCAATAGAGGAAAGGCCGTATGAAAATTTCCATTATCGGCACCGGTTACGTCGGTCTTGTGTCCGGCACCTGTCTGGCCGAACTCGGCAATGATGTGATGTGTCTGGATGTCGATCAGGGCAAGATTGATATGCTCAAGCGCGGCGAAATTCCGATCTACGAACCCGGCCTGGAAGCGCTGGTGACGCGTAATGTGGCCGCCGGCCGCCTGCATTTCACGACGGATTTCGCAGAGAGCGCCAAACACGGCGAAGTGCAGTTTATCGCCGTCGGCACGCCGCCCGATGAAGACGGTTCGGCCGATCTGCAATATGTGCTGGCGGCGGCGCGCAACATTGGCCGCCACATGGATGGTTATCGCGTGGTGGTCGACAAGTCGACCGTACCGGTGGGCACCGCGGAGATGGTGCGCGCGGCGGTGGCGGCAGAACTCGCCGCACGCGGCGCGACCTTTGAGTTCAGTGTCGTCTCCAATCCGGAGTTTTTGAAAGAGGGCGCAGCGGTTGATGATTTCATGCGTCCCGACCGCATCGTCATCGGCGCCACCGACGAACGCGCGCGCCAGATCATGCGTGCGATTTACGCGCCGATTCAGCGCAATCATGAACGTATGATCATGATGGATATTCCTTCAGCAGAGCTGACCAAATACGCCGCTAACGCGATGCTGGCGACGCGTATTTCGTTCATGAACGAGCTGGCCAATCTGGCGGAAAAACTCGGCGCCGATATCGAACACGTGCGTCAGGGCATCGGTTCGGACGCGCGCATTGGCTACCACTTTCTCTACGCCGGTTGCGGTTACGGCGGGGCCTGCTTTCCCAAGGACGTCAGCGCGCTGCAGCAAACCGCGAATGACTCGGGCATACATCTCAAAATCATCGACGCCGTCGAGCGTGTCAATCAGGCGCAAAAGTCGCGCTTGCTGGAAAAGGTCATCGACCGCTTTGGCGAAAACCTGCAAGGCAAACGCTTCGCTGTTTGGGGGCTGGCCTTCAAGCCCAACACCGATGACATGCGCGAGGCGACCAGCCAGGTGGTGATTTCAGGGCTGATACAACGCGGGGCGACGATCGTCGCCTATGACCCGGTGGCCACCGAGCAGGCCAAGAAAGTCTTCGTCGGCCTGGCCGGTCTGGACTATGTGAGCGCACCGCAGGCCGCCCTCGATGGCGCCGACGCTCTGCTGATCATTACCGAATGGAAAGAGTTCCGCAGCCCCGATTTCGCCAATATCAAGGCGCGCCTGAAGTCGCCGGTGATCATCGACGGCCGCAATCTCTATGAGCCGGCGTTTGTGCGCAGCCTCGGCATCGAATACTCGGGGATCGGACGCTGATATGAAAACCGCCGAACCCGTTGTGAATGCCGCGATGACAGCACGCGACTTCAAACGTGCGCGCATCCTGGTCGTCGGCGATGTGATGCTCGACCGCTACTGGTTCGGCGATGTCAGCCGTATTTCACCCGAGGCACCGGTGCCGGTGGTGAAGGTTGATCGCAGTGAGGACAGGCCCGGTGGTGCTGCCAACGTGGCGCGCAATGCCGCGGCGCTGGGGGCGCGGGTCACGCTATTGAGCGTGGTGGGCAAGGACGAACCCGGCCAGCGCTTGAGTGAATTACTGCGTGCCGACGGGGTCGTCGCGCGCTTGCACTACGACCGCACGATAGACACCACGGTCAAACTGCGTGTCATTGGTCGTCAGCAGCAGCTGCTGCGTATCGATTTCGAAACCAGTCCAAGTCATGAAATCCTGCGCACCAAACTGACCGATTACGCGCGATTGGTGGCGGCGTGTGACGTGGTGGTGCTGTCCGATTACGGCAAAGGCGGGCTGGTGCACATCAGCCGCATGATTGCGCTGGCACGCCGCTATCGCAAACCGGTGCTGGTCGATCCAAAGGGTGACGACTTCGCGCGCTATGCCGGCGCCACGTTAATCACGCCGAATCGCGCTGAATTCCGCGCCGTGGTTGGTGCCTGGAAAAACGAAAACGAGTTGACCGCCAGCGCGCAGCGCCTGCGCAGCAAGCTCAAGGTTGATGCGATACTGGTGACACGCAGCGAAGAAGGTATGACCCTCTACACGCATAAGGCACGCCTGCATGCGGCGGCGCAGGCGCGTGAAGTGTTTGATGTCAGCGGTGCCGGTGACACGGTGATCGCCACGCTGGCAGTCGCCATGGCGGGCGGCGCCACGCCCGACGCTGCGGTCGGGCTGGCCAATCGTGCGGCTGGTATTGTCGTCGGCAAATTCGGCACGGCGGTCGTGCGTCCGCATGAACTCTTCGATGCGCCGCCGGCGACCCCAGCGAAAGCCGTTGCGAAGAAGGGCAAAGCGCCGCAGAAGTCGCCGCGCAAGTCGCGCTAAAATCGGCCTTTCCCGCCCGTATTGTTTTTAACCCTCTGACCTGACTGTCGAGTGCCTATTCCATGTATATCGTTGTGACCGGTGCAGCCGGATTCGTCGGCGCCAATATCGTCAAAGCGCTGTCCGATCGCGGTGGCTATGAAATCATCGCCGTCGATGATTTGAAGCAGGGCGACAAATTTAATAATCTGGTCGATTGTGAGATTGCTGATTATTTCGATCGGGAAGACTTCATGGAGGAGCTGGAAAACGGCGCCTTCGACGGTGTGATCGGCGCGGTGTTGCATCAGGGCGCTTGCTCCGACACTACCGAGAGCGATGGCCGCTTCATGATGCAGAACAACTACCGCTACACGCGCAACTTGTTCGATTACTGCATGGAAGAGGAAATCCAGTTCATCTACGCCTCCTCGGCGGCGGTGTATGGCGCGGGTACGGTGTTTCGCGAGCAGCCCGAGCATGAGTCGCCGTTGAACGTCTACGGCTATTCAAAGTTTCTGTTCGATCAGTATCTGCGCCGCAACTGGAGTGAATGCACCGCCCAGGTGGTTGGTTTGCGTTACTTCAACGTCTATGGCGAACGTGAACAGCACAAGGGACGCATGGCCTCGGTGGCGTATCACTTCTTCAACCAATACCGTGCCAACGGCAAGGTGCGCCTGTTTGAGGGCACCGCCGGCTATGCCAATGGCGAACAGCGACGCGATTTCGTATCGGTCGAAGACGCCGTCAAGGTCAATCTTTATTTTCTCGACAACCCCTCGCACTCCGGCATCTTTAATGTCGGCAGCGGCGCTGCGCAGAGCTTCAATGATGTGGCGGTGGCAACGGTGAATGCCTGTCGTCAACAGGGCGGTGAGGCGGTATTGTCGCTGGCGGAAATGCAGACGGCAGGTGTGATTGAATACATCCCCTTCCCCGGGGATCTCAAGGGTAAATATCAAAGCTATACGCAGGCCGACATCGGCGCCTTGCGCGCTGCGGGTTACAAGGCGCCGATGCTGACGGTGGAGCAGGGGGTGGCGGGTTATGTCGGCGCGTTGTGCAAACGGGCGGAAGGCTAAACCATGTACAAGACGCTGGAAGATTTTGTCGGCAATACGCCGTTGGTGCGCTTGAAGAAGCTCCCCGGTGAGACCGCTGCCGCGAACGGCAACGTGATACTGGCCAAACTCGAAGGTAATAACCCGGCCGGCTCTGTTAAAGACCGCCCGGCGCTGTCGATGATCAAACGTGCGCAGGAACGCGGCCAGATCAAACCGGGCGATACGTTGATCGAGCCGACCAGTGGCAACACCGGCATTGCCCTGGCGATGGCGGCGGCGATGATGGGTTATCGCATGGTGCTGGTGATGCCAGAACATCTGTCGATCGAGCGGCGGCAGTCGATGGCGGCGTTCGGCGCGAAGATCGTTCTCACGCCAAAGAGCGTTGGTATGGAAGGTTGTCGCGATGTCGCCGAAAAAATGCGCGACGAAGGCAAAGGCATCATCCTCGATCAATTTGGCAATCCGGATAATCCGCTGGCGCATTACGAAGGCACCGGCCCTGAGATCTGGCGCGACACCGCCGGCAAGGTCACGCACTTTGTGTCGAGCATGGGCACCACTGGCACCATCATGGGGGTGTCGCGCTATCTGAAGGAACAAAATCCGTTGGTGCAGATCGTCGGCTGCCAACCGACCGAGGGCTCGCAGATCCCGGGCAGCCGCAAATGGCCGGCGGCTTATCTGCCGAAGATTTGCGACTGGGATCGCATCGACCGCGTGATCGATATCAGTCAGGCCGATGCCGAGAACACTACCCGTCGCCTGGCGCGTGATGAGGGGATCTTTGCCGGCGTGTCCTCGGGCGGTTCGACCTGGGCGGCGTTGCGTCTCTCTGAGGAAGTCAAAAACGCGGTCATCGTTTGCATCATTTGCGACCGCGGTGATCGCTATCTCTCAACCGGCATTTTTCCGGCGTAATTCGATTATGTGGCAACCAATTGGCCGCAACGGCCGGGTGAGTGCATGAACCCTGTACTGGTGTTTGATATTGAAACGGTGCCCGATGTTGCGGGCCTGCGCACGCTCTATGAGCTGGGCGCCGAGATCAGCGACACGGATGTCGCCGCAGCGGCGTTTCAGCGGCGGCGCCAGAGCGTCGGCAATGATTTTTTACAACTGCATCTGCATCGTGTGGTGGCCATCGCCTGTGTTTTGCGTGAGCGTGACAGCGTGCGCGTGTGGTCGCTCGGCGAGGCGGATGACGGCGAGGGCGCGTTGATCCAGCGCTTTTTCGACGGCATTGAAAAATATACGCCGCAGATCGTCTCCTGGAACGGCGGTGGCTTTGATCTGCCGGTGCTCAACTATCGCGGCCTCATTCACGGCGTGCGCGCACCGCGCTTCTGGGATCAGGGCGAAGATGACCGTGAATTCAAATGGAACAACTACATCAGCCGTTATCACGCGCGCCATCTGGATTTGATGGACCTGATGGCGATGTTTCAGCCACGCGCGGCGGCGCCGCTCGATGACATCGCGCAATTGATGGGATTCCCCGGCAAGATCGGCATCGGCGGCGCGTTTGTCTGGCAGGCCTGGCAGGACGGTGGGATCGAGCAGATCCGCAATTACTGCGAAGCGGATGTCGCCAACACCTATCTGGTTTATCTGCGATTTCAGTTGATGCGCGGCATACTGACGGCCGATCAATACAAACAGGAACTGGCCTTGCTGCGTTCAACGCTCGATAAATCGGCGCTCGAGCATTGGCGAGAATTTCTGCAACGGTGGCCGGCTTGAATACGCAGAACCCCGTACAGGCAGAGGTTGAGTCGCTCGATTACGAAGGGCGCGGGATCGCCCACGCCGAGGGTAAGGTGGTATTCATTGACGGCGCCCTTACCGGGGAAACCGTCACCTATGTCCCGTATCAAAGAAAGCCCAGTTACGATCTCGCGCGCCTTGAGAGCATCATCAAGCCGTCTTCCTCGCGTGTGACGCCACGTTGTCCGCACTTCGGTGTCTGTGGCGGTTGCAGCATGCAGCACCTCGATGAGCGCGCGCAGGTCGCAGCGAAGCAGCGCGTGCTCGAAGACAACCTGGCCCGCATTGGCAAGGTCGAGCCCGGCATCATATTGCCGGCGATTTATGGCAACGCCTGGGGTTACCGCCATCGCGCCCGGATGTCGGTGCGTTATGTGTTGAAAAAAGGCGGTGCCCTGATTGGGTTTCGCGAGAAACGCAGCAGCTATGTGACTGATATGAACAGTTGCGAAGTGCTGCCGCGGCGGATCTCAGACTTGCTGCTGCCGCTGCGCGGTTTGATCGGCGGTTTTGCAAAACCAGAGCGTATGCCGCAGATTGAACTGGCGGTGGGCGAGGGTGTCGACGCAATGGTGTTGCGCATACTCGAGCCGCTAGACGCGGCCGACGAAGTGGCGATCAGAGCCTTCGCCGACCGTCATCACGTGCATTTTTTCCTGCAGCCGCGCGGCCCCGACACGGTGACGTCTTTTTACCCGCCGCATGACGGCGTGTTGTATTACACGCTGCCGGAATTCGATCTGAAGCTGGGTTTTTCCGCCACTGAATTCACGCAGGTGAATACCGCGGTGAACCGCGTGATGGTGCGGCGCGCGGTGACGCTGCTCGACCCTCAGCCGGGTGAGCGCATCGTTGATATGTTTTGCGGACTAGGCAACTTTACGCTCGCCATTGCGCGCAGCGGTGCCAACGTGGTCGGGTTCGAAGGTGCAGCCAGTTTGGTCGAGCGCGGTGAAAAAAATGCCGCGTACAACGGCATGAGCGGCACGGTTGGATTTCGCCGGGCCGATTTATTCAAGGTCGATCAGGAAAGCTTTGCCAATCTGGGCCGTTTTGACCGCATGCTGATTGACCCGCCGCGCGACGGTGCCGTGGCGCTGATCAATGCGCTGACTGACGAATATGCACCGCAACGCATTGTGTATGTCTCATGCAACCCGGCGACACTGGCGCGCGATGCAGGGGTATTGGTGCACGTTAAAGGCTATACACTCGCCGCGGCAGGCGTCGTCAACATGTTTCCACACACCTCGCACGTCGAATCCGTCGCGGTCTTCAACCGGGTATAAATGCCGGAACGTAAAAAAAGGCGCCCGCGGGCGCCTTTTTTTATGAACAACGATTCGTCTAATCGCTAGAGCCCAAACCGGTCAACAGCTGCAGCAGGCTGGTGAACAGGTTGTAGACGCTCATATAGAGCGTCAGGGTCGCCGACACATAGTTGTCTTCACCGCCGTGGATGATCTGGCTGACCTGCCAGAGGATCATCAGCGAGCTGAACAGCACAAAGGCCGCGCAGATCGTCAGCTGCAGAGCAGGGCTGGCGAAGAATATGTTTGCCACCACCGCCAGCATGATCACAATCCCGCCGACCATCAGGAAGTTGTTCATGAAGCTGAAGTCTTTGCGGGTGACGGTGGCGATCGCCGACATGGCAAAGAACACCGCTGCGGTGCCGCCGGCCGCGAGTGCGACGAGCTCACCACCGTTACGCAAGCCCAGCGTCATCTGCAGGATGGGCCCGAGCATCACGCCGAGGAACAGCGTTAGAGCGAGCAGCAGGGCGACGCCCAGGCCGCTGTTACGGGTTTTCTCGATGGCAAAGAACATCCCGAAGACCACCGCCAGCATGACGATGGCGGACATGATCGGGCTGGCGCGCATGAAGCTGAAATTGAGATTGACGCCGATCATGGCGCCGATGCCCGTAGGGATCATCGTAATGGCGAGCAAAAGGTAGGTGTTGCGCAATACGCGTTGTTCGGCGCTGACGCCCTGACTAATTGAAGTCGGCGCGCTGTAGTTGTTTTCGACCGGTTGCATGGTTTTATTCTCCTTAAAGCGCCGAGGATACGGCATGGATGTGAGACTACCCAAACGGGGCCAAAGTTTCAATCAAGATTAAAAATCATTTTGGTGCCCGGGCGACGCTCAAGCTTCTGATAACGCGTGTTATTATTCGGCTCTATTGTAGCCATTGCAATATCGGAAGGTTGGCAGAGCGGTTGAATGCACCAGTCTTGAAAACTGGCAGGGTCGCAAGACCCTCGTGAGTTCGAATCTCACACCTTCCGCCACACCTCCGCGGTTTGGGTTTTGGTTTGATAATCGAACCGTCGCGCCGCGTGTATGATTT
>CAMDSO010000068.1 GCA_945906935.1 Bordetella parapertussis
ATCGTTCCGGCATTTACTTTCATTCCGACGCGCAAAAAACCGTAGCGGCAGAAATGATCGCCGAACTCACCGCGCAAAAAGTGTTTCGTGATCCCATCGTCACCGAGGTGGTGGCGGCGCAAACCTTTTACGTTGCCGAGGATTACCACCAGGAATATTTTGCCCACAATAGCGCGCAGCCCTATTGCCAGTTCGTGGTTGCACCGAAGCTTGCCAAGTTCCGTCAGAAATTCGCCGCACGGGTCAAGCGTTGAGGCTTGTCCCCCGTTTTTTCAGGCCAAATAGACTCTCCAAGTCAATCACTTAGTACCTGTAATGTCGCTGTAACAATCAATCGCTACCATGCCCTCGAATTCAATTCAATCAGACAATGGAGAGCAAGCGATGAAGACAGCGTGGTTGCAGAATTTCCTCAAATACGCGGCGCTCGGTTTGGGCGTGGTGGTAGCCTCCGCCGCTGGTGCGGCGGATATCACCGGTGCCGGCGCGACCTTCCCCTACCCGATTTATTCGAAATGGGCTGAGGCTTACAAGGCCAAGACCGGTAACGGGATGAACTATCAATCGATCGGTTCCGGCGGCGGCATCAAGCAGATCCTCGCCAAGACGGTGGATTTTGGCGCGACGGACGCGCCGCTCGAGCCGGCACAACTAGAAAAAGAAGGCTTGATCCAGTTTCCGATGGTGATCGGCGGCGTGGTGCCGGTGTTCAACATCGAGGGCATCAAACCGGGTGGACTGAACATGACCGGCGCCTTGATCGCCGATATTTATCTGGGCAAGGTCAGCAAATGGAATGCGCCGGAAATCGTCGCCCTCAACAAGGGTGTCAAGCTGCCAAATCAGGACATCACCGTGGTTGCGCGTTCGGATGGTTCGGGCACCACCTTCATCTTCACCAATTACCTGTCGAAAGTCAGCGCCGAGTGGAAGGAAAAAGCGGGTAGCAGCACTTCGGTGAAGTGGCCCACCGGTGTCGCGGGCAAGGGTAACGAAGGTGTTGCCGCCTATGTGCAGCGCTTGCCGGGTTCGATCGGCTATGTTGAATATGCCTACGCCTTGCAGAACAAAATGTCGTACGTGCATCTGCAGAATCGTGACGGCAATTATGTTGACCCGGATGACCGTACCTTCCGTGCTGCAGCGGCCAATGCGCAGTGGGACAAGGCGCCAGGCTTCTACCAGATCCTGACCGATCAGCCAGGCAAGGAAAGCTGGCCCATTACTGGCGCGACCTTTATCCTGATGCACAAGAAACAGGATAAGCCCGCCAATGCCGCCGTCGCTCTCAAGTTCTTCGAATGGGCTTACGAAAGCGGCGACAAGATGGCGCTTGATCTGGATTACATCCCGATGCCCGACAACGTGGTCAAGCTGGTCAAGGCCGAGTGGAAAAAGATACAGGACGCTTCCGGTAAACCGATCGCCTACTGATCTGGACATAATGCTGGTATGCAAGGGAGGGGGCGTGACGCCCTTTCCCCGTTTGTGGAGAATCTGATGTCTTCGGCTACTGAAGCGGCACTACAACTCGATGCGCCAGCGTCGAGCACTTACAAGCAAAAGCCACCGGCAGCGGGAAGGCTGGCCTGGATGGATCCGTTTTTCAGAAACCTGACACGGTTTTTTGCGTTCTTTGTGTTCTCCATACTGGCGGCGATTCTGGTGACGCTGTTGTTTCACAGCCAGGCCGCGATGTCCAAGTACGGTATCGGCTTTTTGTTTGATCCCGAGTGGGACCCGGTCAAGGAAGAGTTTGGCGCCCTGGTGCCGATCTACGGCACGCTGGTCAGTTCGGCGATCGCCATGATCATCGGTATCCCGGTCAGCTTCGGCATTGCCTTGTTTTTGACCGAGCTCTCACCGAACTGGTTGAAACGTCCGCTCGGTACGGCGATTGAAATGCTGGCCGCCATTCCGAGCATCATCTACGGCATGTGGGGTCTGTTCATCTTCGCCCCGCTGTTTGCCGAGCATGTGCAGCCGGTGCTGATTAGCACCTTTGGTCCGCTGCCGATTTTCGGCCCGCTGTTCAAAGGCCCTGGCATGGGCATCGGCATGCTGACCGCTGGCATTATTCTGGCCATCATGGTGATCCCCTTTATCACCGCCGTGATGCGCGATGTCTTTGAATTGGTGCCGGCATTGCTCAAGGAATCGGCCTACGGACTGGGGGCGACGACCTGGGAAGTGGTGTGGAAGGTCGTATTGCCCTACGCCAAAGTTGGCGTGGTGGGTGGCGTCATGCTGGGCCTTGGCCGTGCGCTCGGCGAAACCATGGCCGTCACCTTTGTCATTGGCAATTCACAACGGCTGTCGGCATCGCTGCTCGCACCTGGTAGTAGCATTGCCTCTTCGCTCGCCAATGAGTTTACCGAGGCGGTCGGCGAGTTACATTCGTCAGCTCTGATTGAGCTGGGCCTGATCCTGTTTGTAATTACCTCCATCGTCCTCGCGTTCGCCAAGCTGCTGTTGCTGCAGTTGGCCAGACGTGAAGGCGGTCAGACCTGAGGCCAGCCATGAGTTCAAACGCAATTACCGCAGATAACAAAATCTACCGTCGGCGCCGCATGGTCAATGCCGCCATGCTGTTCATATCCGGGTTGACCATGGCGTTCGGCCTGTTTTGGCTGGCGTGGATCTTGATCGTGCTGCTGCAAAAGGGTTTTGGTGCGCTGGAATTGTCATTGTTTACGCAGATGACGCCGCCGCCGGGTAGTCAGGGTGGGCTACTCAATGCGATTGTCGGCAGCCTGATGATGGCAGTGATGGCGACGTTGATCGGCACGCCGATCGGCATCCTCGCCGGCACGTATCTGGCGGAATTCGGCCGCCGTGGCTGGCTCGCACCGGCGACGCGTTTTATCAACGACATCCTGCTCTCGGCGCCCTCCATCGTCATCGGTTTGTTCGTCTATTCAGTGTATGTGGCGCAGGTCAAACATTTCGCTGGCTGGGGCGGCGCCTTCGCGCTGGCCTTGATTGTGATTCCGGTGGTGGTGCGCACCACCGACGACATGCTCAAGCTGGTGCCTGACAGCCTGCGCGAAGCCGCAGCGGCGCTCGGCGCACCGGCCTGGAAAATGATTGTTTTTGTATCCTACCGCGCGGCGCGCGCCGGCATCATCACCGGCATCTTGCTGGCGGTAGCGCGCATCAGTGGTGAGACCGCGCCCCTGTTGTTCACGGCGTTAAACAACCAGTTCTGGTCGCTGAACATGAACTCTGCGATGGCCAATCTGCCGGTGGTGATCTTCCAGTTTGCGATGAGCCCCTACCCCGACTGGCACCGCCTGGCGTGGGGTGGCGCCATTCTGATTACATTGAGCGTATTGTTTCTCAACATACTGGCGCGATCCCTCTTCCGGCGCGAAAACGCGTGATCGATCTGCCAAGGAAAATGATGAACCAAACCCCCGTGCACATTGAAAACCCGAAGATGAAGGTCAAAGACCTCAACTTTTATTACGGCGGCTATCAAGCCATCAAAAGCGTTTCGATGGATATTGAGGCCAACAAGGTCACCGCTTTCATCGGCCCATCCGGATGCGGCAAGTCAACGTTGCTGCGTACTTTCAACCGGCTTTATGAGTTGTATCCCGGGCAGCGTGCCGCTGGTGAAATCATTCTCGATGGCGAAAACATCCTCGACAAAAAGCAGGATCTGACGCTGCTGCGTGCCAAGGTCGGCATGGTGTTCCAGAAGCCGACCCCGTTTCCGATGTCGATCTACGACAATATCGCCTTTGGCGTGAAGCTCTACGAAGACCTCAGCCGCGGCGAGATGGACGAGCGCGTTGAATGGGCGCTGTCGAAGGCGGCGCTGTGGAAAGAGGTCAAGGACAAGCTCAATCAGAGTGGTCATAGCCTCTCCGGTGGCCAGCAGCAGCGCTTGTGTATCGCGCGCGGCATTGCCATCAAGCCCGAGGTGCTGCTGCTCGACGAGCCGTGTTCGGCGCTCGATCCGATTTCAACCTCGCGCATCGAAGAGCTGGTCAATGAGTTGAAGGTCGACTACACCGTGGTGATCGTCACGCATAATATGCAGCAGGCGGCGCGTGTGTCCGATTACACGGCGTATATGTATCTGGGTGAACTAATCGAGTTTGGTGCCACCGACAATATCTTCGTCAAGCCCTTGCGCAAGGAAACCGAAGACTACATCACCGGCCGTTTTGGCTGATTCAGCCTGCGGTTACTGGAGAAAAAAATGATACAAGAACATTCGTCCAAACAATATGATCTCGATCTCGAAATGCTGCGCACCCGAGTGCTCGAAATGGGCGGGCTGGTCGAGGCACAGATTGGTGCGGCGATCAAAGGGTTGACCGCTGGCGATCCCCGTGCGCTCGACCTGGTGATCGCCGAGGATCACCGCGTCAATGCGATGGAAGTGAGCATCGATAACGACTGCAGTCATCTCATCGCCCGTCGCCAGCCGGCCGCTGGTGATCTGCGCATGGTGATGGCGGTGAGCAAGATCGTCACTGATCTGGAGCGTATTGGCGACGAGGCCGCAAAAATCGCGCGCATAGGCAAGCAGGAGCATACGCATTCGCGCCTGCCGCGCACACCGATCGCCGCCGTTCACCACATGGGCGAAATCGCCACCGGCATGCTGCGCAAGGCACTCGATTCACTGGCGCGTCTTGATCCGGTGTCGGCCGCCACCATCGTGCGAGAAGATTTTGCGATCGATGAGGAGTTCCGCTCGATCGTACGCCAGCTGATTACCTTCATGATGGAAGATCCGCGCACAATTACGCAGGCGCTTGAAATTCTGTGGGTGGCGAAGTCAGTCGAACGCATCGGTGACCATTCCAAAAATATGGCCGAGCAGGTGATTTATGTGGTCAAGGGCACCGACGTTCGACACACTTCGCTTGAGCACCTCGAGCGCGAGGCCAACGGTTGAACAATGTATTATCGGATCCAAAATGAACGGCAGTGAAATTCTGGTGGTGGAAGACGAGCCGGCGATCCAGGAGTTGATTGCAGTCAATCTTGAACATGCCGGCCACCGTGTGCGGCGCGCTTACAGTGTTGCCGAGGCGGAAAACCTGATCCGCGAAATTCGTCCCGACCTCATTCTGCTGGACTGGATGCTGCCCGATGTCGCCGGTACCGTGCTGGCGCGCCGCCTGCGCGCCGATGCGCGTATGAAGGACATCCCGGTCATCATGTTGACCGCACGTGCGCAGGAGACCGATAAGGTCGAGGGGCTGGAAGCCGGTGCGGATGATTACATCACCAAACCCTTTTCGCCGAAGGAACTGATGGCGCGCATCAAGGCGGTGTTGCGCCGGCGCGCCCCGCAGCTGACTGATGATGCGATCGAGATCGGCGGGTTGCGTCTGGATCCCGCTTCACATCGCGTCAGTGGCAACGGCACCGAGATTAGTCTGGGCCCGACCGAATTCAAGTTGCTGCACTTTTTTCTGACCCATCCCGAGCGTGTCTATTCACGCGTGCAGTTGCTCGACCAAGTGTGGGGCGACCATGTGTTTGTCGAAGAACGCACGGTTGACGTGCATATCCGGCGTTTGCGCCAAGCGCTCGAAGCCACGCAGCACGACAGCCTGATTGAAACCGTGCGCGGCACCGGCTACCGCCTGCATGCTTGAGCGGCGCGGCGATCCCGCGCATTCATGCGATAATTTCCCCGCCCAACTCCTGGCGGTCCCCCTGTGAATGATCTGGTTTTACGCGCGGTTTTGCAGCTCGTCTGGCTGGCGATCGCCTGCTTTCTGCTGAATCTCGTCTTTGGTGTGGAGACTGGCCTGGCTTTTTTCGGCTTTGCTGCCGCTGCGTTGTTGCTCTATCACGTTAGCAACATGGGCCGCCTCGCACGCTGGCTGGAACAGCCGACGCCCGGGCAGGTGCCGCGGGCGTCCGGTGCGTGGGATCAACTCTTCGCGCTGCTCTATCGTTACGAGCGGGTTAACAACCGCGATCATCAGGCACTGGCGAAGACGCTGGTGCGGTTTCGTCAGGCCGCGCGTGCGCACCCGGACGGCGTGGTGAGCCTTGATGCCGAAAACCGTATCGACTGGTGCAATGATGTGGCCGAACATCATTTCGACCTCAATCTGGACGCCGACCGCGGGCATCCGATTGCCAACCTGCTGCGCCAGCCTGAATTTGTCGCCTACATTGAGGCGAACGAGTTCTCGCATCCGCTGGAATTAAACGCATCGCGCGCCAACTCGATCATCCTGTCGGTGCAGATCGTGCCCTACGGCGATGCGCAAAAACTGTTGTTGTCGCGCGACATCACGCGCCTCGAAAAACTCGAGCATATGCGGCGCGATTTCGTCGCTAATGTTTCGCATGAACTGCGCACGCCGCTCACCGTGCTGTCGGGATTTCTGGAAACCATCCGCGAGCTTGAACTCAATCCGCAGCGTACGCGTGATTACATCAACCTGATGTCCGAGCAGAGTCGGCGTATGCAGACCATCGTCGAGGACCTGCTGACGCTTTCGACGCTCGAATCGGCGCCTAGCCCGTCGCTCGACGAACGGGTGTGTGTCGCGCTGCTGCTGGCGCGTCTGCGTGCCGATGCGACGGCGCTGAGCGGTGGCCGGCATCGTATCGTGCTCGAGGCGGCGGGTGATTACGACCTGCTCGGCGCGGAAAACGAAATTGTCAGCGCGCTCGGCAATCTCGTCAGCAACGCGATTCGTTACACGCCCGATGGCGGTGAGGTGCGCATCCTTTGGCGGGCCACACGGGCGCAGGCGGAATTCGCCGTCGAAGACACCGGCATTGGTTTTGCATCGGAACATATTCCGCGGCTCACCGAACGCTTTTATCGCGTTGACCGCGGCCGCTCGCGTGCCAGTGGCGGCACCGGCCTTGGTCTGGCGATCGTCAAACACGTGCTCAACCGTCATCAGGCTACACTCGATATTCACAGCGAGCCGGGCCAGGGCAGCCGCTTTGCCGTGCATTTTTCGCCGCGCCGAATGGTGCCGGTGGCCGCCCCCGCCGTCGCCGCGCTGGATAAACGCTAGGCCGCCGCAGCGGCGTTGACGATGCAGGGCATGATCGATTACGGGCAGGGTATTTGGGCGGTCGATTCAAACTATCTGCGCCCGCAGCTCGACGCCATCCATCTGATCGTTGAAAACGGCCATGTCGCGGTGATCGATTGCGCGGTCAACAGCTCGGTGCCGCATATCCTCGCTGCCTTGCGTGACTGTGGTCTGCGCGAGACCGATGTCGATTACCTGATCCTCACCCATATCCACCTTGATCATGCCGGTGGCGCCGGGTTGTTGATGTCAAAGTTGCCCAATGCGCAGCTCACCGTGCATCCGCGTGGCGCACGCCACATGATTGATCCGCGCAAACTGATCGATGGCACGGTGGCGGTCTATGGTGAGGCCCATATGCGTGAACTTTATGGCGAGATTCTGCCGGTGGACGCTACGCGTGTGATCCAAACACCGCATCAGACCACGCTCTTGCTCAATGGCCGTCCGCTGGTTTTTTTCGACACGCCCGGTCACGCCCGTCATCATGTCTGTGTGCTCGATGAAAAAACCGGCCATGTTTTCACCGGTGACACCTTCGGGCTGTCCTATCGCGAACTCGATTGCGACGGCCGCCAGTTTGTCGTGCCAACTTCCAGCCCGGTGCATTTTGATCCGGTCGCCGCCCACCGCTCGGTTGAGCTGATCGCTGGTCTGCGCCCGGGGGCCGCCTATCTCACGCACTATAGCCGGGTGCGCGAAATTGATCGTCTGGCCGCCGATATGCACCGCCTGCTCGATGCCTATGTCGAACTCGCCGACGCTGCTGGTGCGGCGGGGCCAGAGCGCCATGGGCTTTTCAAGGCGGGGCTGCAGGACATCATCCGTGCTGAAGCAAAGCGCCACGGTTGGCGGATCAGCATCGAGGCCGCGCTGGCGGTGCTCGATCTTGATCTTGAGTTAAATGCGCAGGGTCTCGCCATCTGGTTCGACTCGTTGTCAGCTGCTCGCTGATCATGCGCGGCGGCACCCCGTCCGGACTGCTATATTGCGCCGATATGCAGGCGGTCAATACGCGGTGCGCCCCCGTTACCGCGACCGCTCTATAGCGCGGGAGTTTGAATGAGCGTGCCAGACGACGATGTAATGGCGGCCACGCATACGGTTGCAGTTGTAGCCGAGCGGCTGCTACAGGAGCGCTTCCACGCGGCGCGAGCGCAGACCGAACGGCTGTTGCAGAATCTTTCAGCAGAAGATTGCGCGCTGCCGTCCCGGCCTGCTTCGAGCCCGGTCAAATGGCATCTCGCGCATACCACCAGGTTTTTCGAGACCCATGTGCTGCAGGCGTTGATCCCTCGCTAGCAGCCGTTTCATCGGCAGTTTTGCCGCGTGTTTGATGTCTGCAATGCGCGTGCACAACGTGGCGTGCTGTCGCGCCCGTCGCTCGAAGAGGTGATGGCCTATCGGCGCCATCGCAACGCTCGTATCGCCGCCATGCTGGATGCCGGCGCACCGGCGGCGTGGCCAATGGTGGAACTCGGGGTGCAGCATGAGCAGCGCCATCAGGAACTTACCCTTGCCGACTTGTAGCATCTGTTCTCGTGCAACCGCTTGCAGCCTGTTTACGCGCCGGCACCCTGCGCTGCCGAGCCGGCACCGGTGCTGTATAAATTGCTGGCGCAACCCGACGGCGTGCAGCGCATCGGTCACGCAGGTGGCGGGTTTTGTTTTGAGCATGAATTGCCGCGTCACCGTATTTTTCTCGAAGCCTATGAGCTCGCCCTGCGCCCCATCACCAACGCCGAATATGCTGATTTCATAGACAATGGCGGCTACACGCGGCAGGAATTTTGGTTCGCGGGAGGCTGGGAACTGAAGAACGCAGAGGGCTGGCAGGCGCCGCTCTATGGGCAGCGTGAGGGTGCGGCGTGGCTGGCTTTCGGTCTGCATCGTTTGTGCGCACCGGCTGCCGCGGCACCGGTCTGCCATGTCAGCTATTTTGAGGCGGATGCCTATGCGCGCTGGGCGGGGACGCGTCTGCCGAGCGAAGCCGAATGGGAATGCTTTGCGGCGCAGCAGCCGTTGGCAGGGCCCTTCCTTGAGGACGGCGTATTCGAACCGCAGCCTGCAAGCACGGTGGCCGCGACCCAGATTATGGCGATGTGTGGGAATCGACGCACAGCGCCAGCCAGCCCTATCCCGGGTATCGTGTGGCGCAAGAGATCACAGCCTCATACCGTAAAAAATTCAAGTCAAATCAATACGTGCTGCGCGGTGGATCGTGCGTCACCCCACGCTCACATATCCGCGCGAACTACCGTCATTCCGCCGCGGTTGCCGAGCGCTGGCAGTTCAGCGGTATCCGTTTGGGCCGCGACCTTGACTGAAACAGTGCCCGGCGCCGTTTTACGGTCGTTGTCCGCTTGTCAAAACGACTGGCTTTGCAGCGGACGAAAGCTGCAGTTTTCCCTCTGGGCGATTGCACTCCCCGAGGGAATCTGGTTTACAATCCGCTCAACCCAATGGTTGGGTGTTTTCTGTGTCGTTAAAGGAGAGAATACGATGGCCGTAAAAAAGAAAGCCGCAAAGAAAGCTGCAGTAAAGAAACCTGCAAAGAAAAAATCAGCGCGTAAACCCAGCGCAGCGTTTATGAAGCCGATGAAAATCTCTGCAGAACTCGCTGCAGTGATTGGCGCAGGTCCGTTTCCGCGCACGGAAGTCACGAAGAAATTGTGGGCTTACATCAAGAAGCATGATCTGCAAGACGCGAAGAACCGTCGTAACATCAATGCTGATGACAAACTCAAGCCTGTCTTCGGTGGCAAGAAACAAGTGTCGATGTTCGACATGACCAAGTTGGTCAGCAATCACCTGTCGTAATTCTTCCCGACCTGCACCCTCTGGTGCCGGTCGCAGAAAAGCGAAGGTAAAAAACAAGGGCCGCTACTGCACTGCAGTAGCGGCCCTTGTTTTGATACGTCCGAATTGCTTACTGGCGTGATTGCAGGGCGGCGATGCGTTGTTCCACCGGCGGGTGCGTCGAGAACAAGGCCATGAAGCCCGGCACGTTGGTGATGCCCGCCGAGGCTACCGCTTGCGGCAACGCCCCTGGTTGCAGCCCGCCCAGACGGGCCAGTGCGTTGATCATCGGCCGGCCGTTGCCTAAAAGGTTGGCTGAGCCCGCATCGGCGCGGAATTCACGCTGGCGCGAGAACCAGGCGACGATAATGGAGGCGAGCACCGAGAACATGATTTCGCAGGCGAATACGGTGACGTAGTAACCGATGCCGACGTCGCGTTCGTTCTTCAGTATCACGCGGTCGACGATATAACCGACCACGCGCGCCAGAAACACCACGAAGGTATTCACCACGCCCTGGATCAGGGTTAGCGTCACCATGTCGCCGTTGGCAATGTGCGCGACTTCGTGTCCGAGCACTGCTTCAACTTCCTCGCGCGTCATCGATTGCAGCAGGCCGGTCGATACCGCCACCAGGGCGGAATCCCGAAATGCACCGGTGGCAAATGCGTTGGGTTCGCCTTCATAGAACGCAACCTCCGGCATGCCGATGCCGGCGCGCTGCGCCAGCCGCTGCACGGTGTCCACCAGCCAGCGTTGCTCCGGGCCTTCGCTGCCGTTGATGAGCTGCGCGCCGGTCGACCATTTGGCAATCGGCTTGGACATCAGCAGCGAAATGAACGAGCCGCCAAAACCAACCACCAGCGAAAATATCAGCAGCATGCCGACGTTGAGCCCGTTGGCGCTCATGAAGCGATCGACCCCGAGCATGCGCAGGGTGACCGATAGCACCAGCATGATGGCCAGATTGGTAACCAGAAACAGAACGATACGTTTCATTGTGTGTTGCCTCCTCGGCTTTGATAAATGTGGGCGTCTGCGCTGAATTCAAGTTTTGTTCCAACATAATTCTACCTGCCGCTTATGACCGCACGTTTTCAGCGGGGTTCCTGTGCGGCGGCATTTTTTGCCGGTCGGCCAAGGAGGTAGCCGCCGCCGGTCATGACCACCCCCATGACCCAGAACACCGGGGCGATGCCGAAGGCGGCGCCCAGTGCACCGAACAGCAGTGGAATGACGGTCTGACTGGCGTTGAGCAACAGTGTGCGCAAACCTACAGCCTCGCCGACCCTGTCGGCTGGCGCGTGTGTCGTCACCAGCGACATGATCATCGGTTGGGCGCCGCCCAGCCCGATGCCCAGCAGGAAGGCGATCACCATTAACACCGGCAGCAATTGAAAAAACGGGAACACAAATAGCATGACGCCCGTGGCCACCATGGCGACGGTCAGCATGCCCCATGGTCCGATGCGCTTGACCACCAGCGGCAGCAGCACGCGTACCGTGAAGATCGCCGAGCCGAAGGCGCCAAGGATCATGCCGATCTGCGAGGCCGAGAGACCAATTTGAATGCCGTAGATCGGCACCAGAAAGGTGAACATGTCCCACGCCATCGACAACAGCGAGCTGAAGATCAGCACTTTTCTGAGTCGCGGGATGCGCAGCAAATCGACGATGCGCCGCTTGCCGCTGTGACTGTCGGCGTGCCGTGAGGGCGGCGTGCGCACGCCGATGGTGGCAATCACCACCAGCGAGGCGGCAGCGCTGCACGCCAGCATCAGAAACGTGTTGCGGTTGCCGATTATGTCGATGGCAAAGCCGGCGGCGGTGGGGCCGAGAAAATTGGCGGTAGAAAAACCCAGCGCGAGGATGCTGAAATTTTTCATGCGATCGTCGGGCGTGCCGAGCGCCCCGGTGGCATGGTTGATGGCGATGTGAAACAGCATAAAGCCCGAGCCGGCGAGTGCGCTCACCACAAATAGCATCTCCAGGCTTGGAAAGATGTAACCCAGGGTCAGGCCGCAGAGTTCCAGCACGGCGCCGAGCAGCATCGGATTGCGCGGGCCGATGCGGTCGATGATGCGCCCGGCGCTGACTGCAAAAAACATCGGCAGCAGGGCCAGCATGGAGGCGATCGCACCGACGGTCACTGGTGAGGCGTCAAGGCTGAGTGCGGTGAGTGAAAGATTGACGCGGCAGCCCGAGAATGCGAAGTGCAAAAGAACGGTGGGCAGGATGACGCGGGTGAGGATGAGTTTCAAGATTGAGTCGGCCGGCTGCGCTGCACGCGCATCACTCAAACACCGGATGATGTTCGTGGCGCACCGCCATTTTACGCGTCTTCAGTCGCGCCGCGACGTTGTCACCATGGCGACACCCGCGCAGGTCACGGCGATGCCAGTCATCAAGAGGGTGCCAGGAACGATGTCGAACATCAGGTATTCGAGCACCACGGCGAAGATCGGTGTCAGATATAACAGACTGGTCACGCGTGTGGCGGCGTCAAGCCGCATCAGTGTGTGCAATGCATTGACCGCAAGGATTGATGCACCGATCACCAGAAACACAATGGCGGCCAACAGCGGCCACGCCCAGGTCACAGCAAAGCCCTCGACGCCCCAGGCTAGCGGTGCGAGCACGGCGCCAGTCACCGCGAATTGCACGAGTGCCGCCGAGCGCAGATCGACGCGCGGGCAGAACGCGCGCGTGTAGAGGGTGCCGGCCGTGACACCGGCAAGCGAGACGATTACGGCGGCCAAACCGCCGGCGGTGATTTCGCTCACCGCGGTCTTGTGCCAGACGATTAGAACGACGCCGGCAAAGCCCAGCATCACGCCCGCCCATTGGCGTGGTGCGAGCCGCTCGTCCATCCAGCGCGAAGCGATCAGCGCAGTCAGTACGGGTTGTACTGACAACAGCACGGCGACGATGCCGGCGGAGATGCCAAGATATTGCGAATAGTGACTGCCGCCCAGATGCAGCGCATGCATTAACAAACCGGCGATGATGACGTGCATCCAGTCGCGTCCGGTGGCGGGCAGCGGCGCGCGCGTCCATAGCACCACCGGCAGCAGGCAGGCGATGCCGAATATGAAACGCAGCGTCAGAAAGGTGAACGGCGCGGCGTAATGCAGGCCGATCTTGGTGGCGAGAAATCCCGAGCCCCAGACACTGACGAAATACCAGGCGAGGGTGGTTTCAAACCAGCCGCGTGTGTGGTCTTGAGTGCTACTACCCTGGCGGCTCAAGGGGCGAGGCGTTCGATCTTCCAGGTGCGCGCTTTGCGGCTGTAGAGCACGCGATCGTGCAGCCGGTTGGGCCGTCCTTGCCAGAATTCAATGGCGTCTGGGACCAAAACATAGCCACCCCAATGCGCGGGTCGCGCCGGCTGCTCACCCGTGAGGGTGGCTTCGGCAAAACGTGCTTCCAGCATGGCTCGATCCGGCACCACTTCGCTTTGCGGGCTGGCGATGGCGGCGTGGCGGCTGCCAAGCGGACGGCTGGAGAAGTAAGCATCCGATTCGGCGGCGGTGATTTTTTTGACGCGACCGTCAACGCGTACCTCGCGTTCGAGTTGATGCCAGAACATCACCAGCGAGGCGGCTGGATTGGCCGTCAACTCGCGACCTTTGCGCGATTTGTAATTGGTATAGAAAACAAAGCCGCCGTGATCAACGCCCTTGAGCAGCACGATGCGCGCCGACGGTCTACCCTCGGCCGAAACGGTAGCCAGTGTCATGGCATTGAGTGCAGGGTGCTCGGATTTCACCGCCTCCTCGAACCAGCGCGTGAATTGTTCGAAAGGGTCGTGGGTGACCGCGGTTTCATCGAGACTTGCACGCCGGTATTCCTCACGCAGATCGGCAATATTCATGGGGGTAGGGGTCCGAAGATTTAAAGCAATATTCTAAACCCGGCACTGCCGACAGAATGTGACAAAAATCAGCCCGCCTCGTCGTGCCGGCTGCGCCGCGCGGCGCGGCGCTTGCGCAACCAGCGCGACCCAAAACCGCCAATGGCGATGGCGATGATCACCGCGCCAAACGCCTGCCACTGGCTGCGCGCGTCGATTTTTGCCGGCACATCAGCGTCGGTTTTTTGTGTATTCGCAGCCCACGTTGGCGCCGGGCGTGGAGCGACCTCTCTTGTCACCCATGACAGTTTGACCGGCACCGCCAGTTCGGTGTGCACGTCGCGTTGTCCCGGCACGCGTGCGACAAGACGTATTTCATCAACGCGCGTGGCGTAATCACCCCAGAACAACAGATGTGCGACCGCCGTGCCGCCGTCGGCGGGCAGCGTCACCGGTGCGCTGGTGGCGAGATTCGCCGACAGCGCTTCGCGCTGAAAATATGGATCGACCGTTACCGTCAGCGCTACCTTCGCGTTCACCGCGAACTGGATATAAAAACGCTGTTGCACACCGAGCACCGCTTCGCTGCCGGGGTCGATGGCGATGATGCGCAGCACGGGTTGTTCGGGGGCCGGTGTGCAGCCGGTCAGTGTAACCAGCGTGATCAGCGCAAGGCTGCACAACAAATGCAGGCGCGTAAAAAGTGTGGTCATTGGTTGGCCCGTCAAATGATGATGCAGAGCAGTATTTGCAGTCTAGCATGCGGGGTATGGCGTTACCGCCGCGCTAGACTGGTTGCAGGCCTAGCAAGGCCTGCGCAATGCCCGGAGTCCTCATTGAAAACCACCTGCTGCGCCGTTTGCAGCGCGTTGCGCGGCGGCTGGAGTTGAAGCGCACGGCGCAGCCAGCGCGATAGACATGGGGGTGCAGGCAGGCATGGAACACGGTTTAATCCATGGGAAAAATCCGTTTAACATTTCTGCGTGGAGCCGGATTGCAGTATGCTTCGCCCCTTCATCATGACCAATAAAACGCCACCCAAAGCGGCCCTGCCGCGCAAGCCCTCGGCACCCGCTACATCGCGCGCTACGCCGCACCCATCGCGCAACCCCAAGCTCAATCAGCAGACGCGTCAGGTTCTCGCCCAGCATTACCGCGCCAAGTACGGCGTTAAATAGCCGGCGTGGTTGCGCTGATCACTTTTCACCTTACGTCTTAAGCCCGGAATGCTCGCCTACCGACATCAATTTCACGCCGGCAACTTCGCCGATGTTTTCAAGCATGCACTGCTCGCCCAGCTGGTGCTCGGCATGACGCGCAAGGACAAACCGTTCTTTTATCTCGATACCCACGCCGGTATCGGCCAATATGATTTGCTGCATGAATGGGCGCGCAAGAACGCCGAGCATAAAGACGGCGTGGTGCGGGTCTGGGGGCGCGACGATGTGCCGCCCGAGATGCAGCCCTACTTCGATGCCCTGCAGGTGGAAAACCCCGGCGGCACGCTACGCTTTTATCCGGGTTCGCCGGCGATCGTGCGCCGCCTGATCCGTGCGCAGGATCGCATGGTGCTGACCGAACTCAACCCGAAGGACAGCGAAGAACTCGCGGTGCTCTATACGCGTGACCGCCAGGTGACGGTTGAACTGGCCGACGGTTATATGGGCTTGAACGCGCATCTACCACCGAAAGAACGCCGCGGCCTGATCTTTATCGATTCGTCGTTCGACCGCGCACGCGAATTCAAACGGCTCACCGATGCGCTGATTCTCGGTCAGCGCAAATTCGCCAACGGTGTCTATGCGCTGTGGTATCCGCTGATGGACCCGGCGTCGATGCGTTCCTTTGAACGCAGCATTGAAGCCACTGGCATCCGCAAAGTCCTGCAGATCGAAATCAATGTGTTTGGCGAAGAATGGACGCTTGGCATGCGCGGTTGCGGCATGATCGTCGTCAATCCGCCGTTTGGTTTTGAGGCGGTGGCGCAGGCGATCGCCGGCTGGACGCAACCGCTGCTGGCCAACGGTCGCGTGCCGCCGTGGCGGGTCAGCTGGCTGGTGCCGGAATAGCGCAACCCCCACGCGGCGTCGCACGGCTTCACACGGTGTCACGATGTGAGAACATTACGCCTTCCCCACGCCGGAGTTTGCGCATGCACCAGACCCCCGATCGCACGGCCGCCCCCGGCCACACACTGCCGCTACCGTGCGGCGCGCATATCGTGGCGCGCGCCCTGCAGCGTCACGGTGTCGAACTGATGTTTGGTCAGAGCCTGCCTTCGGCGCTCTATCTGGTCACCCCCGAATTCGGCATCCGCCAGATCGCTTACCGTGAAGAAAACGCCGGTGCGGCGATGGCCGATGGTTATGCGCGCGCCTCCGGCCGCGTGGCGGTGGTGACTTCGCAGAACGGACCGGCGGCGGCGCTGTTGGTGGCGGGTCTCGCCGAAGCCTTGAAAGCATCGATTCCGGTGGTGGCACTGGTGCAGGATGTACGGCGCACGCAAACCGACAAGAACGCGTTTCAGGATCTCGATCATCCCGAGCTGTTTCGCGCTTGCAGCAAGTGGGTGCGGCGCGTGCCGCAGTTGTCGCGCATTGACGATTACATCGATATGGCATTCACGGTGGCGGCCAGCGGACGCCCCGGCCCGGCGGTGTTACTGTTGCCGCAGGATCTGCTGGTCGAGGCGGCTGGTGCGCTCGGTGCGTCGACACGGCGTGACAATCTGGGCCGCTATCCGCTCGATCGCACGCTGGCCGATCCGGCCAAAATTGCGCAGGCTGCGTTGCTGTTAGCGACCGCCCGCAACCCCTTGATCGTCGCCGGTGGCGGCGTGCATATCTCGGGTGCGCAGGCCGAACTCGCGCAGTTACAGGAGGCCGCTGGTATTCCAGTGGCCACCACGGTGATGGGCAAGGGCGCGGTCGACGAGCAGCATCCGTTGTCGGCGGGGGTGATCGGATATTTCATGGGCGCGGGCAGTCGCACGCAACAGCTGCGCGCGCTGATCGACAGCGCCGACGTGGTGCTCTTTGTCGGCGACCGCACCAATCAAAACGGCACCGATTCCTGGACGCTGTTTCCAGCCACCGCCCGCTATATTCATATCGATATCGACAGCCAGGAGATCGGCCGCAACTATGAAGCGCTGCGTCTGAACGGTGACGCCAAACTGACACTCGCCACACTCGGCCGCGCCGTCGCCGGTATTGATCAGGCGACACGTTGCGCCGCCCGCCCCGGTGTCGAGCAGATGATCGCCGCCGCGCATCAACGCGCCGCCGCCGCTGCCGCACCGCGTTTGCATTCAGACGCCGTGCCGATACGCCCCGAACGTTTGATGCACGAACTCGACGCCGTGTTGAGCGATGATGCCGTGGTGGTGTCGGACGCGAGCTATGCGCCGATCTGGTGTGCCAATTACCTGTGCGCGCGCCGCCCCGGCATGCGCTTTCTCGCCGGACGCGGACTGGCCGGCCTTGGCTGGGGCTTTCCGGCGGCGCTGGGCGCCAAGCTCGCCATGCCAAATGCGCCGGTTTTTTGTGTTACCGGCGACGGCGGCTTTGCGCATGTCTGGGCCGAACTCGAAAGCGCGAAGCGGTTGGGCATCGTCGTCACGGTGATCTTGCTTAACAACCAGATACTCGGTTACCAACAACATGCTGAAGAGGTGCAATACGGCGCGCACACCGATGCTTGCGCACTCTCGCCGGTTGATCACGCGGCGATTGCGCGCGCCTGTGGTTGCGCCGGCGAGCGCATTGAGCAGCCAGGTGATTTTGCACCGGCGCTGCTGCGGGCGATGAACGCCGGGGTCACCACGGTACTCGACGTCATGATTGATCCACTGGCATATCCGCCGCTGACGCTCTACGAGGGAAAACTTGATTACTAGTCTGATGTGCTGCAAGGCGCCCCGCTTTGTGTTGACCGCCACCTTGTTGTTTGTGGCGGCGCTAGCAGCCGGCGTTACTCACGCGGCGTCGAATGATTACCCCGCCAAGCCGGTCCGCTTGCTGGTGCCCTTTCCACCGGGCGGCGGTGCCGATGCGATGGCGCGCATCATCACGCCCAGACTCACCGAGCGCATGGGCCAGACCTGGGTGGTGGATAACCGCGGCGGTGCCGGCGGCAACATGGCCAGCGAGGTCGTCGCCACCGCGCAGCCCGATGGCTATTCGGTGCTGCTTGGCTTTAACACGGCGCTTGCCGCCAACCCGGCGCTCTACAAACTGCCGTTTAATGTGCTGCGTGATCTGCAGCCGGTGACCAAACTCGCCGGCGGACAATACGTGCTGGTGCTGCATCCGTCGGTGCCGGCGCAGACGCTGAAAGATTTCATCGCGCTGGCCAAGGCGCAGCCGGGCAAACTCAATTATTCCTCGGCCGGCATCGGCAGCCCGCTACATCTGGCGGCCGAGATGTTCAAGTTCCGCACCGGTGTGAATATGGTGCATGTGCCCTATAAAGGCGGCGGACCGGCTGCGGCGGCGGGACTTGCCGGTGAAGTGCAGGTGGTGTTCGGCAGCGTGGTGGCTACACTGCCGCAGGTCAAAGCGGGGCGCTTGCGCGCGCTCGCACTCACCGGGCTTAAGCGTTCATCCGTGATGCCCGATATTCCAACGCTGGCTGAGTCCGGCTTCGCCGGCTTTAACGTCACCTCGTGGTACGCGTTTCTACTGCCGGCGAAAACGCCGCGCCCCGTGGTCATGCGTCTTTATGACGAAGCGCTGCGCGCACTGAAACTCGCCGACGTGCAGGAAGCCCTCGCGCGTCAGGGCCTCGAAATCGAAACCAGCGCCAGCCCCGAAGCGTTTGCCACCGAACTCAAAGCAGAATCCGCGGCGTGGGCACAGGTGATTCAGTCGGCGGGGATTAAGGCGGATTGATTGGCGGACGCCCCTCCACCGTTCGAGTCTGGGAGATTTAATTTTTCCGTGTGCTGATTTAGCAGGTTCGTGCCCTCATTTACAGGCGAAGTAATCGCGACACGGCGTTCGCGCAGCGATGCGGGGCGGGAGTGATTGCCCGGTGTCCTATCCGCAAACGGCCGACCTCCCCGGTAACGTGTTCGTCCGCCAGAATCGAGGCGAGAGCAGGTGTTGCCGGTATAGTTGTGGCAAACGCCCCCACCCTGGCCCTCCCCCGCTGCGCAGGGGAGGGGACATACTAATTACCCTTAATATCCATTTGGCTGGCAGATTGCTGGTGCCGCATCACGGGCCTGGTTGGTATGTTTGGTGCCGTGATCACAGACCGACCCAGCAGGTTTCTGTGCTCGAATCACAGGCCGGGCTAGCAGGTCCCTGCCCCCGTTCACGGGGGAAGGACAGGATGGGGGCGCTCCAGCGCCTGCAAAATCACCACCAGTACCGACTCGATATTTAATAAAACATCGTTGTCCCAAAAACGCAGTACCTGATAGCCGCGTTCGACGAGTTCAGCATCCCGGTGCGCATCATAGGCACGTTGTGCAAGATGCTGCCCGCCATCCACCTCAATCACGAGCTTCGCATCGAGGCAGGCAAAATCAGCGATGTAATTACCGATCGGCACCTGGCGTCGAAAGCGAAATCCTGCCAGTTGCCGGTCGCGCAGATAGCGCCACAAATGCCGTTCGGTGGCGGTTGCCGCCTTTCTGAGTGATATCGCGTGATGTTGTGCAGTACGCTGTCGCAACGGTCATTCGAAGTAATGGAGTCATTGCAGCGTATGTCGTTATCGTAAGCAGGGTCAAGTCACTACTCGGCGCGTTAAAATTTAATCACTCGGGCGATTCAGGTTGCGCCCCCATCCTGTCCTGCCCCCGCGTTTCGGGGGCAGGGACCTGCTGATAAGCGCTTTTGGAAAACGCATGACTGAAAATATCTACTGGGTGCTTGAACTCGATGTGTATGCCGGCGGGCTCGACAGCTTCCGCGTGCTGATGACCGAAATGGTCGCCGCCGCCAGCCGCGAACCCGGCACCCTCAATTACGAATGGCACATCAGCGCCGATGGCCGTGTTTGCCACATCTATGTGCGCTATCGCAATTGCGCCGCGGTGATGGATCACATGGCGAGCTGGGACGGCAATTTTTCGCGGCGCTTCACGCTGCTGGCCGGCATCACGCGCATGTCGGTCTATGGTGCGCCGGACGCTGCGGTCGAGGCGACGCTCGATCCTTACGGGCCGGTGTATTACGAACAGTTCGGCGGGTTTAACCGGCAGAATTGAGCGGCGCTGTCCTACCGCTTATTCAAACAGCCATTTGTGCAGCAGTCGGCCTGGCATGAAGGCAAAGCCACCAGCAACAAAAAAGCCGAACACATAGATGCCGATCATGTTGGTTTTGTGCGTTTTGATATCGCCACGGCGTGCCGCCCGAACCGCAACGATGGCGCAGACCACGACGTTCAGGCTCAGCAGGTGAATGAAACCGAAATGGCCGAAGAATCGCGGCCCGACCTCCGCCGGCATGAACAGCGTGGTGATCGCAGAAAACAGGATCAGGCACACAAACACTTTGCCCAGCAGTTTGTGGCTAGGCGTGCCTTTTCGGCGCAGCATGAGAAGAGTGGCCAGCATGAAGGCGGGCGCAACGGTGCAGAGATGCAGATAGGAAAGCGGTAAATAGGACATGTTCTGATTGCGCAGGCAGGAGCCGGGTTGTGAGTTATTTTCCCGGTTCCGCAATCACGAGCACCGAATCATCACGGTTGCCCCACTCGCCCCAGGCGCCGACATAGTTTTTGATGTTCGGATAACCCGGCGACTTCAGTGCGATCGGCGTGCTGCCCTTAATATGTCCGAGCGCAATGTCTACGGCGGGGCGCAGGTCGATTGCGTTACGGATGAGCAGCGTTCGCGTAATTCGTGGGTGTTGCTCAGGTAGCGGCGGTCGGGGAAGTCAGTGTTTGTCATCGCGAGGGCTCCTGCAACGCATAGCCTGATACTGGGCTTTGTGAGAGCACGACGTATAACGCGTCAAATCAATAGCGCTTTGTTCGCGTTCGCAGTGGCTCGTTACTTGGGGGCTGAACATAGTCACGCAGCTTGGGTGTGTTGAAGTGGTCTGAGCCGTTAGGCGTGCCGCATTCGCAAGTCACTCAGCGCCGCGCATCAATTTTGCCAGTTCGGTTTTGCCACGCTCGGTAAGCATGTCGGCCGCACCGAGCCGGTCGCGTGGTTCACGGTTCTGACTCAGCTTGGCTTTGCCTTCGATCCGTTCAATGGCTATTTGCAGGCCGACGATCGCCTTGAGCATGCCATCGATATATGCGGGTGCGGAATCGCCCATCTTCCAGGGTTGGGGTTCTCGCGCTTCATGCGTGCGCGTGAGGCGGGCGACCATGCCGCGAACAAACTTTTCGTCGTCGTGAACGGTGAGCCGGCCATGCGCGTGTACCACTTCATAGTTCCAGGTCGGCACCTGTTGATGCGTTTCCTGTTTGCTCGGATACCAGTTAGGCGAGATATAGCTTTCATTGCCGCGAAAAATAACCATTACCTGCGCACCGTCACGGTAGTGCTGCCACAGTGGATTGGCGCGCGCGACATGCGCGCTCAGTAAACCGAGTGGTCCGATCGTTGGCTCGAAATCAAACGGCAGGTGGTTAGCGTCCATACCGCCCGCCGTTGGGGTGACCAAAATACCCAGCGGATGCGTGCGTATGATGCGGTGCAGGGCATCGGTCTCTGTGATGGCGAAATGGGCGGGGGTGTACATGAGCTGATCGATTGGTTAGGGAGGTATCCCGTTCATTTTATGTAACCGGCGCAGCTTCAGGTGCTAGCAGCGTAGCGTATTGTGCGGCTCTGTGCAGCGACCGGGTATCCAATGAGGAAGTTATCCTGTAACAGCTGGCATTACTCTGGACTGCGCGCCGTCAGTATTGCCCCCATCTCTGGTGGTGTGACAATCCGACAAGGCGGTGGCCGCGTTTTGCGCCGTGCGAGGATTAGCAGCGCCTTGTCTTTGGTCACCAGATAATCCGCGTCGCAGTCGCGCGCGAGTTCGAGAAATTTCTGATCGTCGGGGTCGCGGCATTTAGGTAGTGGCGTTGCCGCTGATTCGCTCCCGCCCCTGCGCAGCGGGGGAGGGTTGGGGTGGGGGCGCACCAGCCGTTGAAATTCTGCGACGCAGGCTTTCTGTTTTTCAGCATCGAGCGACCGCTTGCCCAAATCGTAATTGAGCACCGCAATGAGTTCACGCGTGCAGGCCTCATCCGAAAAGATTTCGATCGCGCCAGCCGCCTGCGCGCGCTTGATGGGGGCGATGGTGGCGTCATCGAAGGCCAGCCAGTCGAGCCAGACATTGGTGTCGAGTACCAGCCGCAATGGCGTGGTGGTGGTCTGCATAGGGGCGTTTCCTGTCAATGGCGGGCGGCGGCGTGCTGAGTCTAGCCGGTTTGGCGGCAGATGGCGGCGCAAAAACCCACGCACCGGGGCGGTGAGGTTTACTGATAGCATGCACCAAATATAACCATCGAGGAGGCTCCTATGAAGCGCATGACAGGGTGTGTGGCGGTGCTGGCTGCGGTGTTGTCGTCGGCGGCGTTTGCGCAGCAGAAATATCCGGTGCGTGCGGTGCGGGTGGTGTTGCCGTTTGCCGCCGGCAGCGCGGTCGATGTCCTCGCCCGCCTCTACGCGCAGCGCATGAGCGAGAACTGGGGGCAGCAGGTGATTGTCGACAACCGCACGGGTGCTAACGGCATCATCGGCATGGAAGCCATCGCGCGCGCCGTGCCCGACGGTTACACCCTCGGCATGGGTAACATCGCCACGCTCGCCATTAATCCCGGCCTCTATCCCAAGCTGCCTTATGACCCGCTGCGTGATTATGTGGCGGTCTCGCTGACGGCGACGATCGGCAACTGCCTGATCGTGCACCCGTCGTTTCCGGCCAAAGGCGTGCAGGAGCTGATCGCGCTGGCGAAAAAACGTCCCGGCGAATTGAACTACGCGTCGGGCGGGGTCGGCAGCGCACAACATATTCCGATGGAGCTGCTGCAGGCGATGAGTGGCATCAAGCTGGTGCATCTTGCTTACAAGGGCATCACTCCGGCCTTCAACGATGTGATGGCCGGACAGGTGCCGATTGCAGTCACTGGCGTGGCGCAATCGCTGCCCTATCATCGCAACGGTCGTCTGCGCATGCTGGGTACCACCGGCAGCAAACGCACTGCCGCCACCAGCGATATTCCGACCATCGCCGAGCAGGGCTTGAAAGGCTACGAGGCGGATTCATGGACCGGCGTGTTATTGCCGCAGGCTACGCCGCCGGAGATCGTCGCGCAGGTGCAGGCCGAAATCGTACGCATCAGCCTGTTGCCGGAGACCCGCGAGCGTTTGAGTGCGGCCGGCTTTGAAACCGTTGGCAGCACGCAGGAGGTGTTCGCGGCGCTGATCAAGAACGATCTGGCGCGGCTCGGCAAGGTCATCCGCGACGCCAATATCCGCCCCGAATAAAACGTTGTGATTCTGCGTGAGCATGTCCGCGGCGCTTGCATTGCGCGGGCTGCGTCCCGCGTGTAGCATCGCCAGCCTTTGCAAACACCGGAGTTAAAGCCCATGAGCGCTACCCCGATTACCACGCTGTTTCATTTTTCGTTCGCCGTTGATGATCTGCCCCAGGCGCGCAAGTTCTATGGCGAAATTCTCGGCTGCACCGAAGGTCGTGACATGCCGGGTCGCGCCGATTTTAATTTTTTCGGTCACCATATCGTCGCGCATTTGTCGCCCAAGGATGTCTATGGCGAAGACGGTGGCAAGGTCGCGCGCGGGGTGACGCCGATACACCATTTCGGCGCAGTGGTGCCGCTGGAGCAATTCCAGAAAATTGAAAAGGCGATGGTTGAAGCCGGCGTTGATTTTCTGGAGAAGCCGGAAATTCGCCAGCCCGGCACGGTGCGCGAGCAGATGTTGATGCTGGCGCGTGATGGCTGCGGCAACATCGTCGAGTTCAAAGGGCTGCGCACCATCACCGATGTGTATGCGGTGCCCGAGCGTTCGGCCAAAGTCCCGGCCTAGTCGGGGAACGGCTGATCTTGCTAAGGAACTGAGGTTTAATGAAGAAGGATTCCCAGCGCGGCGTGCGCAGCGTAGCCGTTGTTTTTGTAGCTGCCGGGATTGCGCCGGCGGTCGC